>DAOVDG010000105.1 GCA_030669595.1 Candidatus Thorarchaeota archaeon
ATTACATCCCTATCAGGAAGATCCACTCGCTTGATTGCAAAGTCTGCGCCAATTGTCCGCTTGTAATCAGCCTGGAAGCTGTTCTCAGTGAAGCGTATGGTCAGTGCTGTCTTCCCTACTGCACCATCTCCCAACATGACAATCTTGAATCTATAGGCCGCATTCATCCTCTCACACCGCAAGCATCTTCACATTGAGAACATGCCTTAAAATTCCTACTGTACTCGGATTAAGATGTCCACGAATCTACTGCGCTGAACGGCACTAGTCAAGCACTCTGAAGCTCGCTAACGTCACTGTCACGCTATCATTTAATAGGAACGTGCCTGACGTGCTGCTAGAGTGTTCACGAATGGAACGACCCGACTACCGCCAACTTGCCAATCTTCTGGAGGAGATGAACAAGGAAGGCGGCTTCTTTGCATCTATTCTGTCAAGGACTGACGGTCTTCTGATGGCTTCAGCAGTCGCTCCCACTTCAAACAGAGACCTCATAGCGGCAATGTCGGGTTTTCTCACAGATACGGCAGAGCGAGTGCGCGAGGAGCTCTCTCTGGGGGACCTCAAGGACATCAGCATTCGTTGCAATGGGGGGAAGGCTGTGTTCCGGAAAATCGGGTCCAAAGATGAGCAGAGCTTGATACTGGCTGCACTTATGCCTCGCAATGTCCGCTACCACAACAGGCCTCTGGGCAAGACCGCCACTCGCATTCGTAGCATCATGGGGTACCGCTGAAGAATCTACGACACAGCCTTCGCGAGCCGGCAATACAAAACATTCAAGAGATGTAACACATTCTGGACTCTGTCATACCCCTAGTTTAGGAGCGCTATCGAGTGGCAGACGCAAAGAGCAATGATGAATCCAAGTCTGAAGATGACGATGACTCATCGAAGATTGTGATTGTTCTTTTCAAGTCTGATACATGCGCTTTCTGTCCGCGGGCTGAAGAGGTTGTGCGTGATACTATCCAGGATTTCTCGCCAGATTCCTTTCAGCTTAGAATCGTCAATGTAGGTGAGAATCCAGAGGTCGCAGAAGAGTTCGGAATCGTGGCGCTGCCTACGACGATGATTGGAGGGGTTTCAATCACAGGTATCCCCGAACCTGAGATGTTGATGAAGATGATTATGGGTGCTGGGGTTTCGAAGATGAGAGGTGCAAAGAAGTGAGCAACTTTACCATAGAACGTGTGAATACAGGAGTTCCTGGCTTGGACGAGCTTGTGGAGGGTGGATTTCCAAAGGGAGATACCATCCTTGTTGCGGGCAAAGCTGGAACCGGGAAGAGCATACTCGCAATCCAGTTTCTGTATAATGGTGCGAAGCAATATGGAGAAACAGGCGTTTTAGTGACGTTGGAAGAACCCCCTCGTCTTATCAAGCGGAACATGATGAATTTTGGAATGGACATTGCGAAACTGGAGAAGGAGCGCCAACTGGCAATAGTTGACCTATCACCTTCCAAGGAAGTGACCCCCGTCACCATGGGCGAATTTCCAAGCTTTGACCTCTCGGGCTTGGAAGCAATCATCATGAGTCATGTAAAGAAACTGAAGGCAACGAGGGTTGTAATCGACACACTCTCCATTCTGGCATACAAGTTCCGAAGCAGAGACATTCTTCGTGAAGAATTCTTCAAACTCACAGCTAACATAACCAAGAATGGTGTCACCCTACTCCTGACAAGTGAGATTCCTGAACACCACCTCGGGCTAGGAGTCTTCGATGTCGAGGCATTTTTGGCTAGCGGTGTCCTAGTGTTATACAACGAGAAGATTAGCGATACTTTGCGCTCTAGATCAATAGAGGTGTTGAAGTTAAGAGGGTCGAAGCACAGCTCCAGAATACACTCGATGAGGATTACAGATGAAGGGGTCAGAGTGTTTCCAGGAGAGATAAGTCCCGGTATCTAATTGATAAGTTGAGTCTGAGGTGCCTATGTTGGGAAAGAACGAAACCCCACGTCCCTGCATTGGTATGGCCAATTCAGCGCGTCCCATGATCGCTGATTTGGTCCAGTTCGGGCAACTGACACAGGTGTCCTACATGCTTGTAGGCCCACTTGGATCTGGGAAAACAACTTACGCCGAGGCGTTTCTGGCTGATGGACTGAAGCTTGGTTTCCCCGCAGTCTACGTGACTACTGATGTTTCTCCACGCGTAGTGAGAAATGACATGAGCCGGCATGGCTGGATCATCGAGCACTGCGAAACATCTGGAGATTTCATATTCATCGATGGATACTCGGAGCGGATGGGAGCTCCCAAGGCCAGTGGTGCCCGCTCTCTTGCGAAGGTGGAAGACATCACGGAACTGGGCATTGTTCTCTCTGGGGTCCTAGAGAACATGGCGTGCGCGCGAGTCGTCGTCGACAGCCTCTCAACCTTGATACTGCATTCGAATCCTGCAACAATGCCCAGATCAGTTCAGCGACTTGGCGGACGTGTCACACAGAACTCTCACAGTATCATGTTCATTCTTGAGGATGGTGTCCATGACGAGAAGACCTACGCAACCTACTCGTATCTTGTGGATGCAGTTCTGCGTTTCAGAATTGATGAGAGCGGCTCCGAACCCGCTCACCAAGTGAGGATGGATCGGATGCGGAGCACTGAAACCTCAAGAGAATGGCATGACTTTGTCATCGGTTCTCCGTGAAAGCTTTTAATGGTGTAATGCCCAAATCAGCATGACCCATGGGAGAGGTGTAAGTGGAGTCTGTTATAGTCGCCGCACTAAGGGATATTCTGTGTGCATCCATGTCCCTCGACGATGGTCTCTCCACAATACAACAAACGGTAGCAACAGGGGGCGATGAGGCGGATACGGCCTTCGGGGTTGCACGCGCGATAGAGGAAATCATCCTGCGGCGTCCCGGTCTCGCAAGCGACAAACTCATGGAGCTATCGGTCAAACTCTCCTTTGACAAGGACACGATGCTTCCTGATATGATGATGCTCCTTGACACTCGTTACACAACTGCACACAATCGCATCGAGACTGAGATACTTCCAGATAGAGTTGCGATTCCCAAGTTGTTGGACCTCTTGAGCGACCTCTCGCATGCAATAGAATCCTCACTCAAGCTGAACCTGCGGCCGCTCCTTCCGTTTCTTGTTGATGAAGTACGCATGACACTGGACGCAGTTCATTCCCGCGCTCACAAGGCGTCAACAACTCTCGCTCTCAGGGAAATCCATTACCTAACTTGGATTCTGACTAATGCGGGACTATTCGAAGAAGCTGAAGCTCTCCTGAACCGTCTAATAGCTCTCTCAAAGGAGGAGAAGATTCATGACCTCTGGTTTGATGCATCTCTTGATGAGGCAGGAGTTCTCACGGAGCTGAGCATGTTCAATGAGGCTCGAGAAATCCTGCGTGAGCTTGGACCACTAGCTGATAAACAGAAAGACCCAACTCGACAAGCTGCAGTTGCGTTACAGCTCAGTATCACCCAAACAAGAGATGATTTGGTTTCTCACGAAGACGCACGGCGATTGGGTAATGACGCAGCAGAATTGGTCCAGAAGATTCTGGATTCTGAGAGTGATGGCAGTGGTGGATTCGGTCTAGCGCAAATCATAATCGGCTCTAACATCTTGGCAAGCGGGTGGCGTGAAGCAATTCCACAGGCACTCGAGAGCCTTGATTCCGGATTGCAAGTGTTTGAACAGATTGATGAACCCGATACAACGCAGTCACTTCTCTTGGCCAAGTGCTTGTCGGATTTGGGATTCGCTCACGGACTTATGAGGGACCATGAGAGTGTCACCAAAAGCAAGGAATACCTTGAGAGGGCCAAGACAGTCCTTCGAAACCTTGAAAAACACGGTTCTGATTACAGTGTAGATATAGCTAGATGCGACCATGCGATTGGATGGATATGCCTTGGAACCGACTCTGATGAGCTATGGCCAGTAGGACTGAAGGCATTTCAGAACGCAGTCAAAGCCAGAGAGAATCTACGGAATGAGGGTGCAGTTTCCGAGCTCGAGCTTGTTGGTAGCAAGATGGGACTGGCACTCTCGCAGATGAGGCTTCTAGAACGAGCTGAGAGTGATAATAAGGACATCATTCGTGAAACCCTTGTCCAGTACATCCCGCTTTTCCCTACGGATACTCGTGCAGTTGCCGAGGCTGCAATTGCAACCTACAATATTGTATGGCTGGCAACTAGGCACGGAGGAGCACTGCCTGACAGACTCCTGAGGTTGCTTGATGATTTGGATCGAATGTTCTCTGATGCGCGGACCCATTCCGACTCCATCTTCTTCCAAGGTGCTTTCCTCGTGGTGCCCTTCGTGAACGCATCTTGGCAAGCCCTCTATGATCGAGCTGGTCAGATGACCAGCGACACATCTGAGCTCTCAGACGCATCTCTTGTCATGGCTGCTCTGGCGAGATCGAAGATGAATATCGATGCACTGAGTCTTGAGTCAAGTGTTCGCGTCCTGCAGCCCGTGACTGAGGATTTGCGGAGTGCTGACCCTATCCTCGCCCAATACTGGACTGGTCAGACTTCGTTGGCAAGAACAGTGAAGGCGTTCTATCAACAGAAGGATTTCTCAGAGCTAGCTAATGGTCTCTATGAATCAGCCGTGAACCTGCGGATGGTCAATTTGGTGAAGTCGACCTCCGGAGAATCGACGGAGTTTATTCAGGCAACATCACTCTCCCTCTCCAGAGTTTTGATGCGTTTTGCTATCGCCTTGGAGCATCGATACGATGTTGAGATTGACAAAAGGCAATACAATGATGTACCTGATGACGTTGTCTTTGATCAAATTGATTTCATTCTTGCAGAGGACTGGCTTGGACTTGTGAAGATTGCGGAGGCCTATCTTGAGATGATCGAAACGTCTGAGACTGTCCGTGCTGAGCCCTACCTCAATGCGGTCTTCTCGAACGTGGCTCGCGGGCTCAGGACGATGGACAAGGTGGCACTTGTTGACCGACGAGTGCTCTCATTTCTAGGCGATGCAATGAACAAACGTTACTACTTGCGAAGCTGATGACGCGAATAGAATGAGCAGCTAGCTATCGTTCATCATGGCTTCTCTGTAGCCTCCGCTCTTGGCTCCCCAGGTGGCCCAGCCAGAAGTGGATGTTCTAATCTCGGTTGCCAGACCAAAGGACTCACGCACGGGAATTTCTGCCGTTATTCTATAGAGACCCCTCTCCGAGTCTATCTCAAGTACTTGGCCCTTGCGCCTTGCCAATATCGCAGTCAGACTGCCAACGTGTTCCTCCGGCGCGCTGATCTCTAGACGAGTCCAGGGTTCAAGCACAACTGGATCTCCAGTTTGAATGCTCTTCCTTGTGGCCTGAAGCAGTGGCTGGGTTATCTCTCGCCATGAAGACTCGGGACCTTCGACTCGAATCTTGGCTTCATCAATGACCACTACCAGTCTACGCATTCTCTCCCCGGATACAGGCCCACTGCGGATGATTGCTCGGAACCCTTCCCTTATCCATTCCGCTTCGTCGGATGCTGGTGCAATCTTTCCTGTTGAATCGATCAAGTAGCATCCAGAGATGTGCTGTGAATCCAGCAATGTTCCGTACGCCTCAAGATCTTGTCCTTCCTTGAACAGCAGTGCACGCACGGTGAACTCACTCGTGGTGGCTTCTCCATCCGAGCATGCATCTCCGTCTGCTCTGAGCTGTTCTTTAAGCAGGACCATCGGTTTGCCCAGCATAATTTCTATCCCTACGCGCGTAAGCTTCTCGACACTGATCTCGATGTGAAGTTCTCCGGCTCCAGATAGAAGCATCTCACCAGTTTCTGGATTCGTTTCGAACACAAGTGATGGGTCCGTTTCCGCGAACTCAGCGATTGGTTGCTGTATTGAGCTTAGATTAGCGAGGGCCTTCGGTTCGATGGTATACGTGACCACAGGCTCAGTTGGGTACTGCAGCTCGCTCATAGGAATGATTTCCTCTTGGCCCTTCTCTACAAGAGTATCTCCGACAGCTAGGTTTCTCACGCCAGTTATGAATGCCAGATTCCCTGCAGGCACTGATGGCAGGGCTATCCGTAGCTTGGACATGAATAGACCAACTTGCAGTGTCTTTCCCTGTTTTTTTGTCCGAACATTCACGAGTGGACTTCCCCGTTGCAGAGTTCCCGAGAATATCCTAACAGCCGCAACTAATCCCGCATGTCTATCGGGTTGGACATCTCCTACGAGGAGAACGCAAGGACCTGCAGCGGAACACTTCACGAGACCTTTCCCTACCTTTGTCTTGATATCCCCTTTCCAGAAGCTAGGAATGCGATATGCTTGTGCGCGAACGGGATTCGGACAAACATCAACAACTGAGTCTAGTATAACTTCTGCGACGGGATACTTCTGAGAGAGGACTTGTCGATCCTCGCCTTGATAGGTCTCAACAACTTCCTCAATAATCTCAACAAAAGCGTCTGCCAAATCTGCAGGCTTCGTGCTCCCTCCTGCCCTTGATTTCAGTGTGCCAAGACCCACGCCCCACTTGTCCAAGGCGGAACCGACGCACAGAGACCCTCTACTGAAAGAGACCTCCCAACTCTCCAGAAGGTCGTCCCCGAGGTACTTACCAAGCATGGCATTGAACTCTCTGACGGTCTTGTTGATTTCTTCCGCCACTTTTCTGGGTCCGAGCCTTCTTTCTTTGATGAGTCGGTCAACCTTGTTTACAAACAACATTGGTCGCACGAGTTCATCCATGGCCTGTCTAGTCACGGTTTCAGTCTGAACCATTATTCCTTCAATAACATCGACAACGATGATTGCACCATCCGTCAGCCTCAGTCCTCTAGTGACGTGGCTTGAGAAGTCGATGTGTCCTGGAGTGTCTATCAGGTGGATAAGGTGCTCTTGGTCATCCTTCTGGTGTATCAGTGTTATCCCGGATGCCTTGATGGTAATGCCTCTCTCTTGCTCTATCAAGTCGTAGTCCATCAGTCTGGCTGTTGCTGCGATCTCCTTCGAGAGAAGTCCGGAGGCTGCAATCAGTGAATCCGTTAGAGTTGTCTTGCCATGGTCGATATGTGCAATGACAGTACAGTTCCGAATCTGCTCTGTGCCTTCAATGAGACCAACTGCGCGCTCATTAACGAATTTCTTGTAGATGCGAGACAACTAGTTTCAACCTGACCTTCTTCTTATAGTCGAAACCGGTATGATCGTTTCTTCATTGCATTTACTGCATTGGAATGTGACCAGTTCCTTGGTCCTGTTCCCTTCTTCTCGCAGGGGGTGTCCGCACTTGCACACGAAACCAGCAAGTTGTGCAGGATTACCCATGACAAGTCCATGCGCGGGAACGTCCTTGGTCACCA
>DAOVDG010000158.1 GCA_030669595.1 Candidatus Thorarchaeota archaeon
CTTGTTCTGGAACAATGTTATCTCCGGTGAGCCTACGCTCTCATCCGACTGGACATCTTTCTGGGTTCCAATAAATCTCTACTAATGAAAACGTGATTTGGCGATTCACCATAAGGTCAATCGCTAGTCCTCTCTTTTAGAATGAGTACTAACAAGATGTCTGGCGCGTTCTTTTCTTCGCGCGCCGGCGATAGTTTCCATACTTATCTTGAGGACTGTATCTTGCTGGATGTGGCGTCTTAACACGCTTTCCACATTTGGGGCACTTGGAATCATTTAGCGTGTAATAACCACAATCTGCGCATTTGTATAACCGAGTCATTAGAAATCACTATTTACGCTGGAATACGATAGTGCCATTATTGTTCTCGATGACCTTGGTGACTTTGCCAAGAATATCTGAAAGCATGTCTTCTGCTTCGCCATAATCAGGGCTGACAATACATAACTTGTATCGGGGGGATCCGAGTGCGTATATCTCGACAGATGACTTTTCCTTTTTGCCCGATTCCAGTCCGGCTGACAGTGCCTTCTTGATCGTGTCAATGCCCATTGGTCCTGGGACAAGGATAGTCATTTCCCCATCTATCTCAACTTGCGGTATCTCAATACGCGCCTTTGCTAAGTCTGCCACTTGTTTCCGGAGCTTCTTGGTGGCTTTCACTTCCTCAAACGCATCAACACCCAAGTCTGAGGCCTTTTCTAATCCCTTGTATATCTCACCAAAGATATCCTCAAGAGGCCAGCCAATCTGTTCATAGATTTTCTCTAGTGAAACATCATTCTCCTTTGCAACCAGCTCCAGGAGCTTTTCGGCCTTCTGAGCACGTTTCCAATCGTTATTCTTGGCTCTCTTTGCCTCAGATGAAACTCGCCTTAGGGAGCAGTCAATATGCCTCTTTTGCGTATCAACCTGAAGTACCTTAACAACCACTCGCTTGTTCTCATGAATGTGGTTACGTATATTCCTGACCCAAGTGCTGCTGATTTCTGAGATATGGATGAACCCCTCCTTTTCGCCGAACTCTGGCAATTTGACGTAGGCGCCATAGGGGGCAACCTTTGTAGCAACTGCAATCGCATACTCATCAGGGCGCGGCCATTCAGCCCGCTTCAAAACCATTCTCCACAAACCTCCAACTAGCGCTTCTCAGGCAGGATTACGGAAGCACTTCCAGCTCTCGAGCTATCGGCTCAAGTTTAGCCTTTCCGCCAGATGGTTTGGCCAATATCTTCTCACATTTCAGACACTTGACCTCGGTGGTTGAGTGGCTGAAGATAATTTGCTCATTCTCGCAGTCAAGGCATTTCACCTTAATGAACCGTGATCTAGGCTGCTGAATGATTTCGCCTTTGCCCATTAACATCACCTAAACTTTCTCTATTTCTACCTTCTTCAGTCGCATGCCTTTTGATATGAGTGTGTAATCACATTCAGTGCATCGAAGCCTAAGTGTAGTCTTCTTTGTTGTTTTGGCGAAGCGTTTCTGAATAGGCTTCGGAAACGAACCATAGCCTTTGGTCTTCCTGGTCATCCTACGCTTCCCCTGTGCCATCGATCTGTCTTTTCCTTTCTTGTACGCCGTGACGGCATGTTCAGTGTGTTGTCGGCAACGGGGACAGTACTTGTTCATGACACTCTTCACTTTCATTTGAGAATCACCAGACTCAGGTCGTGGGACCCGGCCTTGGGTCATTTATAACCATTGGGGCGTGAGCTAACGTGTTTGATGGAATGGTTTCGTCAGAACCAGCCGAGCTGCGTTCCCACGTGCGCTATGACTATGGAAACCACAAGCATAGATGCAAAGATCACGACCAAGGTAGGCCCAACCTTGATACCAGGCGTTTCGTCTTCGAAGAAGCGTATGAGACCAGCTCCACCGGAGGGCATCGGCCCTTCACCTTTCTTCTTCCTGCGTTTCTTTTGGGTCTTAGGCATGCCTTTGTATCTCCTGGACCGATGACTTGAGCCTGATATCAACTTTTAATCCTTTTGACCGGTCAGGGGGCTTCAGTACACTCACAGGGCGTCCTTCCACACTTGGAGCACACTCCGCTATACTTGTTGTACAGCGCCTCTGAGAGATCGATGTCCAAGAGGTTCGCAATCGAGCACACCCACGCAAAGACATCTGCGACCTCATCAGACAGTTCTTTTTTGCTTTTGCTTCTTAGGATTGCATCGCTCAGCTCGCCCAGTTCCTCGAAGGTTCTAAGCAATGTCCTCTCTAGTCCTCTTGCCCTGTCTCTCTCTAAGTAGATGCGGCGTATCATATCCTGTGCTTCTTTCGTGTCCATGAAACCTCATCTCACAAAGCCTACGATTGCAGTGGTCCCTTACATGAATCTCAAATGTGCGTATGCAGGCGTGTCAGTGTCGAAAGCATAATGGACCTTTTGATAGTCCTTTCTAAACTCTGCGACTTCAGCTGCAATCTTGTTCACGTCCTCACCTTTCATGACTACGCGGTGCATGAGCTCTGCAATTGCATCCATCTCAGACTCCTTCATGCCCAATCTCGTCATCTCGCTTGTTCCCAGTCGAATTCCACCGGGTGTCTTGTAGTCGCGTCCCATCTTCTTGTCCCACGGCAGAAGATTGCGATTGATCACAATGTTCGCGTTTTCTAGCTCTTCTTCCACCACTCGACCATTTTTCATTGGTGAGTCCGATATGTCCGCTAGAACTACATGAGATTCAGTGAAATCCTTGTGTTCCGCAATCACTTTCCATCCTCTCTCGTGGAGCGCCTGTGCCAGAGCTTTAGCATTCTTGAGTATCTGGCCCATGTATGCATCTCCAAACTCAGTCATCTCAGCGAGTACTACTGCAAGCCCAGCCACGTTATGGAGGTGGTGATTACTAAGCATCCCTGGGAATGACGCCTTCTTGATGGGTTCAGCGAACTCCGCCTTGGACAAAATAATGCCGTGCTGCGGGCCAGGCATGGTCTTGTGCGTTGAGGCAGTCATGATGTCTGCACCCTCCCTCAACGGGTCTTGAAATAGGCCTGCTGCAATCAGGCCTGAAACGTGCGCTGAGTCATAACCAATCTTCATTTCGTACTCGTCAGCAATCTCTCGAAACTCTTTCACCGGATGTGGGAATGGGAATACACTGCCACCGAAGAGCAATAACTTGATTTCCTTCCCGTCTGCATGCATTTTCTTAATCAGCTTCATGCTTGCATCCACATCGATGTTGAATTCATTATCATCAAAGATCCAGTTCCTCACCTTGTGGCCTCTTATTGCTCCGGCAGTTCCTCCCAGGTTCTTCCTAGCATGAGAGATGTGTCCGCCATGTGCGATTGAAAGAGCCATCATCCTATCCAAGGGCGCCATAACCGCGGTGTACATCACCAGATTAGCGACTACTCCGGACACCGGTCGCACGTCAGCAAACTCTGCTTTGAACAGCTTCTCAGCGAGATCTATGCAGATTAGCTCCACCTCATCGATGTACTTACAGCCCGCGTACACCCTCTCTCCCGGCCAGCCTTCTGCATAGCGGTCTCGAAAGTCACTGACTATTGCAGATCTAACGGCCGGTGATGACACATTCTCTGATGCAATGAGGTTGATTGTATTCTGCATCCATGTGTCATGTTT
>DAOVDG010000048.1 GCA_030669595.1 Candidatus Thorarchaeota archaeon
TAAGGTGTATACCTTCGCCAACTGTGCGAAACCTGCTAGAAGATACTCTCGAGACCTAGCATATTGATTGTATTGTCAGTGGGGCGTCCATTTGTGTCCCAACCACGGATCTCATAGAATTTGTCAAGCGAGGCTTCAAAGTCAGCCTTGTCCACGAATGCGCTCATTCCTTCTCTCGGACCGTGTTTTTGCGGTTCCCAGAACCTTTTTGGCAAGATATCATCCTTGCGGGATATTCCCTCCCGGACATTGAACATTCGAGTAAGGGTGGCAACTCTGTGAGCGAATGTGCTTATGCTCGACTCATTGTGGTCGAAGCCTGTTGCAGCGTTGAGTAGTGTTATCTTCTGTTCATGGGGCAACGGAAGATGGTAAGTGAAATGGCAGACGATAAGAGAGTCTGTGAAAACCTTGTCATCTCGTGCTATCACCATTGAGTCTATGACATCAAGAGCAGATTCGGAAGGAGGATCAACGGTGGCAGGCCAACCTCTCAAATGACTCGCCCCGACTTCAGCTGTTGCATAAGATAACCCTAAGCCTTTCCTTCCGCGGGGATCCCAGGCCGGCACCTCGAGGCCCTTTACATGGACTGCAAAGCTCTCGCTTCCTTTCCCTATCTCCATAGAAGCCGCACGAACACCAAAGGATAGGGTCTTGCCAATTCCTTCACGGGATGCAATCATCTTGATGAGCTGAATTGCAGCATCAGCGTCACCAAATCTGAGTGGAAAGCCGATATCCGCGTCAGAGAGCACCCCACGTTCGTAAGCTTCCATTGCGAAGCCTATGCTTCCACCAGTGCTAATGGTGTCAATACCCAAATCGTCACAGAGATAATTCATCTTGAAGATGGCTTGGGGATCGCTCACTCCAATGTTGCCCCCAAGAAGGCCCAATGTTTCGTACTCAACTGTTGACTCAACCTCAGCTCCGCTTCCATCTGGAGCTTCAGTTTTGTAGGCGCGCGTGCATCTCATAACGCAGTGAGGACACGACTGGTGTGTTCCAAGCCCCCATTTCTCCTCCATTGTTGCGGGATTAATCCGCATATACTCGTCGAAGTAACCGTTCTGCGAGTTCCGTGTGGGGTAGTGTCCCATGCTGTTAGCGAACTCCACGAGAAAGGCAGTACCATAATCCTTGAAGCCATAGTCTACCTTCTCGTTCCAGCTCTTGACTACGACTCTGTTAATCTCGCGTATCGTGTCAACATCTGCACCCGCGATTTTCTTGGTGCCTTGTGCGACCACTGCTTTCAGATTTTTCGAGCCCATCACAGCCCCGGCGCCGCCACGACCAGTTTGATGCGCAAGTTCTGTGCAGCCAACCGCGAATCGTATTCGGTTTTCCCCTGCAGGGCCAATTACATAGACAGAAGAGCCCTTTGCATTCTTCTCTCGCAGAGTCCTAGTTGCAGCGTGGACACCCATTCCCCAAAGGTCATCGGCCCCCTCAAATGCTATCGAATCGTCATCAATGGTCAAGTATGTTGGGCGTTTCGATTTACCTTTGATGCCAACTGCATCATAGCCCGCTTTCTTAATCTCTCTTCCAAGAGCACCACCGCTGTGTGAATCCAGAAAAAGACCTGTCAAAGGTGACTTGGTGACCAAGGTCCACCGCCCCACATTGGGAGCAGGAAGTCCTTGAAGGGGTCCTGTAAGGAATAGAAGCACATTATCTGGACCCAATGCGTCTATGCCTGCTTCTAGTTCCCTATACAACAGATAGGCGCCCAATCCTTTTCCGCCAATGAAGTTCTTGTAGATGGACGAATCCAAGTTCTCTTCTCGTGTGCTTTCGGATGTTAGATCAATCCAAAGCACTCGTCCGCTGTAGCAATCAGGGGGCATTCTGCGAGTTCACGTCCTCTTTCGCAAGCGACCGGAACCATCTAGGATATCTCAACTTTCTCAATGGTCTTGAGGTCAACGTCGTGAAGATGTGATACGATTCCCACAATCACGTCATGTATGACATTCCTGACGAACTCGTTCATTATAATTTTCTTTCCCTTAACATAAAATTCGAAATCAGAGGGCAATTCAGACATCACCAAGGCCCGTTGTGCCAGGCGCCTTTTTTACATGCCGGTAAGTAGCTTGCTGAATTGAAATTTGTTCCACCGCATTCCAGAGTAGCAAGTCCGGGCGCACTCCACAATCCTTTTATCCCCCGCAGAATGGTACCCCGACCAACACGGATGACCATCACCAAATGAGGTTCTAAACGATGGCACAGACAGAATCAACAGAACATATCGTATCTAGAACTCCTCCGGCGCCAGTGCAGTCATCAGGACAGATTAGCCGGATTGCAGGCATTGGAGGGTTTCTTGGCATAGCCGCAGCTGGGCTCGGCATAATATCCGGTACACCGCTGCTTCCAATTCCTTCAATCGGAGCACTCACTCTGAAGAATCCGGTTTACTACTGGACTTCAACAGCCTTCGTTGCACTCCTAGTTATTTCACTATTTATTCAGCTAATAGGTTCTGGAGCTCTAAGAAGGCGTCTTGAATCTGGATACCCGTCAGTACTCCTGTTGACATTCCTGGTCGGCATAGCTCTTGTGGTTCTCATACCTGTAGGGGGCGAGCTCTGGAACTTTCCAGCACAGGTTGCAGCCTACGTGGTTGATCTCGCCACACTTGGTTCAATCTTCGCAATCTTGTGGCAGCTTTGGTCGATTGTCTACGTGGACTCAACGAAGACGTATACTGGACTTCTTGCAGGAGTCTTGAATGCATTCTGGATTCCAGTACTGGCCATTGGAATGGGGCTTCACAACTACTCAATCGCTAACCCCGGTGTTGCATCTTTTGCCGTTGTTGTGACTGCCGCCGCTTACGTGATGCTACTCATTGGACAGTTGATGGTCGTGAAATTCTGGTGGTCCCCAATAACATCTGTGAGAGAGTTTGCGCGCAGCTCTGAAACAGCGAAGTTCGCGTTCGGGATTGCCGGTCTGCTTACATTTATCGTTGGCACCGCTGCAATCTTCTTCGGGGCCTTCACTCTGGCTGGAACGACATCCACTGAGATCTGGCGCCCGTGGAGCACGATGGCTGATGCTACCACGTTCGTAACGGATCCGGCATTTGTCTATGCGCTCTGTCTTTCAATGATGTTCTGGATCATGCTCGCACCTCGGCTTGGAGCTAGGGAGCTTCGCGCTGCACACATTGGCGCGGATGTCATTAAAAGCGGCACCAAGTGGCTCATGGTATTCGCTGCAGCACTTGGAGTGTTCGCTGCAGGTCAAGCAGGAACCATGCTCGAAACGGTCGCTCCCAGTTATGGGTTATTCCTTGTCGTCTGTCCAGCTGCGGTGATGTTCCTCATGGGTTCAATATACGCCGGCAAGACTGATGTCATCGTTGGACTTCCTCTGATGTTTGCTGGCGTAGGCATAATGGTCCATCCATATGTGTTATCAGGTTTTGTTGTAATTCCGTGGATTGCCATTATTATTACACAAGGATTATTGGTGATTGAAACCAAAATTAGAGGCCTCACATCATTCTCACAAGCATTCCTGACTGTCATTGTGAGCGTGGTGAGCTCCATCGCGTTTGCTCTATTCATGATTGGCGCCAGCGGGAGTGGTCCAGCTGCATTATGGCCTACCAATAGATGGTTCAACATTGCATTTTTCCCCGGAGTCGATCCATACGTTCAAGCAGCCACAGTTCTAGTGCTACCCATGGCCATGTTGCTGACAAAGAACGTGACGATGGCTGGGTATGCTCATGGAAAAGAGATGGGTATGGCCGGAACGCTTGGTTCGTTCAGTGTAATCTTTGCATTAACCATCCCGATGTCTTCATTCGCCGTGGGAATGATACACATGGCAAACACCGCCGCAGCAATGGTGTGGGGATTTTATGCCATCACATTCATGCTTGTCCTCTCGCTAATCCTTAGTCTAGCCAAGGAAGTTGAAGATGTAGGACATGAAATGGAAGGACAGATGATGAGGATAGTAGCAATAGTGGGAGTACTGCTTGGCGCAGTCACTGCGATCATAGTGTTGAGCGTCTTTTCCGCATTTCCATCTATCTTTGATATCGCAAATGTGCTTGCTTTGCTCGTGATGCTTGTGGTAAGTCTCGAGGTACTCTTCTCTATTTCGTGCCTTATAGCTGGCTTCAGGCTGGGGATGCTGAAAAAAGGTTTCAGATTCGTATCTCGCAAAGCAGCCGCTATGGAAGCTCAATAATGTGAGCAAGAAAACCTGAAAAGGCTGGAAGCGACGTTGAATCAACCGGAACACGGAGTTGCACTTCGCCCGGATGGCGCCAACGTCGCTTTTCTGCTTATTCATGGCTTCTGCGCCGCACCTGACGAAGTTGCCAGCCTTGGGCAGTTCTTGGCAGAGAAAGGCATATCCTCCTATACAGCAAGAATTGCAGGACACGAAACCAGTCCAGAAGATCTGTCGAAGAAGTCTCGACACGATTGGGTCAAATCGGTATCCGACGGTCTTGATGTAGTGAAGTCTTGGAATCCAAAGCATCTGTTCGTTGCAGGGTTCTCCATGGGTGGAGCCTTGACTCTACATCTTGCCTCGAGCGAAGATGACATTGACGGCATCGTTTTGATCTCCCCAGCCGTCCGCATCTTCTCAACAGCCGCAAGGTTTCTTCCACTCCTGAAGTTGTTCATGAAGTTCAAATCGGTTGACTTAGAGAAGATACAGAAAACCCATGGCTACGACTTACAAAGAACCAAGTATGCCAAGGAGCCGCTAAGTGCATATTCAGAGCTTCTCAAGATGACAAAGGATGTGCAAAACATCATGCACAAGGTAACGATACCCGCTCTCATTATGCAAGGAACGGATGATAAGACCATCTCCCCCAAAAATGCACGGATTGTGTACGATGGCATATCCTCAGATATCAAGGAGATTTACATGATTGAGGGGGCGGAACATGTCATACCTTGTCATCCCACTAGAAGCATTGCCTATTCACACATCCCTCCTTTCCTAGAGAGAGTTATCGCGTCCGCTCAAGAATGAGTTAAGCAGCCTGGCTCTGGAGAAAGGTTTCGACAACCTTCACGCAGACATCCGGTAGGTCCGTTATCAGACCGTCCACTCCAATAGATAGCAACTTCCTCATGGAGCTGGCGTCATTCATAGTATAGGGGAACACTTCGAGGCGTGCTTCATGAGCGCCCGTTACTAGCTCTGGGGTGAGGGTTTCGAAAGGCGGGTTGATGGCGTTTGCTCCAAGGTCAAGAGTGTAACGTACAGCATCATCTCTGGGTTCGGACAATATGATTGCAGTCCTTGCGTAGGCATTGAGATTCTTGATCACTCTGACCGTGTTGTGCATGAATGAGGAAAACATGACCGAGTCAAGCATCTCACGTTCAGTAACTAGCCCCAAAATCCGTTTCTCAACGTTCAGAGCTTTAACCTCGATGTTCACTCCAATCCGGTCTTTTGCAAAATCGAGCACTTCGCTCAGCAGTGGCACTTTTTCGCCCTGCCCCGCGTCTAGTTCCTTAATCTCACGATATGTAAGTTCTCCAACATAACCTTCACCGTTTGTTGTCCTAGGCAACTCGAAATCGTGAATGCACACAAGATGACCGTCTGAGGTTTCCTGCGCATCAAGTTCGACCATGTCTGCGCTCATTTGCCATGCAGTCCTGAACGCTTTCAGAGTGTTTTCAGGGGCATAGCCAGATGCTCCACGATGTGCGATAACTAGTTTCTCTCTCAAATCTAAACAACCTCGCAATCGATAAAATCCATAAATCAGAGTAGTTGCTAAGCAGAATCCTCAGGTAATGCTTTGCCCGTGCCTCCACATCTAGGGCAAACCTCAGAACCCCTTGCTCCCTCAATCTTTCCTGAACCATTACAGAAGTAGCATTCCTCTGCCATTGTTTCAAGCTTTATATCATATCCCTTTGCTATGGCACCTCCAAGACCAATAAGCACCACAGCGATGAACATGATCACCAGAGACCCGAGATAGAAATCCGGAATCTGTAACAAGAGCATTAATGAAATCAGAAAAAGCAAAATGCCAAGTATTGCGAATGTGAAGCCTTTTTTCCTTCGTTCCATCTGAACTACCTCATTCTTGTTTCAAGCCCCGCCGACAGCCGAAATGCTTGGAACTGCACGGGACACTCTGCATACATTGACCTCTTTATACGTTCCGTCAAGAGCCCATCCGATTATTGGAAATGCCCTTAAAAATCATCACGGGGTTTGCCAATATCGGAATCCGAAGAGATAATAAAGATGAATAGAAGAACGTAGAACCAGCGGATTGATTGGAGGATGTCACGAGCCGATATATTTGCTAAGTATAACCAGCTGTACCAGAAAGCGCAGGTGAGGGAGATTGTTCCAGATGGACGATTTGTGAGACAACTTCTCGACCTACCCCGTCGTGGCTTGGATGTGGGCATCTTTTTCAAGGCGAAGCGCAGAAAGGCAATGACTCAGGTCTACATGGGGAATCCGATACCTGAGCAAGTGGCAAGAGAAGAAGGATTCCTAGAGGCGGGGGGTAAGACGTACCTAAGTAGAACCATTCTCTCGAACTTTAAGAACCTTGATTTCCTACGTGTTGTGATATCCATAAAAAGGATACTAAGTCGAAAGGACGAAAGAGTCCAGTTCCTCAAGCAATGTCAAAGGATTGTTGATGTCGTACTACGCAAGGCTCGAAATGTAATGTACACTGATAATTTCGAGCCCTTTAGATTCGATAAGCAAGTAATTGAGATAGGATATTTCCTGAGTAAAACCCTAAAGATGGATGATGTGACTGTTGAAGCGGCCTCAATCCCGTTCACTATATCCAATCCGGAATACATCTTGCTCAGTAATCGGAAACTTGTTGTGATTGGAGAGGAAAGACGGATTCCAATGAGAGCATATTACTTGGCTGGAGGCATTGGATACACGTTCGACAAGACCATAGGCGCTGTGAACGAGGAACGTCTGTTTAGGACAACTGCAGATCTCAGTCAATACGGAATCGATTCAGCTCATCTAGACGTATCTATCTCACGTGTCACCGGGGATTTCCAGAACAGAGTCCACTCGCTCATATTCGCAGACATTTGGAAAAAGAGCAAGGCTAAACCAGTTGGTGCGAACTTCGGCGGAGACCTATTGGTTAAACCAGAACCAAGTAGTGACATATGGTCTGGAGTCTTTGAGGTCTATATTGCTCCACCCGAATAATCAATTTAAAAGCCCTCCAGCATCATAAAGCCAAACGAACCGAGCCCGATAAGAAGATGTTGGCGGGTTGGTTGCAGAGAAAAGCATCCCTGCTTCCAAATTGGTCAGGTGAATTCTCGTTGTCTGACTGAAGAACGCGCTGGACGCCGGTAGTGGACAGACCTGATTCCAAGACACAGCAACTGAATAGGCCCATTCATCGGAAAGGATTTATGCTACATACGGTAACAGGGGCATATTCTGATATTCATCATGATGAGGAGAGAGAGAATTGGATAGACCGTGGTACAAACACTACGTTGGGGACACTCCGAAGGAAATCACGATTCCTGAAGGCCCTCTGTACAAATACCTCGACAGAGCCGCGGAGGAATTTCCCGACAACCTAGCGCTCTTCTACGAGGGCGTTAGAATCAATTACCGAGAGCTTAAGGAGCTCGTTGACAGAGCAGCAAATGGCTTTGCCAAGCTCGGCGTGAAGAAAGGCGACACAGTTGCCTTAATGCTAATCAATTGCCCGCAGTTTGTAATAAGCTACTTCGGAGCGTTGAAGTGTGGTGCAACAATTGCGCCTATCAATCCACTCAGCATGCCAAAGGAGCTGAGAGTCTACCTTCAAGATACGGGCGCAAAGACAATCATCGTGCTGAACTTCTTCTACAAAATTGTAGAAGCGGTTCGTAAGGAGAGCAATCTTGAGAATGTCATTGTGACAGCGGCATGGGATTCGATGTCCAAGATAAAGCAAATCTTAGCTCCAAAAATCAAATACAAGAAGGAAATGAAGGAAGTTCCACCCCTAAGGGAAGGAGACCTTCTCTGGAACGACTTCATCAAGGACACAGTTCCTGAACCTCCTGATGTTACCATCAATCCAGCTGAGGACCTTGCTGTATTTCAGTTCACTGGCGGCACTACAGGGATTCCAAAGGCCGCGATGCTAACACACGACAACCTGAAGGCAAACTGTGAACAGTGTGCTGCATGGATGAGTTGGATGGCTGAACGGGGCAAGGAGCTGTTCGTCGCCGCCTTGCCGATACAACACATCTTCGGACAGACCATCTCGATGAGTCTGGCGATTTCTTGGGGATGCGGAATCATCCTTCTTCCGAATGCCCGTGATATTGAGAATACACTAAAATGGATGGACAAGCTGAAACCAACTTTCTTCCCGACGGTTTCAACAATGGCCATTGGAATATACAGTCATCCGAATGTTGGCAAGTATGACATCACGGGGCTCAAGCTGGCTATCGCTGGAGCAATGGCGCTTCCTCCTGAAGTAACGCGTAAATTCGAAGAGGCTACTAACTCGATCATAATCGAGGGGTATGGACTTTCCGAGGCGAGTCCTGTCACGCATGCAAACCCGCTGGACAAGAGCCTCAGGAAAATCGGTTCCATCGGATTGCCATTCCCAAGCACCGATTCCAAGATCGTCGACCTTGATGATCGTACGAAGGACCTCCCTGCAGGAGAGATTGGCGAGCTTGCTGTAAAAGGGCCGCAAGTGATGAAGGGATATCACAACAGACCCGATGAAACCAAGATGGTTCTCACATCTGACGGATGGTTAATCACTGGTGACATCGCAAGGATGGATGAGGATGGTTGGACGTACATTGTTGACCGAAAGAAGGACCTCATCAACGCCAGCGGGTACAAGGTATGGCCCAACGACGTCGAGGAAGTCCTCTTTGAGCATCCCAAGATTCGCGAGGTGGCAGTCATTGGCATTCCAGACGAGAAGAGAGGCGAAACGGTCAAAGCTTTCGTGGTAGTAGAACCAGGTCAGACTCTCACTCTAAAGGAGATGCGAACCTTTGGCAAGGAAAAGATGGCAATCTACAAGGTGCCAACAGACCTCGAGATCGTGGAAACCCTGCCTAAGACAATGGTCGGCAAAGTGCTACGAAGAGAGCTGCGCGGTCAGAAAGAATAGAACAATGAATAGGAGCTGCTGAGGCAATCGCAGCCTCAAGCTCCTACGCTTCTTTTTTCAACACCCGTCTACTTATCGGATTCAAACGCTTGCAGTTCAAGGTCCTTGATGAGTGAGTACACTTCAGGTCTGCCAAGCTTCTTGCGGCTGGCTTCAGAGAGGTTGTTGATAACACACGCAATGCCTACTACTGAAGCTTTGAGATTCTTTACAACCTTCTGCACCGCAAGAACTGTTATTCCCTTAATGAGCCAATCGTCGATTATTATGATTCTATCTCCAGGATCAATTGACTCAGCCACTAGTCCGAGTTTAGCATCTGCGAATCTGCTGGCAGGCATCCACTTTATCTCTCGGCTGCAGTCCTCGGGAACATCCCTAATGGAACATGTTGGCACTATGCCGCAGCCCAAGTAATAGGCAATAGCACTGGCAAGAGCAACTCCTCTCTGTCCGATGCCTACAACCTTGTTTGGCTGTAATTCAACAAAGGGCTTCGCAAGGGCAACAACAGCCTCGTGAAAGATGCTGGGGTGTTCAAGCAAGCGGCTAACATCACAAACAGAACTGCCTGGCTCCGGCCAATCATGAATCACTTCAACATAATCAAGGAAATCTATGTCCGTCATGGGCTCGACCTGCCGGTTACAGAATTAACGACAGTCATAATTCTTTCTGTCAACCCCACATATGTGATATTATAGCAAGGTACGCTGGGGAAGGTTCACTCTATCGACGAAAAGGTTATCTCTCGGCAATCAAAAGGAGATTATCGGTGTACCTGAGGGGTCAACAAAACTTGATAGTGCCTGGAACAACAATCTCGTTAACACTCCTTCCCAGTTACATTGAGGTTCGCGACAAAGGCATTATCAAAAAGAAGATTCCTCTAAAGGGCAAATCATTCAATGATATGCAAGCTGAGTTGCATCAGTTTTTTTTGTTCCTAGGCAAGAGGCTTCCTCCAGGAATCTTGAAAGACACCATGATCAGGATAGGAGTTCCGGAAAGAAGGGCGGTCGTAGTGGAGGAGGAACCGGAATCCCCGCCCAAAACACCACCTGTCATTGAAACACGGGCTGTGAAAGAGGAGCCGGCGGCAGCCACATTCATCAAGAGTCCCGAAAATAAACCTCCGGAAACAGAAGTAACGTCAATGACCAAGGATGATTTCAAGGACATCACAGAGGCACTATCAGTCGTTGAGTCCATAAGTGATTCATTTATGGCAGCCAGTACAAAGCGAAGTAAGAAGATGGATCAGACTCAAGGGATACGCATTAGCCTCCGAGGGAGCGAAGTTGTCGAGGCCGCACCAGGTACCCACTCGACTACCCCAGCTGCGGCCCCACGCAACTCTCTGACGGAAAAGATAATTCCTGAGCCCGATTCTGAAACGCCGGTTGAGCCAGAGGTCCTCGAAGTCGCGGAGGAGGACCAACCTGCAGAGCCGGAAATAGCATGGGCTCAGGCGCCCGAGCAGAAAACCCCCAAGAAGGTGGCTACTCCTAAGCATGTAATCACGCCTATAGTGACGGCCAAGGTAATAATCCTTGGAGAGGATATGGTAGGTAAGGGAAGTCTCCTTGAGAAGGCCGGTCTAGAACATATGATTGAGGAAAAGGAATCGGAACCGCCCCAGACCATACAGTATATTCACGAGAGACTCTTCGAGCTAGTCGACCACCGGGTCATGCTTCGCGTCTGGTCGTTTGACGAGGCTGTCCGGATGGATATTGCTAGAAGGGAGTTTTATGAAGGGGCTGACGCGTTGATAATCGTCTATTCAGCGTCAGATAGATGGAGCTTCCAGAGTCTGGAGTTCTGGTTGAAGGAGGCCTCATCTACCATCGAGCGCCTTCCTCCGATAATCATTGTTGGCAACAAGACCGACCTCAGAAGCGATTCCGATGATGACGCAGAGGAGCCACCTATATCCAGAGACGAAGGTTTTGTCTTCGCAGAAGAGCTGGCAAAGAAGCTAGGTGAGGATGGACGGCTTCACCCAATAGCATTCCTTGAAACGTCCTGCTTGACTGGAGAAGGGGTTGAGGATGTCTTCAAGACAGCTTCACAGCTCTATGTCAAGGGACTATAGTGTTCGTCTGATTCGCACTGGGAAAAGTAATATAACTAGCTCTCCATGTCGTCACATGACCATAGCCGCCACCCATATGAGTGAATATGCTAAGTGGTGATTAGAATAGCGGAATTCTGCGAGAGCTGCGGGAAGATGATAGAGCCATGCGGGCCAGCCAAAACTCTCGAAGATAGTTTTGCGCTGGAGAAACGGAAGACACTCGGAATCTGCACGGAGTGCTTCAAGAAACGATTTAAAATCGTCTCCAGAAGGAGCTCGGGCTACGGCGGCACAATTTATGAGCTTCGAGAGCGCTCCGCACCACGATTCGGCCTTGGGAGCAAGAAGCTCAGCTGTCTTAGATGTGACTGGATTGCATGGACAGACCAAGGACTGGCAGCGCATGTGAGAAAAAGGCACCCTGCTTAGCAGCCTAGTTGTTGATAGGGAATGTGTCACTGATACGAACTATTTGATGTCCTTTCACTCTCAGTCCGCCTGCTTTTTCTGCTGCACTCTCTAGCATGCCCATTCTGTAAGCCGCGGTTCTGGGCCCTAGTCCATGAAGCCACTCAAGTGACACGATGTCCAGACTCTGGTTGTGAGCGAAATACAGCTTCAGGTCATTTGCTATTGCGTTTGTTCTGTCATACATTGCTATTGCGAAACCCGCGCTGGGTGCGGCGAATCCAATAACTACCCAAATCATGGCGAATGGATCTGTTCCAAAGTATTCGAAGAAGAATACGAATCCAGACAGCATTGGCTGCAAAAGTGCTAGAACCACCCAGAACAGAGCGATGTGTTGTGTCAAATCATCACTCCCCAGCCCAGCCATTCCGATGACATCTTGGTCGGGAGGGAAGAGAAAGATCAACACGCTGCCCGATGCGAATCCAACAATAAGTGAAGATACGATGATTAGGGTGGTGAATCCCATGCTTCTCATTTCCCAAATCAGCGGGAAACTAATCATCGACTGGAGAACCATGGCTACAGCGATGCTCACTGAACCTACAAGGAATCCTTTCCAACTGAAGAACTCGTACCTCATCGGGATGACATCATCGGTTGCCACGTGAACACCTCTACACTATTCTATGACTAAAGAAGTCACGTTTGAAGATAAATCTAATTGTTGCGTCAATGGTTTCAGATTATTCGCTCTTACTGCCCCTATGAGCGAAACAGTATCTCAGCCAATTATATCGGGGATTGCATTCTTGCAGGTCAGCCGAATCGACTAGGGACAAAGAGAAGCCTTTCAACATAGGAACAGCAATAGAATTATATATCGCATTACACACTATATGAACCGATATACCTTCATCAATGTAACGGCTTAGGCGAAACCCATGACAGAAGAAGCCAGCAAGAGGAATGCCGATATCGAGTTCGACCGGTGGCTTATACAGACCCGCCGTGGTGCACTCACGCTGGCAGTACTTGCGGCGATACTAGATGGAGAGTTCTATGGCTATAACATAATGAAGCGTCTGAATCGAAAGGAGTATGACAATTTGCAGGTAGAACCAAGCACAATTTATCCCTTGCTTCGGAGACTTGAGCAACGTGGCATGCTGGAAGCCGAATGGTCTGAAGGCAAGGGAAAGAGAAAGCGCTTGTACTTCGTGACGAGAGAAGGAAAAGAGATGCTTCGAAAGATGTCGAAGACTTGGCTTGATTTGACAGAGCAGCTAACTAGACTTCTGAAGGAGGCTGATTTAACATGACCGAAGATCCTGATGTAGCGATTGATGATTACATGGGTCTTATCCGGTCGCATCTACCGAATGATATGGCAGATGAAATCATTTATGAAATTCGTGCCAACTTGGTTGAGATGGCTCAAGAGTTGGGTCATGGACAGGTTTCGATTGAATCAGCTAGAAGAAGCATTGCAAGGTTTGGTGCTCCCTCTGAGATTGCTCAAGAATACAGCAGGTCAATCACATATGCTGAGGATTATGCTCTCGATGACGAACGCGATTATGAAGAGTCTGATCGTGAATCTGTCCAAGTACTAATTGAGAGATTCCCAAAGCAGATTTTGACTACTTTCGGGCTGTTTCTGACATGGTTTGCATTATTCGCTCTTATAGTAGTCGTCGTTCCGTATTCAGTCCTACCCCCTCACGTGTTTTACTTTGAAACCGTTTTTGACTGTATCATAATAGCGTCCATCTTCTCAGTATTGATACTTGTCTATTTTCTCTATAGATTACTATTGGTTAAAATCATAGGTAGTTCAAGTGTTTTCGGAGAAAGGCCAGAAATGGAGACGATATTCGATTTCTTTGCAAGTTTCATTGCAGCGAGTACCATACTAGGACCTGCAGGATCAGCAATGTATCAACCATACTTGGACAATTACGGGATGGACAGCGCGCAGTTAATGATACGACTGGTTGGTTCAGCCAGCCTAGTTATGGTGATTTTTGTCTTAATGCGGTTGTTCGGTGACTTGCTGTCCTTGGCGAGACCCAAAGACCGTGTGAGGGCCATCAAGATCTTAATTTCATCAGGATTAGTATTATCATTAGGTCTTGCAGTCATAATCGGTGCCGCGATTCCCATTGTGGGACCTCGTCTTTTGTTGTGGAGCGACTACACACTCCTAGCTTTCATCGCGTTCTTCCTTGCGTTCCAAGCAAGTACTTCATTGATCAAGCTAGTCGAAATACACCGAAAAGCGGATGCCTCCCGACAGGCTTGAGCAAATCATCATAATAGAGGTTGAGGGGAGTAAATGAAAACGAGATATTCATGAATAACCTCAAGATATCTTTCATTGAGCACATCGGAAGTCCTTCAGTGAAACGACTTGCCATATAGATTCGATCCTGCTGCAGGCGTACTCAGTTGATGGCAGTGATGGCCCGAACCCCATTCTCTTATTTGGGCGACCGTTCCCATGCCATGGATGATATCCGCCACAATGGATATCCAAGTAGGTCCGATCCCGATTTAATTCGCGATTGGACTTGCATTGATGAAGCCTACAGGTGCACCAGAGGTACAGAGTCCATGGGACACATAAAGCAACCTCGCGAAATTCGTGCCCTAGGGGCACAGCAGGAGAGCTCTAGTCAATCCAAGGTGTTTCCTCCTCCGGTGTCTTGAGAAGCCAAGCTATGATCAATCCAATGAGAAGTTGAATTGGAATTGGGCCGATGTATGTCGGATGCGCCAATAGGGAGGAGAGAAAGACAGCAAGGAACACGAACGGGATGACCAGAGTAAGTGCTCCAGACAGGATGACTTTGTTCCATGATGTCCGCTTTCGACAAAACCTGTGCACCTGCACACCAAAGAGGATATTGAAAATTCCCAGAATGACGCCCAGCTGCACATATGTTGGACTTAGCAGTTGGAATCCACTCGGATATGAGTCCCATGGAAGAATCACCCATAGAATCGCAAATACAGCCCCGCGTACGGTCATAACAGAGTCGTGAGTAAAATTCACGGTCCAAGGGATTACGGCGTACGGTACTGCAAGTGTCGAAATAGCTAGTACGACCGTTATTTCATGAGGAACAGAACCTCCAGAGGAACGACGTTGTCTATATTCCTCTATTACTGCTTTTGCACTCAGTTGCAGTTTTCGTAGTCTATATCTGCCAAGAAAAAGGACTACGATGACAGTGGTCAAAGAAATCCCAAGAATGAATGTCACAAGATGATATTGAACGAATTCGATAATGCTTACATCTGGGTCTAGGGGGTCATACCCATTAGCGACCTCCCAATAGTCGTCAATGGAATCTTGATCACTATCCACTTGATGGATATCTGTTCCAATCTCTATCTCATAAGAATCCAGCAATCCATCGTTATCGCTGTCCGTCAAATCGCTGAGCTGTGCCAGGAAACATGAGCTCGTGGTGAATCTTGATGCATTCACTTCAGTCCCAGTAAAGTCAACCGAATATGTAAAACCGGTGATTAGTGCATCGCCATTAGAGGATAGTACGATTCCTTTTCCAGATTCCTTCTCTGAACCCCCTAGGAATGTGGAGTATTCGAGACTGTTGCCGTCCTGACTCACCTTCACGACAAAGGCATCCCAGAGGCCACCATAATGCTTGTCGCTAAGTGAATCCTCGATTGGAAATGTCAACGAGAGGGTAAATCCAGCAAGGTAGGCAAAACCATGTTGATCTACCACAAGTGCATTAACATCCTCTGAGTGATAGTCTCCCAAGTAGCTGGAGTAGTGAAGCGTTTCTCCATCAGCATCGAGCTTGAAAACGAATCCATCTCTTTCACCACCGCCAAACGAAGAATCGAAAGCGTTGACAACCGGGAAGTCAAAGGAATCCGTGATGCCGCCCACATATGCATTGCCCGAAGTATCTACTTGCAGCGTCCAGCCACTATCATGCCAATATCCTCCAACCAACGTTGAGTAGACCAGCGAGTGGTCCGTCTGGTTGCACTTGATTACGAAGCAATCAGACCCGCCGGATATTGTTGCATTTCCTTGTGATGCTGAGGGAAAGTCTTCTGACTCCGTGGCACCTGTGATGTAGACACATCCTTCGGGTCCAACATCTAGGTCGTAAGAGTAGTCTTGTCCACTTCCTCCAAGATATGAGGAGAAAACCAAGGTGCCATTCGAAGATAGTGTGGACAAGAAACAATCGATTGTCCCGTTGAGTGTTTCGTCGGTTGGGTACATCAAGGGGAAATCATTA
>DAOVDG010000028.1 GCA_030669595.1 Candidatus Thorarchaeota archaeon
TACGAGAGCAATACTGTGCACAGGCTTCTGGAGCATTTTTCGTCGTAGACATCACGCGCCCTGACACGTTGGAAAGCATTAACTCTTGGCTTGGTGACCTGTACAATGCTGCTGGAGAGGTTCCTGTTGTCGTGGTGGAGAACAAGGTGGATTTGGAGCCGGCAATTCCGCCGGACAAGATTGTCCAAGAGGCTGAATCAAGAGGCTTCAAGCTGATAACAACAAGCGCGCTTGAAAATCGCAATGTCAACCAAGCATTCACAGAGCTTCTTGTTGAGGTCGTTAAGAAAGCCAAAGAGAAGAAGACAATCATCTGAATCCTGACTAGTCCTCGCGAAACGCCTAGTGTGGGCCGAAGTCATCCCCTTTCTTATACGCTATTCCAAGTTTCGTTCTCTTGCCAGTAACTATGTAGACAGCGCTCTCTGCTATCTCGAAGGCATGATCTGCAGCACGTTCACAATATCTGCCGATTAATATGTAGAACAAGGCCATGGTTGTGATGTCGTTTCTCTTACGGAGGTATTCTGCAATCTCCTCGAACATCTCAGCGGTTTCCCTGTCGCTCTCAGCCTCCATCTCTTCCAGTTTCTTTAGTTCTGAGAGGTCTTCCTTCAACATGGCCTTCATGCTGATGTCCAGAGTCTTCCTAGCTAAGTCCGCCAAGTAAGGAAGTGACTCCAACTTCTTGAAATGCTCAATCCCCTCAGAAAGGCGTGTCACGTGCGCAATCTTATGAGCGAACCTGCCAACGCGGTATAGATGATAACTCACCTGTAAGTACGTGGCAAGCTTGCGAAGGTCCTTGGCAACTGGTTGGCGACGAGCTATAGTTTCCAAGACATCTCCCTCTATCTTGTGCTGAAGCTCCTCGATATCATCTGTGAACTCCTTGACCTCTGCAGCACGTTCTCTGTCCAAGTCCTCGAAAGCCTTCATTGCCTTTATGAACGATGACACCGACATCTCGTGAAGCCGCTCCAATCGTTTCTCTATCTCTTCAATATAGAATTCAAGCTGTGTCTTCATATCTTTCACCTATCCGATTCTTCCTGTTATGAAGGCTTCAGTCCTCTCATCTTGAGGTGCGACAGCAATCTTCTTTGTGCTGTTAAACTCTACCAATTCACCAAGGTAGAGAAATGCAGCTTCGTCTGATACCCTGAATGCTTGCTGCACATTGTGTGTAACCAAGATAATTGTATAGTCCTTCTTAAGCTCGACTATCAGCTCTTCAATCTTCCCCGCGCTAAGCGGATCTAGACTAGATACCGGTTCATCCATGAGCAGTACGGGAGGATCAACTGAAAGCGCTCGGGCGATGCAGAGTCGCTGCTGCTGACCTCCAGATAGATTGGGAGCGGGTTGGTCCAACTCATCCTTCACCTCATCCCACAAAGCGGCTCGTTTCAGGGAGTCCTCAACAATCTTGTCTAGCTCATTATCATCCTTGACTCCATGGAGTTTTGGTCCGTACATGATGTTGTCACGTACGCTCATAGGGAAAGGGTTTGGCTTTTGGAAAACCATACCGATGCGCTTTCTGAGTTCATAGACACTTGAGCCTGGTTTGTAAATGTCTTGACCTCTGAATAAGACAACGCCTTCTCGACGGAAGCTTGGCACGAGGTCATTAAGACGGTTCAATGTTCTTAGAAGCGTACTCTTCCCACACCCTGATGGACCCATTATGGCAGTAACGGAATTGTCCCTAAAATAGCAAGTGATGTCTCGTAGAATCTTTTTGCTCCCAAACCAAGTTGAAAGATTATGAATTTCGATGTTATGTGAAATTTCAACCATTCAAACCAGCCTCCTTGTAACCTTTCTAGAAATCAAGTTGGCAACGACCGTCACTGCAAGGACCATCAGCATCAGGCCAAGAGCTGCGCCGTGTGCTTTTGCCTGAAGGTATTCTCTCGGGTCGCTGATGTATGCCCATATCGTATAGGGAATTGACGCAACCCAAGAGCCTGAGCCAACAAGCTCCGTTGGTACGCTCAAGCTGTTTCCTGCTGTGAAGATAAGCGGAGCCGTTTCACCCATGATTCGACCAATTGCTAGAAGAACCCCAGTGACCAGCCCGGGAAACGCAGCCCTCATTGTCACATTCCAAGTGGTAGACCACTTTGTCGCGCCAAGCGCAAGAGACCCCTCGCGCAGCGACATCGGTACTGCTCTCAGTGCTTCCTGTGTTGTTCTAAGAACAGTTGGAATCATCATGAACGCCAGAGTCAAGCTTCCCGCCAAGACCCCCATTCCCAGATTGAGGAAGCTCGCAAGAAATGTAAAACCGAACGCTCCAATCACTATTGATGGAATCCCTGCTAAAACATCAGAAGTAAATTCGACAATGTTTCTGACTAGCCCGGATCGTGCGTATTCATTGATATAGACGGCCCCAAGTACACTCAAGGGTATGCCGACTGCACTTGCAAGAACGACGAGCTCGACAGTGCCGACAATAGCGTTGCGTATGCCGCCCTCAAGTCCTACTCCGGGGAAAGTCAGGAAAAATTCAATGCCTTGGCCCCGTCCAGTTCCAAAAACCTGCCAAAAGCCAATGCTTGCAACTTGGAAGACAATCAGGAAAAAGGGTGCGATGATAATGACCACAATCGCTGTCAATGCGGCTTTAAACAGGAAATCCGCCAAATGTCGACGTGACTGCTTCACGTTTGTGATCCATTCACGCAAGAAGAGAAACCTATTCGAGAAAATCGATTGTCCTTCGTCACTCACTATGCTCCACCTCTATATGTACCCCCTAGTCTTCATACCCCAACGAATGAACAGCTTGGCGACAACCGTAAAGCAAATCGAAATTATCAATAGAATCAACGCAACAGCAAAGAGAGCAGACCGCCATAGCGGGAACACGAAGGCGTAACCGAGCTGATTAGTAATGATACTGGTCATCACATAGGTTGTATCGAAAAGCGTATACGGGATTTGGAGAGAGTTCCCGGTCACCATAAGAATCGCCATTGTTTCACCCACAGCGCGTCCCAATGAAAGAACAATGGCAGCTCCGACTCCAGGAAGCGCCGCGGACAGCACAATCTTGCGTGCGGTCTCGCTCTGGGTGGCCCCCAGAGCAAGAGATGCTTCCCTTAGGGTTCTAGGCACCGTCAGAAGGGCATCACTTGTGATAGTGACGACTGTAGGCAGCAGCATGATTGCAAGAATTAATCCGCCGGCCAAAAGACTAAGGCCGTTTGTCGACCCCTGAAACCAAGGCATCCAGCTAGTGAGTAGGTTGCTCTGAAGCTCCGGAGCCATCACGTTCCTGATGTAAGGCACCATCACGACATACGCCCAAAGGCCGTATACTATTGAAGGAATCGCTGCCATCATCTCCATAATCATTTTAATGAGAGTCCTTAGTCGCATTGGACAGAACTCACTGAGGAAGATGGCTCCGCTCACGCCAAGAGGCACCGCTATTCCTATGGCGATTCCCGTGCATAGAAAGGAACCAACAATGAAAATGGCTATACCGTAAAGGTTTCTGTTGGGATCCCATGTTGGGCTCACAATGATGCCGGGTCCTCCTGACGGATCTAGGAAAATTGGCGTGGCCTCATACCAGAGAAAACCAAGAATTAGAATGATTATCAGCGTGCTGGCCATGGTTGGCAAAATCAAGGCTGCTTTCCCCGCCTTGTCGATTCGTCCTGGCGTATCTGCCTTAACGAAGTCCCTTAGCGGCTTCAGAAGCCTATTGGCAAATCCTGCAAGAGGCGATCCAGTGTCAATCCCTTCTTGGGCTTCACCCGAGGCTTCTGCCACATTCGGGGTTTCACTGGAATCGGACATTTTTCGTGTAACCTCTCATTTGTCGTGTCGCATTCATTCACGGATTGCTTGGTACCAATAAGCTGACAATGCCCAGCGCATATTGCTGAGCAGAAGTACCATTTATAGGAACATAGCCAATATCACTGACATATCCTTGTCCCTGAACCAAACACCAGGTAAGATACGTAATTGTGTACCACTTGAGGTTGTCATGATTGACCAGATAGAATAGAAGCCGAGCAATTGGATATGCGTTCGGTATCTCTGAGTTCATCAGATTCTGCCCTGGTTCTGTCAGGGTATCAGGTATTGCACGAATAGCATTAGCAACAGAAGGAATAACCCATTCATTGTTTCCAGGGTTGAATAGCTCAACAGGAATTAGTTGAGCCATAAATGCCAATCCAACATAGCCGATAGCATTGTCATCACCAATAACTCCTGATGCAACCCCAGGATTCCCGTCCACAGCAGTAACACCAGCTGGGAATGAGATTGCTTCCTCATGACCGATATGCCATTCGAACTCGGCGCCATTGGAGTTTGTGTTGTCAGTGGCGGTTTCCAACCACCTCGCAAAGGTGGAAGTTGTCCCACTTGCATCAGATCGCACATAAACGCTAATGGGTCCCGTCTGTTGTACTGTAACTGAGAAAACCGCAGCGAATTCTTGCCATGTAGTCACATTTCGCTGAAATACTGCTACAACCATATCGCTATCCATTCTGAAACTTGAACCATTGACACCTTCATTGACCACAACACCTAGAGCATCAGCGGATATAGGTAGAACCTCGATGGTTGGGTGTGCAGAAATGTAATCCTGTTTCGGGAATGAACTCGATGCACCAATATCTATCAACCCCTCTGCAACAAGTGATTGTCCCCGACCTGATCCACCTGTACTTGGATTTACTGTCAACCCTGGATTGCTAGAATGGAACTGGGTTGCCCAAATCTGGGAAAGCGGGTATACAGTTGAGGAACCCGCTGTCGTGATTGTTCCAGAGGTTCCCTCCTGAAGCGGCGGGCTGATGAAAATGAATCCTCCAACACCAAGGATTGCACCGATAATTACTCCAACTAACAATGTCGATTTATGCTTTAGAATGGACCTCATTTCCAAACCCTCTGAAGGTACATATGGACGCCTAAAAAACACCTGAAATTAAAGTCATCGGCTTCAATCTCACTAATTGCTAGACGTCCATATGCCTTGAAGGAAGAAACTAAGCGCTTGGTGAAAGCAACCCAACAACGCTCAAAGCGTATTCCATGGCCGAGGTCCCGTCAATTGGTACGTAGCCAACATTGGATATGTACTGCTGCCCTTGAACAAGGACCCAGTTTAAGTAGACTATAGTGTACCAATGGAGATTACTTGGGTTCACCAGATAATAGAGCAGCCGCGCTATTGGATAAGATCCAGCATTGTCCGAGTTCATCAAGTTCTGGCCAGGATCGGACAGGGTATCAGGTAGTGCTTTCAACGCGTTCTCAACTGAGGGTGTGACATACTCTCCAGTGGTTGGGTTATACAAATCAGCTGCGACAAGGTCGTCCATGAAGGCCAGACCTACATAGCCAATGCCTTGGGAATCTCCAAGGACGCCTGAAGCTACTCCAGGATTGCCATCAACTGCACTAAATGTTGCAGGCCATGACACAACTTCACTGTGGCCAAGACCCCACTCGTACTCAGCACCATTGCTATTCGTATTATCATCTGCTGTCTCCAGCCATTTCGCGAAGGTTGCAGTTGTCCCACTTGCATCAGATCGGGCGTAGACCTCAATGTCGCCGCTTGCCTGGACAGTTACACCGAAGGTGGACTCAAAGCCTTCCCAAGTGGTTACATTCGCTTGAAAAATGGCAACAGCCATATCACAGTCCATCTTGAAACTGCTACCATTGACATCGGGATGTACGACAACACCTAATGCATCAGCTGAGATAGGAATGATTTCAATAGTTGGATTAGCTGTTCGGTAATCCTCCTTAGGATATGAGCTGGACGCTCCAATGTCAATCAATGCGTCAGCTATCTGAGACTGTCCCAACCCTGAGCCGCCTGTACTAGGATTTACGATCATGGTTGGAAAGTCATCATGAAATCGTGTTGCCCATTCTTGTGAAAGGGGATATACAGTCGTTGATCCTGCAGTATTAATCGCATATGTAGAAGTTCCACTTGGAACGCTAACCAATGCAACACCAACTGCACCTACAACGAGCCCCATCAAGAGGGCCGCTATTACTTTCATGTTATTGTTCATTGCTAAACATCCTATTTTTCGTTGGCGTTGCGCGTCCACATTGCGTAGATATTAGATTAGCATGAACATCTAATGCCTGATGCTGCATTGCAATGAAGCATATGTATCATATGACGAAGCATTATAGCATTAGATTGCCATAGTACAGCGTGAGGGGGAGTTCCCTAGTAGGGGGACACGGAGCGGCGATAGCACCCCATCGTCGCTCCGTCGATTGCTTTATCTTCTAGCGATCCCTAATCAATGCAAGTGCAGACCATTTGTTTCATATGACACATCATTTGCACACGTGCGGTCCATGCAATAAGGTGGCTTTGTGTTGATAACGACTCGAAAACTCAACAAAGTACGTAACTCGTTCTATGTTTATTTGCCAAAACAATGGTGTTCAAACTACAACCTGACAAGCGATTCTGAGGTCCGCATTCAGGAGGGTGCGGACGGTGCGCTTTTGATATCGCCCACTTCCACGAAACCCAAGGAGAGGGACTATCTTCGATTTCAGATAGATGATGTGATGAAGGATCAAATCGAGAACTTGTTAGTGGGAGCGTACATAGTGGGGGTGCAAGGTCTCAATATCGGCACGTCCAATCCTCTGGATATGAAGACTCGTGAAAGAATCAGTCGTTGGATCAGGAAGCTACCAGGCTTTGAAATTCTGGATGAGCATGAGAAGAGCGTCACAATCAGAGACACAAGCGAGAAGCAGGTCGTACTACCTGTGTTGAGACGTCAGTTCTCTACAACGAAATACATGCTCGGGGGTCTGCTGCGAACTTTAGACACCGGCGAAACGGAGGAAACCTCTAGAATCATAAGCCGGGATGAGGATGTTGACCGTCATCGATACTTTGTTGAGCGGCTCTGCCACATTGCCCTGCACGACCCTGCCTACGCGCGCCGGATTTCGATAACAACCTCTGATTGTCTTCACTTCAGTCTTGCAGCGAAATATATCGAGAGAATAGCTGACCACGTGTGTGGTGCTATTAACGAAATAGCAAACGTTCAGGAAGTCGATCCGTTTCTTGCTAAGTCAGCCAAAGCCCTCACGAAAACTTATGATGAGGCAACTCATACATTCTTTAGTTCCGAGGCGAATCGTGGAGATAAACGTCGAACAGCGCTCACGAAAGCATCTAGAGAAGCATTCGAAGCGTTAGTCGGTGCTAAGCGGATGTCAGTCAGACTCTCTAAACGAGAAGCCTCAAAGAGAAGCTACGGACCTAGCGAGGTTCTGATTCTATTCCACATGGAGAGAATAGCATCCTATTGCAGCGACATTGGAGAGGTTGCAATCAATCGAATCATCGAGAAACGAATCCATGGGCCGTCGATTGCGGAGTGAATGTTCAACCGCATTAAATCTAGAAACCCCTCTCTCGGATTTCTAGTCGCCCTATGAAAAGGACTGTAAAAATCACAATTAGTGAACATGTAATGATCCCCCAACCGAGAGGTGACATTGACCTAAGGGCATTGATCAACCATTCTAGTGGCGAGGAAGATCCGTTGTCGGTAATCGGCGTCTGAGTTGTGAAGTAGGGAGTGCAGGGTGACCAGGTGTAGAAGTAGTTGGGGTTGAACGTAAGCTCGATGAACTCCCCCTCGATGTAATCCGAGATGTTGAACGGTCCAGATGTCACCATCCTTTCTCCGGGGGGTTGTGGATTCCAGAGGTTCCAATCATTGAAACCAACCACCTCGAAAACATGTTTGGGGATGATGGGCTTGTAGGAGATGTTATGGAGATGCCAGTAGGACTCAGAGCTGAACTCAACGATTAGTGTGTAGGTCGTTTCAGCGTATGCTACAGTCATCTCGGCTAAGTCGTAGCTGTACGGATTTCCAAGTGCATCGCAGTAGTAGTTCATCGTATAAGCCGCATCTTCCGCGGTTAGCGGTGTGCCATCGGTCCACGTTGCGTTCTGGATTAAGTTGAATGTGAATCGCATGTGTCCCTCGGACACGGCGTCGTTCTCTGCGTGGGTTTCTGCCAAGAAGGATTCAGCTAACCACAGGATATCATTGCCGTTGGCATCTAATTTCAGAAGACTATCGTACAGCATCTCAAACATATTCATATCATAGGGGTCGCTCGTGACCATGAAGTTGAAGCTGCTGATGTCATGCGGAATGCTACGTCTAAATGTGCCTCCCCAAGGGCCTCCTTTATCCGCCTTAAGGTGTATCTTGTAATTAGTCCACCAACCAGGCACACCAGCTACGATGTCGTCAATGTGCCCCTCATACTTGTCAATTCTGTACACATAAAACAGGATGCTACCAAAAACGGGAATGATTGGACATTCGTAAGCGACTATCTTCTGGAGCTCGTGAGCGGCTGACATAAGATCCCACATATCAGTCGTATTCAGTAGTAGGTTTCTCCAAGAGTCGTAGGTTTCATTTCTGAAGCTCGGATGATTCAAGTACGGGTCGTCTGCGTTCTCCGACCAGAATTCATAGGCCAGCCAATCAACGTCGTAATCGTCAAAGGCTCTCTGATAGACGTACATATCGTAATTAAGAAACCGAATGCCACCGCTCCGTAGGATGTAGTCCAAGTCGGAGGTTATGGCGAGGGCTGCATTAACCTGGAGGTCATGCAGAGCGTCGACGACAAACTGTCCAACTGCAACATCGTTTCTCGACGAATTGTCTGCTTGTACCCAGACACTGAAATTAGAGCCATCAGGCGCTTCTCGAAATCCGTCGTAGTCTACGTCTTCGAATCCTGCATTATCAAGGAGAGCATTGCCTTCAAGTAGACTCTTGGTATGATAGGAATAAGGTAACTGTCCTTCAATTGAGAATGTGCTTACAGTTGGCACACAGACATCTAGGGGAGTGGCTTGTCCATATAGGATATCACGACAGATTCCTATCTTATCAAGGGCAAAGCCAAGGGCTCTTCTGAAGGATGTGATATTGTAGGGATACTTTGCGCAGTTGATGCATACATATTCGTATCCATTAGCCAAGGTCGAAGAAAATTCTATGTCATCTGGATCTATTCCAAAGTTGAAAAGATCCATGTCCACTGGACATCCTATCAGATCGATTTCATCATTTAGAAGGGCTGCTCTCTGGTCCATTGGATCAACAATGATATCGTATACTATTCTTTCGATATAGGGGCCGCTCTTTGGACCACCAGGTGGCGATTGCGCAAGAGCAGGCGCTGGGAAAGCAAATAGGAGCAAAAGCAGAGCAAGTGCTATGAGAGCGGTCCCCTTGCGATAGACACCAGCCACCATAACTAGCTGCTCCTGAAACCGAATCTTCAAATTAGGAATGGCTCAAAACAGTGATAAAACAGTGCTTTTGTTACTGAGAACACATCAATCTATGACGAACCAGTTTATTATCAGGTGGTTAGAATGGTTACCGGCAACTCGAAATCAAAGCACCTCAACGAACTAAATGGAAAGGACTGGGTAAAAGCTACCAAGTCTTGGTTTGTGGTAAATCCTAGACCGCGCAAGAAGGCACAGAAGAATCATCCTGCGAAATTCCCTGAGGAGCTTGTCAGCCGCTTTGTTCAGTTTTTCACCCAACCTAACGCGTGGGTGATTGATCCTTTCGCCGGTGTGGGAAGTACGTGCATTGCTTGCAGTCAGATCAAAAGAAACTCTGTAGGGATTGAGCTAATGCCTGAATTCGTTGAGATAGGTCTCAAGGCTCTGAAAGCAACATCATTTGATACTGAGTACCACTTGATTGTGGGAGATTCTACTAAGATGGGCAATGTGCTCTCTGAGCACTTCAGCGGCGATTTGCCGGCATTTGACTTTCTAATAACGTCACCCCCGTACTGGAACATGCTGCGCAAGTCGCGTGGAGGAAATGAAACAGTCCACAAGGAAAGAGAAGCCAAAGGGCTTAAGCAGTACTACAGCGATTCGAATCTGGATCTTGGCAACATAAACTCGTACGAGAGCTACATCGAATCTGTTGGCAGAGTCTTGGATGGTGTCCATCCATTCCTTTCAGACGGAGCGTATCTCGCGGTTATTGCTCAAAACATGCGCGATGTTGATGGCATCATGCGGCCTATTGCGTGGGATCTTGCACGCAGGCTGTCTCAGACCTACGAACTGAAACAGGAACAGATTTGGTGTCAGAATAATAAGCGTCTTGGTTGTTGGGGATTTCCTACTACCTACGTTTCAAACGTACACCACCATTACTGCCTCGTACTCCAGAAAGCAAAGGCGAGAACCTAGGAGGAAAGCTCTCAAAGAAAGAGGCTGTCCCTTTAAGTAGTGAGCATTGCATTCATGTCCATTTCAGACCATTCATATACTGAGAATCGAAGCCAAACGTTATGCCTGAGCAGTTTCGAGACCTCCAACTTTCAGATGAAACATCAGTTAGAGAGCTCTGTAAGGACATCTGGGAAGGTAACGACTATGTACCGGACCGCTTCTCCAACTGGATTAAGGAGGATAATTCTAATCCGATTGGCCTCTTTGCAGATGGGAAACTTGTTGCTTTAGGGAATCTTGAAGCCGCTCCTGACTCTCCTTTTGCTTGGATTAAGGGGCTTAGGGTGAACACGAGCCGCCAACACGAAGGTCACGGGACAAAACTGGTTGAACATATGATTGACCTAGCGAGGAAAAGAGGGATCAAGAAACTTAGATACGCCACCAGCTCAAGAAACGAACATTCAGTTCATCTGGCCAAGAAATTAGGTTTCGCGATGGCCAACAGTATTGGTTACTTTCGATTATCCAACCCATATCCTCCGCACCCAGCACCTAGCCCCATAACAGTCCCGCTTATGGTCAACTCCGAACGTCTTCATAAAGTGCTGTTTTCTACTCCCGAGCTTGTTGAGTCAGGAACATTGCCGCTTCTCTGGGGGTTCGAAGACAAGGAGCTTGAAGGTCTATTAAGGCTTGAAAACAGGACTGAGTTCAAGTTAATTGTGGGTGACGAGGGAAATGCAGAAGGATTATTCTATGGAGCATCGGTCGAGAGGAATGAATCAAAGACAGCAACATACTCTGTGTTCGCAACAGACAGGGGTATCTTCATAGACATCATGGCGCGGATACTCGATGAGCTTGACAACTCGGATGCGGATCGGGCTGTCTTCTTCCTTGGACCTCATGCCACAGAATGGGCACCGAGCCTGCTAATCGTTTCGGATGACTATTTGAACAGACGCTACCTACTTCTGGAGCGCGGTCTTGAAGGTTAGTTCTGTGTTGGGCACAGGAGGATTGTACAAGTTTCCAGCATCTGTTAACAACCGTTCATTGTAAGTTAGACATTCTTGGACACAGGAGTGATGTCCCTCCAAGAGCGGCATTGGACTGACTCCTTGAGGTCCGATTTCGTGTCAGTAAGACCTCATGGAATCCTATTACGGATTTGAGTATATAAACCCCTAGAAAAATGCTTGAATCCACAGATTCATTCAAACACCTGTCTGAATGATGTCCAACTTTGTACAAGATTTTAGCAGCTGTTTGCTACCCGTGAGAGTAAGCATTACCACCATTAACGGTTCAGTTGGGTTTGGCATTATCGAAGCATTGGCCGGTGGAGAAGAATCACTCAAGCAGTATGTGTCAGCCATGAAGGCATCTCCCAGCATAGTTGAGATTGAAATCACATATCAATCACCCACTGTCTATTGGACTCGTGTTGCTATTCAACCGAGTACTCCATCGATCTATGAAGCAGTTCTTGAGAGTTCGTGCATGACACGTCTTCCGGTTATCATTCAGAGAGGGGTTCAAGAGCACACAATTCTTGCGCCATCTAAAGGAGCTTTTCGGGATCTGTTGAATTCATTGAAGGCTCGCTTCTCCCAAGTGCGACTGAAGCATGTGCGCTCATTTGCATCAGGTCTTCCTAAACTCAACCTCACAGTGAAACAGATGGAAGCGACGAGTATGGCATTCCGATCTGGATACTACGACATTCCGAGAAAGACAACTGTAACCGAGATGTCTGAACGCTTGGGGATTAGGCGGGTCGCAATGCAGGAGCGGCTTAGGAGAGCAGAGCGAGCAATCATGACTGATTTCGTTGAGGGCTCAATTGTGTGTTAGGGTGAAGACCTCACGCAGATAGAAGTGTCATTGCTTTGGGCATTCATATCGGCCAGGTTTTTTCTAAGCGACATTGCAGTTAGTTGTCCAGATGATCCGCTAATACCTGATTCATCTGAAGAATCAGGTTGCCCAAAGCACTGCCAGGTTCCAGGACCGCGCCATTCAAGAGATTGGTATCTCTGCCAAGCTCATAGCTAAAGGGATTAGTGGCGTCGGGAATGTTCTGGTAGGTTCCTTCAAGAAGTATCATGTATCCAACGCCATTCTGAATCGTAAGCAGCTGAATCCACGTACCATCGTTGTATAGGATATCCAGACCAAACCCCATTATGCCAAGATCTGTAACATTGCAAATTGAAACTTGAGATTCAGTTGTGTTCTCCAAACCTCCATAAAGTGCCTGATTGATTGCTTCCACTTCTGAAACTGAAGCGTAGAACTCCTCTTCATACAAGGATAGATTGTACGGCCCCTCTGAATCGTCTAGGAGTGTTGCCTTCACCAACCATGTTCCAGCCTCCTGAGGAATGAATACAGCATCCATGAGCTCCGGGTAGACTATGTCAGAGCTATTCCCGAGTATGGCCATGGCGAGGATGTCAGTTGACTTGTCCACCATATACTCTGCTAATGAAAGCCCAAACCGTCCGCCATTCCCGTTATTAGCTGAAGGATTCAGGACAAGCGTGTACGTGAAGATACCAGCAGAAAGAATCCCGCAAGCGACAATTGCCGCTGCAATGTGTTTAGTGTTCATCAGGCCATCATCCCATCTCTACTAACACATTGGGGAGCGAATCCTATTCTATTTTTGCTACCAAGCATGGTGTGTTGCTCAAATGAAACCAACTTAAGTTCGCGTTACTAAGCAAGGTCGGAGCGTAGATAACAGTGAAATACCGGCAGTGTCAAAATCTCGAAATCTCTATAAAGAATAATGAGGTGCTGTAGCAACGCATTGGTTGCAGAGGGATTCGCAATGAACGCTTACTTCATGATTGTCTTGCTGGCCATTGTACTGTTCTTCGTCGTATGGGGACTGGGATGGTTCTTGGAACGCCTGTCACATCTCACACTCCAGACGACGCGAAATCCCGGCTCACGAGCATGGTATCTTCTTGTTGGACCGGGTGTGGCCCTGCACGAGTCTTCACATGCACTTGGATGCATCTTCACGGGAACGCCTATTGTCGAATTCAAACCAATTAACGTGTCAGTTCAAGGAGATCAAGTTGTACTCGGTTACGTGCGATATCAGAATCCACCGAGCCATTTCAAGCGCGCAATCATCAATCTTGCACCTGTTGGAGTATCACTGGTTCTCCTGACTGCATTCGCATTGATTGCGACCTACTTAGCACCGGAATACACTGGCATTGGCGGTGAAGCTCTCAACCTGCTTTTTGGCTTAATATCCCTCAAGACCGACCCAACCCTTCTTGCGAACCCTGCCTTGCCGGTCATTCAGATTGCGAACTTTGTCTACAGCTTCTTCACAGCAATTGCGGGGCTCACAGTCATCAATCCGATATTCTGGATCATTGCCTTCTTTGCTATGACAATAATGTTCAGCAACGCTCCATCAGATGTTGATATCGAGAACGCATCCGTTGGATTGAAAGCTATCATCATCTTCGATGTAATCTGGCTCGGTTTGGCTGCTGTCTTTCCCGAAGTGGGCTGGCTCCTTCCCGGATTGTTCGAGCTGCTCGCAATGCTATTTGCCCTTGCGCTGGGTTTCGCAGTTGTTGCGTATGGCTTCTTCATAATGATAACAGGGATGTCACACCTCAGGACACCATTCAACATTATTCCATTCATAGCATGCATCGCAACAGGAGCAGTAATGTCATACTACAATGTTGGCACCCCAGCATTCCAGACTGTTGCTTCACTCGTGGTCTTTGCAGTTGTGATGCTGCCTTTGCTATATACGAAGGCATTCAGAGTGAAACGAAACTAAGGCACACACGCAAGAATGCACGGTTCCATGGTCATCTCACTGTAATACGTGATGTCATATTGCATCCCTTTCACTCATACACGGTTATCAGATATGACCAAGATTGAGATTGTCCGACGGCCCTCGCTGATTAGTCCGCGTCATTTGCTTAGGTATATCTTCTTCACAGAGATGCAGGCCGAGCAAGCTGCCAAGATACTCAATGAAATTATCAAAGCGGATGGCGTGGTGCCAGATTCTGACTGGGCGCAGTTTGTATACACTAGCAGAGGTCTCTATGTCAAGGTCATGAGAAAACTTCGTGATGTGGGTCTAGTAGAGAAACGGATGGGTGAGTACAGACTGGTCAAGGACTTCTCAAGCGCGCTTGAAAAGATGGCAAAATACTGGGCTGATATAGTCAGCTCCTTTAATGAAGGTGACAGGTCGATATCATTCTAAAAAGCTTCAAGCCCTAGTCCAGAGAAACTTCTCCTTCCTCGAATTTGACATCTTTCAATGTCGAGATTGCTTTTTCGCCCTTTATCTTTAGCACGCCAAGCTTCTCAAGTTCTCTCGCGTGCTTGGTAGCCAATCCCACTGGAACTCCCAATGACTTGCCGAGTTCGGTAAATGTGACTGAGCCAACTTCGTCCACCAGCAGCAGAACCTTTGTGTTTGCCTCCATGCCGAGCACCATAATGTAACGCTTGGTTCGTTCATCGGAAAGATCTCTCATCTCAAGGGCAATATCTCTCTCTTTCTCCATCAAGCGAGTAGCCTTCTCAAAAGCCTCGCTTTGCATTGCAACAATGCGCACTTGCTCTTGCGATTCTTTCAGCTCATTCTCGAAGTCGTACACACTCTGCTCCAGGTCCTTTACTCGTTTGATCTTATCAGAAATAGATTTCAGCTCATCACTGTGCTTCTTGGCAGTCGCTTCCGCGGCCTCCTTGTCTTTCAGTGCGGTTTCCAAATTCCTCTCAAGATCCATGATCCTTGTAGTTCCAGCATCTGCTTCTTCACGCTTTTCTTTGAGCGTCTTCTCAATCAGCTTGATTTTAGATTCTAGTGCCTCGATTTCTGCAACTGATTTCACTGGGGCTTTCTTTGCTGCTTCTGCTTCAGACTTGTAGACTTCCACTTCGCTCTGAGATTCGCCTAACTGCAGTTTTATTTCTGTGGTTTCTGCTCTTGCAGCCTGCGTTTCCTTTGTTCTTTCGTCAATGATAGCCTCTTTTCGTAGCAGCTCATCTTTCAGAGCTGTTACCTGCGCACCAAGATCAGAAATTTTACGGTTGAACTCATGGGTTGCCGCGTCAGCAGTAGCTGTATCATCAATACTGCCCTGAAGCTTCCTAATGTTCGCTTCCAGATTGGTTATTTCGACCTGCTTCTCTGCAAGTTCTGCTCGTTGAGATGCAGTTTCTTCTTCAAGACTTTCCATGAAGGAGCGGACTACATTCTGTTGTTCAACTATTGTTGACCTGAGGTCCATTTCAGATTCCCGAACTCTAGATGCAAAGTCTTTGAATCGATCTTGGGTTTGCTCCACAATCTTATCTACGAGGTCCTTCTCAAGCGCCGCGAATTCACTGTCCACAATATCAACAAAGGTGGATTCAATGAAGCTCTTGAAAAATTTCATCCGGAGCCTTTCAACCATCTCTTCGGAAATAACTGATTTGAGATCAACAACCTTTCCTCTGAATGTCAGCAGCTGAGCTGCGAAAACACCAACCACTCCTCGTTGTAGAGATGTAATGTCCGCCCTTAGTTGTTCCAACTTCAATAAAATGGCATCAAAGCCAGCCACGGCCTCGCCATCTTCCACGAAACCGGGTTTAGGAGGCGGGGATTCAAGTCCCTCGACGAACTCTAGAGCAGCAGCGGCGGAACTTAGCAGGTCCTCCCTTGTTTCCGTAGGAAGAATTGGCTTGCCTGATTCATCCACGCCCTCTGCAAACGCATAAACTTCTGAGTCGGAAACAGATGCGCCGCGCAATGCATCTTCCAAGGCGGACTTCTCTTTTTCACTCAGCTTATCTTTTCGTGGCATTTCATTCCCTCGAGGAGCCGACAATTACACACAGACTCTGCTATGTATAAGCTTTGTGCGAACCGCTCCCTACCTTGCCTGAAAATGAATCTGAGTATCACTTTGTGAACTTAACTTCGAACACCTTTATGTCGCGGGCTCCTGTGATGACGTAATGCTCTTCCTGGGGTTCGAACAATACAAAATCACCCGGCTCCATTATGAGCGTTTCCACACCATTGGTGATCTTTGCCGTGCCTGATATCACATAGATTAGTTGAGCCTCGGAGTGGAAATGAGGTCGTGAAGGCACCTCGGAGTGAGCAGAAACGATACGTACCCCGGCTGTTATTGGTTCGCTCACTGCGTCCATGATATCTACATGGCCAATAGAACCCATGACTCTGCTTGACTCTATGTTGGATTCGTGGATTTTTTTCATCCAATTCAACTCTGGCAACCTACACTAAGAATTGAAAGTCCTTATCAGCACTTCGCAGGAGTTCTCTAGTAATGAGTCCTAGGAAGTCTTCTCTCTCAGGAAAGACTGTTGCAGTGGTTGGCTTTAATGCTAGACCTATCGCATGTTCAGTCACGAAAGCTGGAGCTAATGTGCTGGTTTCAGATTATTGGGGCGACTCTGACCTTGCTGCATGCTCCAATGAATGGACTGCAGTCCTAAAACCTACACCTGGTCTTCGACAGAGAAAACAGCAGAAACTTCCTGTTCATACTAGCCTAGTAAGGAACTTAGTTGACCTCGTTGGAGATAAGGGGGTAGACCATGTTCTCGTTGGCAGCGGTTTCGATGACCGAGCGAGTTCGTTAGAAATCCTTGATGAGAGATGGGGAATCACAGGCAACTCCCCACAGCTGATGACTCGAGCTAGGGACACCGACCGATTGGCAAAATTGGCTAACGAACTTGGATTGCGCTATCCCGACAGAAAAACTTCTGCTTCGGTTGGCTCTGTGTTGAGATTCTGTGAAGATATTGGCTATCCATGTGTTATTCGTCCTAACGAGTCTGGAGGAGGAACAGGAATACGACTCGTTTCTGGTCCCGATGAAGTTGATAGGGCTCTTCGTCGTTTAGCGCATGCAAATAGAGAGATTGTTGTGCAGCAGTATGTTTCAGGAATCGATGTGAGCTGTAGCGTGCTATGCACTGGAACTGAAGCAACAGCACTCAGCACTCAGGGCCAACTAATCGGCATGCCCTCTTCTGGTCGCAATTGTGACTTCGTCTATTGCGGGAATTACCACCCAACTAGCCTCGATAAATCAATCATCAAACATATTGAATCGGTTTCGGAGGCCCTATGCATAGAATTAGGTCTGGTCGGATCCAACGGACTTGACTTTGTTGTTGACAGTTCAAATAGAGTCTGGCTTCTCGAGGTAAACCCTCGAATCCAAGGAACTCTTGAGATGCTGGAGAGCGCATCGCGGAATCTAATATCAGTACTGCATGCTGATGCATGTGAAGGTAGACTACCTAGTTCAAGAATCAAGGTTTCTCCGGTTGTGAAGGTGATTGTATTCGCAAGAAAGACTGGAACAGTCCCTGACTTATCTCGGTATCCATCTGCTGTCGATTTAACTCCTGAGGGCGCCACGTTGAAGAGAGGTGACCCTGTGTGTACTATGATCGAGGTTTCAAACTCGCTGCAATTAAGCTATGCACGAGCAAGCGAAGTCGCACATCTAATACAGTCCAACATTAAACTCTAGTACCAATAGTCACGTAGATGTCTGAGGAAACACCATACGAACCCATGCAATAATCTCTTAACAAGAAAACATTATCAGTTAGCATGCGTATGGAAACTTGGCTCAGTTGAGGCCATAGGTGATTCTCATGAGGGAATGTCCCAAATGCGGCAAGGCTAATCAGCCAACACGTAAGTTCTGTATTCGATGTGCTTCTTCTTTGATTGTACCAAGAAAGCCAGCGACCATATCTCAGCCGACACCCGTGGCACCTGCCCCTCAGCCCACACCACAACCAACGACCTCAGACCAAGCTTCAGTAACAACCGGAGATCAATGGGTGCGCCCAAGCGAGATTTCAAGGGACAGAGTAAGAACTGCGGAAGGAGCGAAGAGGAAGACTGAGCTGGAGAAGGCACGTGAAGCATTTGATCGAGCAGAAAACGTAGGGATTGATGAAGCTGCGGGCTCAGGTATCGTCGAGTCAAGGATGTTGAGAGCCAGTGAAGTTAGAGAGCTTTTAGAGCAGACCGCGGAATATTCAGCCGCTGAAGTGCAAGCCCCCACCTTGATGGAGGGCTCGGAACCCTTACCTCCCGATGCTGCGCACCTGACAACCCCAGCGATGCCCACCCCAGCTGACGTGGAGCATTCGATACTAGGAGCCAAGTCTACTCTTGTTGACCAATCAGCATCCGCGCCTGCAATGCAGGTCGCAGAAATCACTCCACAAGTGCCAGCTGAACTAGAAGATGAGTTTACCTCTACACGATATGACTCAGCTCCAGCACATGCTCCCGCTGAGGTAGCGCCGCCAATCACTCCAGAGCCCATTCTTGAGGCACCGGTTGCTCCAGCGGCTCCACCAACACCTGCAACTCCGGTACCATCACCCGCTGGAGGACTGGAAAATGTTACAACTTGTACTACGTGCGGCTCGGTCATTAATGTAGATATGTTCGAGTATCCGAAAGAAGTCTACGGTGGAATGGGCCAAGCGAGATTGAAGCAAGCACGTTTCCTGGTAGTTCAAGGCAAGTATGAAGACGCGCAGCATGTCGTTCGCATCGCAAGGTTCCTCTTCATGAAAGCAGAGGATAAGAATGGTCTAGCCGAAGTTGGTAAGCTCGTTGATTCCCTGGCAAAAAGACCTTAGATTTCGAACCATGGTCCGCTGCCAAGCAAGGTAGTGACATTTAGTGGCGATAGTGTTATTAGATGAGTGACATTCAGGAGTAAATAATTGGCCTAATCAGTGGAGAGTAGACGCCCTGCCAGAGAATATCGCCTACCTGTTCAAGCTTGTTTTCTTAGGGGAAGGAGCTGTTGGAAAGACCTCACTTGTCGGTCGCTACGTCTATGATTCCTTCGAAGGCGATTATCTCGCAACTATTGGCACTGACATCCATGTCAAAATGATTCAGGTCGATGATGATGTACTTGTCAAGCTGGTTGTCTGGGACATAGCTGGTCAGGACGACTTCGCACAGTTACGCAAGGCTTACTACCAAAACACGAGCGGCGCGTTCTTCGTCTTTGACACCACCCGACCTGAAACGATAGAGCGTGTTGACGAGTGGATTGACGCTCTTTATAGCGTCACAGGGCCTATTCCGTTAGCATTACTTGAGAACAAGATTGATCTTGAAACAGCGATATCCAAGAAGAATATCAAAGCACTCGTTGATAAGTACAAGGTGGACTTGATACGAACGAGCGCAAAAGAGGATACGAATGTCGAAGAGGCATTCAAGAAGATGACCAAAGAAATCCTTAGGCGTGCTCGTACGCAAAAACGCAAACCGATTTAATATTCGGGGGATATTCGACGGATATCGGAGGCTGAAGAACATGACCAAAGCCGTGCCTGATTTCATTCATAAACTCGTTTTTCTTGGCGATTCTGCTGTGGGCAAGACGTCTCTGGTCCAACGATATGTCTACAACAGCTTAGATCCGAACGTGGGACGGACAATAGGTGCCATGCTTCACGTGAAGATGGTGCAGCATGAAGATGCTTTACACAAGCTGGTGATCTGGGATCTCGGAGGCCAGCAATCATTCCACGTCCTACGAGAGCAATACTGTGCACAGGCTTCTGGAGCCTTTTTTGTCGTAGACATTACGCGCCCTGACACGTTGGAAAGCATTGACTCTTGGCTTGGTGACCTGTACAATGCTGCTGGAGAGGTTCCTGTTGTCGTGGTGGAGAACAAGGTAGATTTGGAGCCGGCAATTCCGCCGGACAAGATTGTCCAAGAGGCTGAATCAAGAGGCTTCAGGTTGATAACAACAAGCGCGCTTGAAAATCGCAATGTCAACCAAGCATTCACAGAGCTTCTTGTTGAGGTCGTTAAGAAAGCCAAAGAGAAGAAGACAATCATCTGAATCCTGACTAGTCCTTGCGAAACGCCTAGTGTGGGCCGAAGTCATCCCCTTTCTTATACGCTATTCCCAGTTTCGTTCTCTTGCCAGTAACTATGTAGACAGCGCTCTCAGCTATCTCGAAGGCATGATCTGCAGCACGTTCACAATATCTGCCAATTAATATATAGAACAAGGCCATGGTTGTGATGTCGTTTCTCTTACGGAGGTATTCTGCAATCTCCTCGAACATCTCAGCGGTTTCCCTGTCGCTCTCAGCCTCCATCTCCTCCAGCTTTTTTACTTCTGAGAGGTCTTCCTTCAACATGGCCTTCATGCTGATGTCCAGAGTCTTCCTAGCTAAGTCCGCCAGGTAAGGAAGTGACTCCAACTTCTTGAAATGCTCAATCCCCTCAGAAAGACGTGTCACGTGCGCAATCTTGTGAGCGAACCTGCCAATGCGGTATAGATGATAACTCACCTGTAGGTACGTGGCAATCTTGCGAAGGTCCTTGGCTACTGGTTGACGACGAGCTATAGTTTCGAAGACATCTCCCTCTATCTTGTGCTGAAGCTCCTCGATATCATCTGTGAACTCCTTGACCTCTGCAGCACTTTCTCTGTCCAAATCCTCGAAAGCCTTCATTGCTTTCATGAACGATGACACCGACATCTCCTGAAGCCGCTCTAATCGTTTTTCTATCTCTTCAATGTAGAATTCAAGCTGTGTCTTCATCTCTTTCACCTATCCGATTCTTCCTGTTATGAAGGCTTCAGTCCGCTCATCTTGAGGTGCGACAGCAATCTTCTTTGTGCTGTCAAACTCCACTAATTCACCAAGGTAGAGAAATGCAGCTTGGTCTGATACCCTGAATGCTTGCTGCACATTGTGTGTAACCAAGATAATTGTGTAGTCCTTCTTTAGCTCGACTATCAGCTCTTCAATCTTTCCGGCGCTAAGCGGATCTAGACTGGATACCGGTTCATCCATGAGCAGTACGGGAGGGTCAACTGAAAGCGCTCGGGCGATGCAGAGCCGCTGCTGCTGACCTCCAGATAGATTAGGAGCGGGTTGATCTAACTCGTCCTTCACCTCATCCCACAAAGCGGCTCGTTTCAGAGAATCTTCAACAACCTTGTCTAGATCATCCTCATCCTTAACTCC
>DAOVDG010000156.1 GCA_030669595.1 Candidatus Thorarchaeota archaeon
TGTCTACTCACGCAACTGGATGACATCCGGTTTCTACGGAATGGCCCAGAGCAATGGAGCTGATGCCGCCAAGAAGAAGGAGATTGAGCTTGCATCCAAGCACGACGAGTGGATTACGACCAGTGACTGGATGTCCAAGACAAACAACGCGTTCTTTACACACTGCGGACCAGTCGATAGGAATGCGGAGGTAACCGATGAGGTCTGTGACGGTCCGAAGTCTATAGTGTATGATGTTGCAGAGAACCGACTGCACGTTCAGAAGGCGATTATGGCTCTAACAATGGCGAAGATATAGGCGCTAATCTATCAAGCGCCTTCTTCGACGCTAAACGTGAGCAAATAGCTTGAAAAAGGCGCAGCAGTTCATGACGCCGAGCTGATCTTGAAGAAGTGTACTGTGCAGGAGCTCTCTTCCGAGAACCTCGTTGATTGGGTTAGGGTTTACAATAAAGGTCATCAGAAGTACAAGGGCTTTGTACCATTCACTGAGGGTGATTTGACACATATGCTTCGCAACGAAATCATAGACGGCACATCGATGTACTTGGCGCTGGAGGGAGTAAAGCCTGCCGCAACAGGGTGTCTCTGCTTTCCATCTCGGTCAGACACTGCAATTCTTACGGACTTCAGCGTTGTTCCAGGGACTAATCTTGCTGCAAGTGCACTAATTGAGCACTGCTTGAAGCTTTCCAGAGAGAAGCACGCCCGTGCGCTTGTGAACTGGGTCCCTGAGGTAGCAGTTGCAGCTTCGGATGCCCTTGGTGACTTCACATTCGAGCCTTATCAAGTTCATCTCATTATGAGAAATGCTCTGTTACTGAAACCGGAGCACACACCAGTGACTAGTATCACTGTCAAAGAAATGACTTCTCGTGAGAAGAATCCGGCAATCCCTAAGTTGCGCCAGCTTCTTCGCGAATGTCTTGACCTTCGAGAGATTCGTGATGTCGAAACAAAGCATTGGCTACCACGAGTCATAGCGGTTGACGACGCCACTCCCAACCTTACGCTTATTGGTTTTGTATCGAAATCTAAAAGGCGTGAAGCATGGATACAGCTCATGGATTCAGAAGGCTCTGGCTTCCCTGACATTCCTCCATCGGAGGGCTTAATCCAGGAAGTGCTTGCTGTTTTGTTCAAGAAAGGAGTTCGCGATGTCAAGACGGAGATTCGATCGGAATTTCGCGTTAAGTCGCCCTTCATGTCAGCGGACTTTGAGGTCATGGAAACGGTTTACGAACTGATTCTTCCTCTTTCACATCCATAGTGTGCGATTTCGCGCCTTAGATTTTACGCGAAGAAATACTGGGCAAGATTATAATACTAGGGTAATACGTTGTCGAGCTCGTCTTTTGCCGGGAGGATAAGACACTCGAGCCGCGAGGACACACCTGACGGACGCGGATGTTCATCCGATAATCGGATTGGTAACAGGAAACCCCTTTCGTGAGCGCCTGAGTTGGGCGCTCACCCCTTATTCTTCTTCTATATCGCCCCAGCGATGACAGCGAATCCAATGGTCGGTTTCGACTTCACGGTACTCGGGTATCTGCTCCTTGCAGATGTCGATGGCAAAACTGCACCTTGGATGAAAGGGACAGCCCTCAGGGAGTCTGGTCGGATCGGGCGGGTTTCCGGGAATCCCTCGTAGAGTAGGACGTTTGCCCCCAGCAGCCATTCTCATCATGGCGATTGTAGGAAAACTTGACATGAGCCCCATAGTGTAGGGGTGACCCGGTTTGTGGAACATCTGGACCGCGGGACCTAGCTCCACGAACTTCCCGGCGTACATCACAGCTACTCTGTCGGACAGTTCGGCGACAACCCCTGCATCATGACTTATCAGAAGCAACGAAATATCAAACTCGTCACGAACCATTCGGAGCACATCCAGAATCTGTCGCTGGATTGTCACGTCGAGAGCGGATGTTGGTTCGTCTGCTATGACCAAACATGGTCCAGCTATGAGAGACATTGCTATGAGTATGCGCTGCGCTTCTCCTCCGCTGAAACAACTTGGATCCATTACAAAACGAGTATCAGAATCAGCAAGCTTCACCAGGTCAAGGAACTCGAGGACCTTCCTCTTCAGCTGTATTAGTTTGAAATTGCCTTCATGAATCTCCACGGGTTCTCCGGTCTGCATTCCGATGCTGAACTGAGGATTCAGTGCATGGGCAAGGCCTTGGGGTATCATCGATATCTGGGAACCTCGTATCTCCGCGAACTCCTCTTCAGGCAGCCCCGTCAGCTGGACGTCCTTGAAGTATACGTGCCCATGAACCCCCGGCCGTTCTTCCTCCTCCTGGATGCGTTTGTCGAACTGCTTGCGCAGTCCGGGAATGTTTGAGCTCCCTGCTGCAAACCGTGCAACTCTCTCGAAAAGGCCCATTATTGCCAAGGCCATGCTACTCTTGCCGCAGCCTGATTCACCGAGCAACCCGACGCACTCTCCCTTTCTAATCTCAAAGGATACATCATCAACCGCTCTAACGATTCCTCTTTTTGAGGTATGGTATGCCCTTAGATTCTCAACAACAAGAAGTGCGTCACCTTCGGGCATGGCAATCACGAGGGCCGAACAATCTTTCCCAGTATTAAACCGTCGGTTTCACGTAACGTCAAGAAACCTGTATATACTCAAAGAAGCCGGAGTGACTGCAAGGTAAGACTGGATGGTTGTATCTTGAGAGTGTGCATTGTCTTTGATAGCAAGAGAGGGGCAACAAGACAGATTGTACAATGGATGGTTGAAGCTCTTGAGGAACTCGAAGGGACCAAGGTTGTTACTGGCGGCCCAAAGGAAATTGAGGCCCTTAACCACGATTTACTTGTCATTGGGTCTCCTATCTACTTTGAGAGACCAATGAAGTCGGTGTCTGAGTTCGTTGCAGCCCACGCATCTTCGATGCATTCTCATCGCGTGGCAGTCTTCATTCTCGGTTGGGCAAAGAGCGTGTACCAGAGAGTGGAGAAACACATCGAGAAGAGATACTTCGGACCCCTAGTGAAAGGCCTCTCGGATGAGCTCGTGTCCAAGCACATGTTTCGCGGCTGGATACGAAAGAAAGACTCTGCACAAGAAAAAGAGAGCAAGGAATGGATTCTCAATGTCGTTGCGATGATCAAACCAAGACCGGGCAATTCTTGATGCTTTGTGTACGCAGCCATCCAAGATGTACTAATAAGATTCGATGCCACGCCAATGCATCCTTCATCTCTCGTGGAGGATTGAATAAACAATGCCCGTCTTCGAATCCAGCGGCTTGGTGCGCGATGTCATCCTAGTGCTGAACTTTGGCGTTATCTTCTACACCTTGCTTTTCGCTGCAGTGCTAATCGGACGATGGATCAAAGACTCGAAGAGAACTCTACTAGACATTAGGCTTGTGTGGGGGATATTCCTTGCAGGAATGTCTTTGAATACGCTCCTGTTTGTGATTGGAGACTTCTACTTCAATACTGAACCCGTACACACATTCTGGGCAAAGACGGGATACATGGCAATGACATTGGCGTTGGTTGCATTCTTCTTTGCCATGGAGCGGGTGTGGCCCTATCGCACTGGCCATGTTTTCTCAATATGTGGAATCCTTTCTGCCGCTCTGACTATTGTGTTCCCACGTAGCCTCATAGTGTATCTGGCCTTCGCAATGTCTCTGGTCACCATCATCGGTTTCGTGTTGTTCGTCATTTACACAAGAAGCGGTACAACTGGCGATGTGAGAAAAGATACGACTCGCATGACTACTGGTTTTCTTTTGGCCATTGTAGGGTTTTTGGGGCGAAGCGACTTCGTTTACTACAACTTCCATCAGTCAGTTTACCTATCTGGAATTGCACTGTATGTTATTGGATTGGCAATCTTTGGGTACGTGATGGTTAGTTCTCCAGCTATGGAGGAATTCGACTGGAGGACGCATCTGATTCGTCTCTCCGTCATAGACAAGGGCGGCGTACTTATCTACTATCACAACTTCGTGGATATCCCGGTTAGAGCTCAAGAGCTCACAGCGGCAGGAATTTCAGGGATCCAATCACT
>DAOVDG010000083.1 GCA_030669595.1 Candidatus Thorarchaeota archaeon
GGTGGAATTGGATGATGCAGCAGAAACTGTATTATCACTTTCGCTGCTGTTTCCCAATTGATTCTACATGAACGTCATCCGGAAGTCTGACACGGGAGCCATTAATGGAATTCGAAAGGCATCAGTGGGCAAGATGACTGGCCGTGACCTTTCGTTCGAGGTTGGCCGGACTTCTCGAGAGGTTCTGAGAAAGCTGCTGATTGTTTGCGGCAAGGTTGGCAAAGAAAACACTGCGCTCTACAAGAACAAGGCACGTGAAATAGGGGCTGACTTCGTTTCTGAAACTGAATCTTCCTGGGTTTCTACACATAAAGCAATCAGGAAGAACTTTGAGCCCGGCAAACACGCCGGGATTCTGCTTCTAGGCAGCAATAAGCAGTTGCCAGCAACGCCACTATCATACCAAGGAGTGTTCGGTGTCACTGATTTTTTTCTACAAGACACAACTGGGGATGGAACCCCAGACTCTCCAGTAGGTAGGGTATTTGGTCCGCCTGACACTATCCTATCTCATATTGACCCCATAATCATTGACAGCAATATAGCTATTGTCTTTGACTCTCAGCCCGGTCGTTCAATGCGCCATGTCAAGAGTTTAGTCGACCTGGGCTTTGATGTGGAGATTCTGGCACGATTCACACCAGAAGATGCGAAGCTGCTTGAAGTCACTGAGTTCATTTTACAATTCTCCGATGGCGTCTTTACAAACCGCATTCATGGCACCCCTGAGAAATGGGTATCTCATAACTCTGTGATATTGAGTGCTGAGCAAGTATCGGCCATCAAATTCCAGGGGTATCCTGTAATCTACTCGGAAGCATGCAGTACTGCGCAAGAGGGTCCCCTGCTCAAAGCTTTCCTGAAACAATGTGCGTGCTACATAGGAGCAACTCTGGACACGATGAATAACACCGAGTCCTTTGAGAACTGGAAGGACTGTGCCTTTAGCGATGGTTGGAAGTACGGCTTTCTTGACCTTTTGGACACGTATGACCTCATTGGACAGGTCAAGACACAAGTGGACTGTGCATTGCATGAGCATCTAGATGCAAAATACAAACGCGAGATAGACAACATCAGGAACGGCAAGTCAAATGAGCTAGAATCCAGTCAGGCCGTTTCGACCGTAGAATGGGTGTTGTTTGGCAATCCGCTCAGACGTACCACAGTAGGCCCACACGCTGATTTCACGCCGGGCACTATTGTTGTGGATACCTGAAGTTGCATCCATTACCTGAATCCTTAACGTATCTGCGTTTCAACTTGGACCCAAGCAGTCCCCCTGTTGCGCCAAGAACGGAGATAAGAGATGCGGCGAGTATCAAAAGAAGATAGAACGCCAGAATCATCTCTTGGATCTCTGCCATTGTCAAAATTCCACTCTGTACAAGATAGTCCATCAGTCTAGGTGCTGTCAGAATCTCAAGGGGTACAAAGGCTATGAATGCGCCCAGATAACCACCCAATACACCCCTCTTCGTAGATTCGACTAGAAACCCACATACGATTCCCGCGATGAGAGGTGTCAGTATGTATGTTATTGGGAAGAGTCCGATGTTGAGAAATGCGGTGGCAAGAATCACCAGGCCATACCTGGTTCCCCTCACCATTGGATGATGCTGTGGGATTTGAGTCAACTCTGGGCCTCCTCTGAAATTCTCGCTTATCCTGATATAATGCTGACGTTGTCTGAGCTTCGGGCAGTTACTCGGGAGCCAATCCCTTTTTCAGTCTCTGCCAATACTCAGACCCAACTCGGTGACCTATCAAGAGTGGATATTCTAACATGAAGCTGACACTTCGAGTACCTGCGGGCTATGATCTAGTTTCTTCGGTCCATTCTTGGATATTCCCTGATGTTCAACCCGTCCCTGAGATGACTTGGAAGCAAGGCGTGGGGCGAGTATTTACCTTTGGCGATGAATCTGCAGGGGTTCTTGTTAGCCAGCCTCGACCAGGCGCCATACTGAAGGTTCTAGCTGAGTCAGCCAGTCTCAGCAGAGCGCAGATCCGAAATAAAATTCGCTGGGTTCTTGGACTTAAGGTAAATGTTAGTGACGCGCTCGCCGCAATGCAGGATGACCCTATCATTTCGGATATCGCTCCATCGGTAGCAGGCATTCGACCCTACGTGGCAAACAGTCTGTTTGAGGGTTTGATTAAATCGATCATCCAGCAACAGGTTTCTTACAGAGCTGCGAATGTGCTAACGAAAAGACTCGTTCTTGAACTAGCCTGTGCGCACGAACTGGATGACCGCAAGCTCTATCCCTTTCCCACTTCCTCACAATTGTTCAACTCTGGTGAGGAGTCCCTCCGTACTCTTGGACTTGGTTACAAGGCCAGCTACATTGCTAAAATCGCCTCCTTGGATGTATCCGAAGAGGTTGACCTTGAAGGACTCCTAGGATGTTCTCATGAAGAAATCATGGACACCTTGACTTCGATTCGTGGCGTGGGCGAATGGACCGTGCAGACTCTCATGATTGCCGGTCTTGGTGATTTCACTGTGTTTCCATACGGGGATTTGGGCATACAGAATCTGCTAGGAAATCTTTACCAACATGGCACACGAATGACAAGGAATGAGGTCATTGAGAAATCTCGTTCTTGGGGGGATACTGGTCCAATGGTACTCTATCTTCTGATGTGTGCAGATGTGTTAGGTCTTGTCGGAACAAGTGGAATGCCAAAAACGCATAAAAGGCTAGCAGAAGTACGAACACTATCGAAGGAGTGACATTCGTTGTCATTGGCGGGAACGAAGAAGAACACGAAACTATGGCGCATTTGGTCCATGTTTCTTAAGGAGATCAGGCTCATACAGAATGACCGGTACGCCCTGCTTCTCATCTTCGTGCTTCCCGGTATGATCATGGGCACGATGTGGTTAGCGCTTGAACAGAGGAGCTTGACCCCCCCCCCTAACTCCGAGGGCAAGAGCGAAGATGCCCTGATAGTCGGACTTGTGGATGATGATCCTACCGGAACCTATCCAGGCCAAGACCTCTCGGAAAACTTCACGTGGTATCTGCAGAATAGCCCTGACTTCATCATCATATTGTATGACACCGAAGAGGAGGCTCTGTTGGCTCTCTATCAGGACACAGTGGACGCCTATGCAGTCATTCCTTACGGTTTCGAGGGCAATATTACTAACAACATACCGTCGTTTGTTGAGGTTCACATAAGCAGCACGGACTTTGATAGTCAAGCGGCAGTGTTCTCTGCATTTAATGATGTGGTTATCCAGTTCAGGAATGATCATGGCTGGATTAGCCACGAAGTGCGCATGAATCAGGTGAGAGAGTGGGAGCCCTCAGGCAACTACTTTGCCGCGACCTTTGGAGTATTCCTCTTAGTTTTCAGCATATTTATCGCGACATCAGCTACTGCAGCTCAAGCGATTGTTGGCGATGTTCCACTAAGTAGAATGCTCCTAACACCCGTCACAAAGATGGAGGCAATCATCGCCAAAGTCATTAGCTATTTCATCGTTGGCATGATCCAAGCTCAGTTCATCTTGGTGCTTTGGATGGGGCTATTCGGGATTGTCCCTAACACAGACTATCTCACGTTGAACATTGTTCTCGCACTGATGTCCTTCTCAGGCTCATCGCTAGGTGTCTTCATATCCACGATTGTCACAACGCGACTTCAAGCGAATCAATCATTCCTATTTCTGTTATTCAGTTCGTTCATCGTGGGCACGGGCTTCATGGATGTGGGGATTGTCGATGAGTATTGGCCTTTGAACTTAGGCCGAGTAATGATATTCGACACCGCATTCAAGGGTGTCGACATCATGATCTTTAGCATTGAGATTACAAGGATTCTTGCCGTTTCAATAGGAATGATGATATTTGCTTGGATTGTCTTCTCGAAGCGTAAGTCGCTCGCCTGATGCTCACGAAATCGCTCGAATTCTACTCGATTATGGAAAATATCCTTAAGCGGACCGAGCCATCAAGACTTCAATCCATTTGGAGGTAAAAAAATGACAGTTGTTAAAATAATCGAGTTGCTTGGAGAGAGCGAAACGAGCTGGGAAGACGCAGCAAAGAGTGCTTTGGATCAAGCCGCCAAGACTCTGCGCGGTATCGTGGGATTGGACGTTGTCCACTTCACATGCAAGGTCGTGGACAATAAGATTGTGAAATACAGAGCGAATGTCAAGTGCGCATTCAAGTATGAGAACTAGGATCCTGCAGATACTGGCAAGAAGCTGCCTAGTAGCAGCAAGTTCATAATGCACGGGAGTAGGACTGGCTCGGCTAGTCCTCTCCCAAGCTGTTTCTTTCTGGAATCGTGCTCATTAGATGAGTTGCTATCAGAATCCCATGTTGATCAGGATTACAACAGCCGCGTTGTTAAAGCCATGCGCAATAGTGGGACCGAGGATTGAGTAGCTCCTCTTCTGTGCAAGATATCCCAGGAAAACGCCAAGCATGAATCTAACGGGAATTCCAATAATATCCAAATGAAATGCTGCGAAGATGAATGACGTTATAACTAGGGCCCAAAACCGATAGTTCTTGTTCTTTGATCTAAAGTATATCTCCATCCTGCGTTGAAGGAATCCCCTGAATAGTAGTTCCTCAGTGAATCCAACGACTACAAACATCACGCCGACCCAGGCCACCAATTCCATTGGGTCTGATGCATGGAACATATTGCTGGTACCATCATCAGGGATTCCGATTGTCGTATTGATTATGTATGAAACGATTAAGTTCAGCCCTAACATGACCCCGCCAATGAGAAGTCCCCATAATACGTCGATAACTGGGGAATCTGATTTAATCCCTATGTCTCCTAGGGGCATATCCCTTCTCCTTGCATCAAAGATTGGCGGCACGATGAAACCTAGCGATGCGATACTGAGTATCAAGAAAGCCCAAGGGGCGAACTTGGGCGCGAAGCTGACGATGTCAATTGTAATAAGCCCTGCCGCAACTAGGAAAATCGTCATTACGAACGTGATTGCTATCACTAGTGCGAAACCGGCACCTGTGAGAAGCAGAACACGGAAGAGCCTATTCCCATCCACCTCTCGTTCAACTAGTGCCCCGGGTACGAAAATATCGATACCTCGGTACTCATCCATCTCATAGATGTCTGGGTCAGTGATAGCCAAGCGTGCGACCTCTCAAGTGGCTGCTTTGGAGCAGAGATAAGCATTTGGATGCGAGTCATCTGTGGCTTGTTGGAATGCTGTAATCTAAAGAAGCGGCGCAATCTTCTCGCTTGCTGTCCTGGCGGCATACACGAGAAGCCCAGTCTTGACATTCTTGGAAGCAGCAAGTACTAGAATGGCCTTCTCGCCCGCGCTCCTCATGATAACCAAGCCCTTCTCATTAGTCATCAACACTTCTTCTAGAATCCCTTGGTCCATCCTCTCAGCCGCCAAGTCTGCCACACCCAGAATCGATGCTGCCATAGCCGCAATCTCAGCTTCCTCTAGACCAGCCGGCAGTGCTGATGCGATAGGCAAACCCTCTTTCGATAGGAGTATTGCTGCCTTGATTCCTGCAGCGGTCTGTGTGGCCTCTTCCATAATCTCCTTAATTTTTCCTTGAATCTGTTCGAAGTTCATATCGAACATGGTGGCCACGCTCACATCCCTAGTTCTAAGTATAAAATCACCGTACTTAAGCGCCATTAATAAATCTATCACGGGGGGGATTCTCGGATTGATTAGGAGGGAGTTTTGCCCGCAGATAGGGGCTCCAGGAATTTCAATTTAAGTTCGAATGGTTCATTATGCGCTCGCAGAATCTAGCATAGCCCGCTACACCCACACAAGTACACCCTGCTCGGGATATATGCTCGTAGGCCCATCATTCCATCGGCCCTGCAGGACATAGAAACACGCAAATGAAAGCAACAAGTATCACAGATGTGAGGCAAGATGAACCAAACACACAGAATCGAAGCGCTCGATTCTTCAAAGGATACATCCTCTTGGAAGCGGGGAACACGCGTGCTGGGTGTTGCTGAGAGCTTTAGGAAGTCCGACAAGAAGGGCGTGGTTGCAGGGATTGTGATGCGTGGCGATATTCGAATTGATGGGACTGGAGTATGCCGTCCAACCGTTGGCGGGACCGATTCGACTGACGAGCTCATCTCGATGTATCATCGCCTTCGCCGGAGCGACATACGTGCCTGGATGCTGGGCGGTAGCGCCATATCGTGGTTCAACATCATCGACCTCGTTTCATTGCATGAGAACACAGGTGTGCCCATCGCCTGTGTGACCTACCACTCGTCAGAAGGCATCGAGAAATACCTCCGCGAATACTTTCCATCTGAATGGGAGGATCGCCTTGCGGTGTTGGAGCGGGCCGGAGAGCGAACTCTTGTTCCGTTGAGAAGTGGCTATTCAGTCTACATCAATAACATCGGAATGAGCTTGGAAAAGGCTCAGCGACTCGTGGATCTCTTCACACTGGATGGGAGAGTACCCGAGCCCATTCGAGTTGCACGTCTTCTTGCAGCCACCTTGCGACAGGATTTGTATGATGAAACCCCTGAAGATCCCGTTGGGTTTCAGTCTCTGCCTAATTAGGTTTCCAGTTAGGAATCGAGATTGATGCCCATCCTCTGTGCATTCGCTTCATGCTCGTTCAATAAAATCGCGTAGACATCATCAAATATAGGCACACTGAATGAATCAATTGTGCTTTGACTCGATACAACGAATGGATGGAGCATCTTTGGAGACACGCCGTTCATCTCCATTGCAAGTGCGTGAACAAGCATGTCAAATGTATCTGAAGCTCTAACAATCTGTGCCTCGATACTGTCAGATGTGTTAAACTCTTCCCAGATAGACTGAATCCTGTCTCCGGTCATTCCAAGCGGCTTCATCATAATGTCGAGCGCTTTTCTTTCTGCATCTTGCTTGCCGCTCTTCATTGATTCGCCGCCCAGCTGCAATGCTATTTTCGGTATGTCTGACATCAGTGCTTCAGGCAAGTCGTGCACAATCGCCATCGCTAGCACTCGCGCCAGGTCAACCTCTTTTCCATCACTCCTGACACATTCGGCTAGGAGCAGCGAAATGTGGGCAGTCCCCCACGCATGTGACGCGACAGATTCACCATTGGAGTCCTGGACTCCCGCAAGTGCCCATCCAGTTCGTTTGAGATTCTTGAGCATTTCCCCTTGCAGACAGAGCGTTACGATATCTACAGCTTTCATGATTAGCCACCAGCCAGAAGGAAGAAAAAAGGAGTTGCGGGGGCAAATGCCCCCAACTGAAGCCTATGAATATCTTATGGGAATGTGATTGTTCCATTGATTATGCTAGCTCGGTAGTCCTTGGTGGCATTAATCCACGATTCCATAATGTACGTGTTGCTGAACTGTAAATCCGTGATGTTAACATACCCCGTTTCTAAATTGTAATGGGTGTGGATTCCTCCTGGAAACTCCTCCCACAGGGTCGAATTGACAAAATCGTAGATTACGAAGTCGCTTCTCGGAATGACGCTTGTAGCAATCCAAGATCGGCCAAAGGTGATGTCCGGATTGGGTAATCCGTAGTAGTCCAGATTCATCTCTGCTGCAATCACGAGAGGCATCCTGTTCTGCCAGAACAGGAGACTTTGGTTGGCGTCTTCCATCCCAAGGCGTACACCTGGCATGCTGGCTCTCACAGGAGTGAAGAGTATGCTTGCATGGTGTACAGTAAACGCACTGCTGACATAGGTTCTTGCGAGCGCACTGTTGTTGTAGCTGTTTATAGTCCAGATATCGATGAGTGAAACGTTAAGATCGTACGTTGAATTGGCAGCTTCTACACCCATCAGGAAACCATCAACCATTGCCTCGATATTAGGGTCGCCGCTGACTGCCTGAATTATCCCGATATTCTGCCTATCTTCATCATTTGCAGCGAGAAACGCAGCAAGAACTCCTCCGAGAAAGGCTGCCTCTTCAATTGCGAATGTCGCCGATACTATGTTATCAGCATCTGCCTGACCACCTACGAGAGCGAATCTCTGTGTCGGAAAAGCCTCAGCCACAGTTTCCACTGTAGCGGCCAACTCATCACCCAGAACCACGATGAGTTCATAACGACCAGTTGCAGCATATCCCTCCAATAAGACACGTGCTTCAGCAGCGGTCTCGGGAAACTCGTCGGGCACCGTAATGTCCAACGCGATATAGTGTGCAATATCACGCATGCCTTCCCATGCATTGTCTATTACGCTCATATCACCTCTACCAGGGGCTAGACCAACTAGCACAACACTATTCGGTTCGAAGGGGTTTGAAATCAAGAGGATTCCGCCTACCGCTCCAAACACGATTACTATGATTACTAAAGATGTCAGAAGGCTCACTCTTGAGCTCACATTTCTACCTCCATAGGCATTGATAAACCACCGCCCGTGGGGCGGATTTAAACTTGTTGCTCATTGAAATCCGATTCGACAGAACGCTGGGCATTGACAGGGATTCAGTTTCAGAAACATGAGCTATTTATAATGGGAATGTGTATGGACAAAATAATGAAGGGAGCTGCTTCTAATAGTGGCCGCGAACACGTTAAGTGAGGTTGCAAACCTCCTCGAGGATGCATTGAACATCCATCAGTCAGTAAGACAGGTAGTGCTCTCCACCCAGGAGGGTGTGGTTGTTGCATCCGTTTCCAAGGCTGAGGATAAGGACCCGCGATTGCTGGCAACTGTGTCAGCCGCCTTGCAATGGGCCGGTTCCACTACTCTGAGTCATATCAACAAAGGTAAGCCAACAGTCATGCTGCAGTCCACGAGGATTGAACAGGTTCTAACTGTATTGCAGCCTCAGTATCAGTTGACGGCCGTACTGTCCAGAGGCGCTGATGCCAACCTTGATGTAAGTGAAATAATTCCTGCTTTCCAGTCCATAGCAACACGTATTCAACTCCTGATGGGGGCAAGCTTTGATTATGGTGGTGAGGGCATCCTAGGTAAAATCGTTAAGGCTGTGCCAGAAGTGAGCCAAGCGATTCTTCTAACCATGGACGGCCTTCCGCTTGGAGCAGTTGGATTTGAAAATCATGTAGAGGTTGCTGCACTTGCCAGCTCCATGTTTGCCAATGGTTTGACATTTTCGGACCACACAGACGCTATCATTGTAAGCTCTGAAATGACTGACCTCTTAGTGGCAAAAGTGGACGACAAGCGATTGCTGCTGGTTGCCTGTCACGGTTCTGACTCAGGTGAGCTATGCCAACGCGTGAGAGAAATCCTGTTATCATACCCTTAGGTACTCTCAATCTGTGCCCCTTCAGCGTCAATCGCTGTGTCGGGCTCCTCGTCCTGGAAGGTTTCGAACTGCCATTCCTTCAGGTTGATAGTGAGGAAGCAATCCTTACCACGCTCTGGACAATCAATACGGATTGTGACTCGATCAGTAGTCTTCTCTCGCACTTCCGGGTTCAAGCATCCATCTTCGAGCTTTTCCATGAGGAACAAAACAAAAGTTTCAGTTATCATGTTGAGGCTTCCCGTCATCAGAGCTTGCCCAAGCTGGGCCAGATGATGACGTTTCTTGCGTCCCTCTTTCACAACTCTAACAAGGCCTACTACTTCCATGCGTGAAACATGCCACCGGACCGTGTCATGATGAACACCCAAGGCCTCTGCCATTTGCTCCTGATAGCAACCGGGATTATTCACAACGAAGGCGAAGATTTTCTGGGCTGTATCACTCCGCATGGTGAGATATGCCATCTCTGCCTCTTGCGACCTGAGCATCTTCGGGAAGTAGAGTCTCTTGCCAGCGAACTTAATTGACTTGACAAGGCCCTCTCGTTCCAAAATCCTAAGGTGCCAGGTCAGAGTTCCAAGAGGCGACTCCAACATGTCCACGAGCTCAAGAAGATAGGTGCCGGGATTCTCACAGAGGACTTGATACAAGTCCCTTCTGAACGGGTGAAGCAAGAGTGCTAGTCGTTTCTGCCTAGCCATTTC
>DAOVDG010000117.1 GCA_030669595.1 Candidatus Thorarchaeota archaeon
TATGCCGTCGGGTTTTGAATCGCTGGTTGAATCATCATTCACATCATAGCCATTCTCTACCGTTATGAAGCTCTTCTGAGAAGCAACCCGCCCCTGTAGAGTGAGATCGATATCGATTCCAGTGTCGAGAACTGCCACTCTTACTCCGCTGGGTGGCGTCACCAGCGGATTCATGCGAAAGATAACGATCAATCCTCCTGCGATGACAAGCATGAGGACAATTATCACGGCCAGGATTTTAGTTCCTGACGATGAGGATGGCTCATTTGAACCAATATCTGACTCCCAATAGTATGACATGATTGACACCCCGGTGTTAGGGCCGTGTGCGGCGTGATTTCTGAAACATAACATCTGATGAACTTATCGACCACGACATTGGCTCTTGCATTCATCTTTGGCAATCTTGAAAACATTCAAAAGACATGGCACTTCGGTTCGTACGTCCGGGGCCAGCTAACGTGTCAATTACAAGTTCATTTATCTATGCTAGCGCCTCCGTTCCTTTACGACCTTAAGAGGTGCCCCCATGTCCGCAAGCGACGCCATCCCGAGCAGTTCTGCTGAGCCTCAGAGGTTTCACTCAATGCCCATTGAGGAGGTTTTTGAATCTCTTTCAGTTGCGCCTGAGAAGGGCCTTGCGGATGATGAGATCAAGACACGTCGAGATAGATATGGTCGCAACGTTATTCAGAAAGTTAAGGGTTCATTCTGGCAAGTCTATCTTGCTCCCATCTTCAATTGGCTAATCACCATCTACCTCTTGAGTTCATTTGCCTTAGTCGCGCTGGCTCTACTGTTCCCTGGACCAGGGAATCAGATGGGGCAGGCGATGATGTGGCTCGGTATAGTCAGTGTCAATTGCATTGTCGCGATATTTCAGCAGTTCCGCGCTCAGAAGAAGCTCGAATCGCTGGAGCGACTATCTGCTGGGGAGGCTCGAGTTATTCGAAATGGTTCCGAGCTAAGTGTCGACCCGACGGAACTGGTTCCCGGAGATGTATACATCTTGGAACAGGGCGATAGAATTCCTGCGGATGGCAGACTGATCTCGTCTGCAAACCTTACAGCAAACGAAGCGTCACTCACTGGTGAGAGCGTTCCTTCAGACAAGGATGCGCGCTTGGCGGTAAGGGATGACGTTCCACTGACCGACATGCGAAATATGGTCTTCCTCGGCACGTATGTTTCGACAGGGACTGCCACAGTAGTAACTACGACGACCGGAGCACTCACAGAGATTGGGAAGATTCAGAGTGAGCTGCAGGTTCTGAATACCGGGGATATCCCATTGCGCAAGAAAGTGAACCTTCTTGCAAAGTACTTGGGGATTGCAGCCATTTTTCTCATGGCAATCTCTGTAGCTTGGGTGGCAATTATCAGCCCGCTCATGAGCGGTGAACCGATTGTTCAAGACATGGGCGCCATCGCAGATGTCCTCAGCGACGGAATCACCAAAGCAATGACGATAATGCCGATTAACATCCCGCTTTTGACGACAATAGTTCTTCTCACTGGCGTCTTGGCAATGGCGAAGAAAGGGGTGATAATTAGAGACCTCTCAGCAGTCGAGAGCCTGGGGCGGGTTAGCGTTATCTGCTCAGATAAGACTGGCACCCTGACTCGTAATGAGATGACAGTGACATACATCTGGGACACGCACAACCTCTATTCAGTCACTGGGGCTGGATATCATCCAGAGGGCGACATCTATCGCGTACCGGAATCAATCGACATTAATTCTACAAATGAGGGGGCGGGCAAACGTGTCAAGGATGTTTCCCGCAACAAAGGTTTGACTCGCTTGATTGTCTGTGGAGGGATAAACAACGACTCGGAGATTATTGAGAAGAAGATTGCAGGTCAAGGAATCACTTGGACCCCTCTAGGAGACCCAACGGATGCTGCGTTGTTGAACCTATTCAGGAAGAGCGGGCTTAATGAGGCGAAGGTTAGAAAGAATTACGAGGTAGTAACGGAGTTTCCCTTCGAATCAGAGCTTAAGCGAATGTCAAAAGTCTGCAAGGATGGCAACAAGTTCATCGTCTTCGCCAAGGGCGCAACGGAGGTTCTGCTTTCCAAGTGTTCCATGGTCAATAGTGATACTGACGCGGCTAGGCTTACCAAAGCGAAGGCCTCGAAGATACAGGCGATGACTGATAAGTTCGCTTCGGAGGGATATCGCGTTATCTCCTTAGCATACAAGAACATGCACTCCTTACCTACTACTGAGAATGCAAGAGATCTGGTTGAGAGCGACCTCATGTATCTGGGCTTTGCAAGCATTGTTGATCCGCCTAGAACTGGCGTGAAGGAATCTGTGAATGAGTGTCATAGTGCAGGAATAAACGTGATTATGATTACAGGCGATGCTGCTGCCACAGCAAAGACTATTGCTGAGGGCTTGAATGTCTTCAATTCAAACTCCCTTGCGATTGAGGGCCATGAGATTGGGGATCTCAATGAAGCGGACTTTGCTAGAGTCAATGTGTTTGCAAGAGTCAACCCTGAACACAAGCAGATAATTGTTGAGAGGTATCAGGACCAGGACAAAGTAGTGGCCATGACTGGCGACGGCGTTAACGACGCACTGGCATTAGCCATGAGCGATACGGGGATAGCCATGGGCATCACTGGGACCGATGTGGCAAAAGAAGCGGCTGACATGGTGATTACCGACGACAGCTTCGCATCCATTGTTACGGGTGTCCATGAAGGCCGAGGCCTTTTCAACAAGATACGAACCATGGTTTACTTCTATGTCGCCATCAACCTTTTTGAGAGCATCGTATTTTTTGGAGCACTCTTCCTCCTCCCCTCAATTCTTCCTGACGCCATCGAGTTTCTTTCTACGTGGCAAGGCATGTATCTCGTAGTCACCACTCATTCGTTCCCCGGCTTAGCTCTCGTATTTGACAAGATATCGCCCCGCGCCATGGAAGATAAGCCGCGAGACAGCGAGGAGATTATCACTAAGGGTATCGCAAAGTACATGGCCATCAACGTATTGCTGATGGTTATTGGCGCCGCAGGAATCTACGCCCTGACCCTCACGGGCTGGCTCGGCGTTATTGAAATCTACCCTGAGAACATCGGGGGCTTCTACGCAGACCGCATGGTTGGTCTGAATGCTGCTCCGATGAAGGCCACAATCATGATGCTGACGGTTATTCTATTCGTTGAGAGTATCATGGTTTTTAGCATTCGAAGAATAAACATGCCGTTAACCAAGAGTCTTCGAGAGCCTGGCACCATCAGGTATGTTCCCCTACTAGGTCTAATCTACCTAGCTCACTATCTCTTGATGTATTGGCCGCTGGCTCAAGAGCTCCTTTCGGAATACGAGCTGAACTTTTACTTCATGCCCCTCACAGGTTATGATTGGCTGATCTGCGCGCTATTCGCAGCGCCTGCGATTATTGGCATGGAACTGTACAAAAGGCACCTAAGGTCTCATGGCAAGGAACTGTGAGAGAAGCCGAAGAACTTGGAACTCCCCATGCATGTATATAGTGGGATATGTTTTTCGAAGGGACTCTATAAATAGACGAATGGCTCCTGAAACGGTGGCGAATGTTTTGGCAAGAAAGACCACTTACTCCCTCAAGAAGATGAAGCGCAAGGGCAAGAGGATTGTTATGCTCACGGCTTACGATGCCCCGTCAGCTAGCATTCTCAGCGAGTGCGGTGTGGACATAATCCTCGTTGGTGACTCGGTTGGCAATGCTCTGCTTGGATACGAGAGTACGATTCCAGTCACGCTCTCGGACATCATCCATCATTGTGCCGCGGTTGCACGCGCTAAACCCAAGAGTCTGATTGTTGGTGACATGCCATTCATGTCCTACAAGGTCAGCATTCTTCAGGCGCTCAAGAACTGCAGCCGCATGCTGCAGGAAGGCGGAGCCGAGGCAGTCAAGATTGAGGGTGGTGGCAATGTAGTGGCCATTGTCGAAGCACTTGTTGACGCGGGAATCCCCGTGATGGGCCACATAGGACTCACACCTCAGTCAATATTCGAGCTAGGTGGATATCGTGTCCAAGGTAGAACTGCTGATCAAGCTGAGGTTCTAGTTGAACAGGCTCAGCGTCTTGAGAAGGCTGGGGCATTCTCGCTCGTCATCGAACTAGTGCCGTCAGAGACTGCAAAAATGATCACTGAAGCCGTTGAGATACCCACAATTGGCATCGGTGCTGGGCCTCACTGCGACGGGCAAGTACTTGTACTGTGGGATATGCTAGGTTTGTTCAAGGACTTCAAGCCCAAGTTCGTGAAAAAATACGCCGATATTAGACAGGTCATAACAGACGCAGTTCAAGAATATACAAAAGACGTGAGGGAAGGCAACTTCCCAACACCGGAACACAGTTTCGAGATGACCGAGGAGGAATCCGGTCGTCTTTACGGACGCAATAAACCCGCTGATTCCTAACTCTTTCCAATCTCAAGGTCTACTCTTTCGTTTCTACTACCTTGTTTAGAGCTACAACGAAGTCATCTACAGAAATCCCGTGGGCTACAGCACCCTGCTCGAGGGTTTCGTACCTAGCTACAGCGCAGCCATAGCAGTGTAAGCCCCACTCCATGAAGGTACCAGCTGTTTCCGGATACTTTGCGACAATCTTGCCAATGCTCATTTCTTTTGTAACGGTGTCACTCATTGTTTTAGCCCCTTAAGGTTAACTATATTGAAGCGTGGTGACATCTTTTCTTTTATAGCTTTAGGTAAGTGCGCCTTGGCCAAAGATGTAGAGATTGCCTACACTCCCTTGCACGTAAGAGTCGGGAAACGCCCTAGCCATGGCATGTTGTGCCTTCCAACCGGTGCAGTGTGTGGGTACAAGCATCGATAGGTCAAACGGTTTCAGGTCGTTAACGGTTGGGATAATTCTAGGCTCATTTTTCTTGCCTACGAGATGAAGACCTCCAACCACGCCATGCACTCGGGTTTCCTCAGTCAGACGGACTGCCTCCTTGAGTATGTTGATGAGCCCTGCATGACTGCAGCCAGACATTACGACCAGCCCTTTCTTTCTCACATTGGCAATCAGACACCGATCATCTAGGATGGCTTCATCGTCCTGCCACTCACCATCAATGAATGCTCTATGCCCAGGCATGCCTTTCTCATATCCAGTAATTCTGGGTATCTCACCGCTCAACAGCAGGGTGTTCTCGGCAATCCCGACTGGGCCAGTTTCCAGTATTGGTCTGCCTCCGGCGCTCTTGATCTCGTTGATTGATGGAATCGGATCGAGTTCCCTGAACCGCTCTCCCAGTGGTGTTGACCAGACAACCCTTCTAGGGTGGAACAGCCGCGGGTGGACATAGATAGGTAGACCTCTCCTGCTTGTGTCTGAAATGGCCTGGATTAGACCGCCGGTGTGATCCCAGTGCCCGTGAGACAGAACCACGCCTTCTATCTCCTTTAAGTCTAGATTCATTGCGCTTAAATTATGGGACAGGAGTTCTCCGGAGGCGCCGGTATCGTACAGGATTTCGTGCTTAACATCATCAATGTAGGTTCTGACCAGCAAACTCAACCCGTGACCAGCCATGACCATGTGCGACAGGTCAGACTCGCTTGCCCAATGGCGGGGGCTCATCACATCGTTACGGGAGTCGCCTGAGGAGAAATCAATTGTATTGTCCACTAGCACAATGACCTCAAGGCGGTCCACTGGTCGAAGCCCGGCCAATCGAAAGCCTCCAACGAAGGAATCACAGAATCATGTTGTCCAGGCCCATTTCTTTCAATACTTCAGGGTAAACCTTGAATAACGGCTTAATCTTGGAAAGGAGCCCCAGAGCCTTGGCGACAGAGCCCTTCATTTTAGTCTGACCTCTCGCCATGGCAACGGTCGTGTTCAGCTTGCCTTGCCAGAACTTGTTGGTCGTTTCAGAGGTGCTCCATACAGATATCTCAGGCTCAACATCTGAATCAAAGGACATTGTGCCAATCTCGCCGTCGGGGCCAGGGTCTCTGAAATTCATGGTCACATGAATTTCCGGCTGTTCTATGTCAAACCTGACAACAACCTGCGATTTGACGAGTTTTCTCATAACTTCTTCGTCTTGCTTTGCAAGCACCCAGAATTT
>DAOVDG010000053.1 GCA_030669595.1 Candidatus Thorarchaeota archaeon
TAATGGTCGAACAGGCGCGACTGAGCTATGAGCTTCCTTTTGAGCGTCATCAGATAAGGATGAGACTCCAGCAAGAGCATACTGGAGACCGCCCGGTTGCTGAACAGGTTGGTGCGGGTGAAGATCTTCTCAATCTGAGAATCAGGGAGATCAGAAGGCGTGTATCAGCGATTGAAGTCAAGTTGAGGAAGATCACAGAGGCTCAAAGTCTTAAGAGGAAGCGGAGAGTTCACAGAGGCTTCTTGGAAGTGACACTAGCAGGCTATACAAATGCTGGAAAGAGCACTCTTCACAACGCTTTCACTGGATCCAATGCTGAGATAGCTGATAAGCTCTTCACTACTCTTTCCACCAAAGCGAGGGAACTAAGCATCCCGGGTCGACAGGTTGTTCTCTCAGACTCTGTGGGTTTCATCAGCGATTTACCCCGTCCTCTTCTTCGGGCATTTAATACGACCTTGTTGGAGCTCTCTAACGCCAGCACAATTGTTCTAGTTATTGATGGGTCTGACGCTCCCCGAGAAATGATGCGCAAGTTGCACACATGTTTGGACACATTCATTGACATCGAAGTCAATGATATCCACCGGATAATCGCATTGAATAAGGTGGACTTGCTGAGCCCCGATGAGATCACTGCAAGGATCAAACTCCTCGAAAAAGAAGATAGCACAGTTATTCCGGTTTCGGGCTTGGAGGGAACGAATCTTGATGCTTTGCTTCTAGCAATAGATGAATCTCTTCCCAAGATATATCGCTATTCCATCGAATTCGAATACAACGACTCAACAATGTCGGTACTCTCTTGGTTGCATGAGATCGGCTACGTTGAGAGCAAGGATTTCACCGGTAACAAAGTAGTGGTTCAAGCGATCCTAAATGATGTAGCAATCCAGAAGCTCTCAAAGCGGCTCCCTGAGGCACGCCTGCATCGTATTGAGCAAGATTAGCAATTGCAGGGAGAAAACAGTTTTTAGCGGTGCCAACGCAAATGATTCAGGTTACTTGGTGAGCCACATGATTGTCATGGATTTCAAACCGTTGGACGATATTCTCGAGATGCTAGACTCATTTGAGAAGATAGTCCTTTTTGGTGACTCCGGCTGCGCGCAGATGTGTGACGTGGGGGGCATACTCCAGCTTGAGGATATGGATGACTTTCTCACCGGACATGGAAAGAAGGTGCTCGGATATATCTTCGTAGAGGGCGGTATGTGTGATGCGAATGCACTGAAGCAAGAGATTGATGCTAACATGGAGATGATCGAGGAAGCAGATGCCTTTCTTATCCAAGCGTGTGGAGTTGGCACGCAGGCTGTTACTGAGTTGCTTCCCGAGAAGGAGGCCTTTCCCGCAGTTGATTCGAAGTTCCTAGGTGTGATGCCCGAACGGTATCACCACGATGAACGATGCTCGATGTGTGGCGAGTGTGTTCTTCATCTCACTGGCGGAATCTGTCCGATTTCGCGCTGTGCCAAGGGTCTCCTAAATGGGCCTTGCGGAGGGTCTATGGACGGTATGTGTGAGAGAGACCCCGATACAGAATGCGCGTGGCAGCTCATCTACGACCGGTTGAAGAAGCTGGACAAGCTGGACAATATCAAGAAGATTTGGGAGATGAAGGATTGGAGCCTCGCGAGGGGGCCGCGAAGCATCGTTCATGAAGAAACCTGATATGTATCCTTTTTTTTGCTTTCATACTATCTCTGGCCGGCGCAATCCTATTATGTTGATTCGTCCACCAATCAGTCCTAGTCAGAGGGTGCGTTTCGGATATGAAATCAAAGAATTCTTTGAGTACGTTCTTATTGGTGCTAACTGTTCTCCTATTGATTTCGAGCGCTACGCCTTTTCCAGTAATAGCTCAAGGAGAAACAGCCTTGGAGCAAGGTCCGTACTTGGACGGAATAAACTACGACATAATCCCGAATACGGTGACCTTGATGCAGGCGATTCAGGATAATGATATTGATATTCTTCAGGCAAAACTGGATGATTCAACGCAGTTGCAAGCGCTCGACACGGCTGCCAACATCGAGATTGCCAAGTATGACAGGAATGGGTATGGTCACATGATTCTGAACACCGCCAAGTACCCGCTAAGTATAACTGCACTGCGAAGAGCAATCGCTTTTGCATATGACAAGCAAGCAATCTGTACGGACCTCTTTGAGGGTATGGCCACTCCTCAAGATTCCCCCATTCCACTGGCCAACCCGTATTGCATTGATGGAGATCTATCTTACAACTACTACGCGTCTGACATCGACTATGCAAACCAATTACTTGACAATGCAGACTTCTCGATACCCGGGGGTGAAACCTATCGGCATGCCCCAAACGGGGATCCCTTCAACATTACTATTGATGTAACAGCTTCTTCGAGTATTTCGATTGAAATTGGGGCGGCCTTCGAGTCAGCGATGCAGGCTCTTCATATCGATGTGGTGGTCCATCCCATGGAGGGTTATGAGATTATGATCAAGCTCTATAACCACCAAGATTACGACATGGCGTTTATTGGGAAGGTCTTCGGTGACTTTGATGTCACATGGATGGCTTACGAGTTCTGGTCGGATAACGCAGATGTAAATTTTATCAACTACGCGAACTTCGCAAATGCCACGTTTGACACACATCGAGATGACCTTCTGAACTCTCCCTACCATGATGAAGTCATGAATGCCCTAGATCAGATGCAGGAGATTCTGATCTATGAGTGTCCAATCATAGTCTGCTACAACGACTTCGAGTTTGGAGCCTACCGAACGGATAAATTCGAGGGATTCGTCGATGATATCGTTGACAGCGTTCCTTGCTGGTGGACAAACTACCAAACGCGTTTGATGAGCTCACAGGGCAGTCCATTCGGTGGCTGGCTTCATATTGGTATTCCTGAGAGTATCGACACATTCAACTTCATGGCAACCTCGTCAGAGCACACAGCGCTCGCGCTCAGCAACATGTATGACGGCCTGATGCGTCGTGGTCCCACTGGCGAACTTATTCCTTGGCTTGCTGAGTCTTTCACCACAGAAACCAATGATGACAATCCGGATGTTCCCGCTGGAATAACCCGCTTTACATTCGAGCTGGTCGACAATGCTAAGTGGACTGACGGCACAGCGATAACAGCTGAGGATGTTGCTTTCACTTTCAACTTCTATAAGGATGGATCAGGTAACCCCTACGGAGACGGATTGGATGGTCTTCTCACAGCTTACAGTACTACATCAACCACAGCGGTCATCGAGTTTGGGCCCCTCTCATACTGGGAGATGAATTCCATATTCCTCACGCCGATACTGCCTGAACACATCTTTTCAGAGATTGGCGCCTCAGGATGGAGTTCGTGGGATCCGGACCCATTGGCTGAACCCATGGTCACATCTGGCCCATTTGTAATTACGATGTACATTCCTGACAGTCTCCTTCAACTGAAATCCAATCCAAGTTACTTCAATATGGTCGCCGTCTTGCTCTCAAGTCCGGCTGACATAACTTTCACGCAAGGGGACGGCGATTGCACTATTTCTTGGCAGGCCAATTCGTCTTCACCTTACAGCTACGAACTCTATCGCAACTCCACTCTGATATTCTCTGGTTACTGGCACGGTTCTGACCTGACCTTCTATCTCACTAGTCTTGAAATAGGAATCTACAACTACACATTGGTTGTGTACGATGGAGCCGGCAATTCCGCCAGTGATACCGTGTGGGTGAAAGTGGAGCGTCCATCTGGAGGCGGTTTTGATATTGCCGCTCTAATCCTTGAGAATCTGGCAATCATAGTCACAGTCGCGTCTATTGCCGTGATTATGGTGAGCTTGTTCCTCATCATCAAGTCCCGGCGTTGAGTGCTCGGATGCATCCCATCTAGTTGATTCAAAAACCGGCTAGGGGCACCAAAGAGATTATTTGCTGCTAGTTGATTGTCCTTCTGGTCAATCTAGAGGAGAACAGAACGCTGGTAGAAACTCGTTTGAAGAGCCTGCTTGAACGCGGTGAGTTCGTTGTGACAGGGGAGGTAGGTCCCCCTCACGGAGCGAATCACCAGCTTGTAATCGAGCGCACCCACCTCGTCATGGACTACTGCGATGCCATAAACATCACAGATAATGTTCGCGGCATTCCCACAATGAGCAGCATGACTTGTGCACATTACGTGCTTGAAACCGGGGCCGAGCCAGTCATGCAGATGTCAGCTCGAGACCGGAATAGGATTCTGTTCGAGAGTGAGCTCTATGGTGCGTATGCCATGGGGGTTAGGAACATCCTCTTCATGACTGGAGACCACACACTGCTGGGTTCTCACCCGCAGACTAAGATGGTCTATGATCTCGACTCCATTCAGGCACTGGGTCTGGCAAGTCACTTGATGCGTGGAACCGACCTCGCTGGGGACGAGCTTGAGGGAACTCCTGACTACTACCTTGGCGCCACATTCAACCCCTACGCTGACCCACTGGAAATGCATGTGTGGCGTGTTGAGAAGAAACGAGATGCGGGTGCACAGTTCTTCCAGACTCAAGCAATTTACGATACATCTCGGCTCAAAGAGTTCATGAAGGGCATCCGTAGCTACAATGTCAAGGTACTAGCTGGAATCATTCCCCTGAAGGGTCCTAAGATGGCAGCATTCATGAATCGGCGGATTCCTGGCATCAAGATATCTGAGGAATTCATAGAGCGGCTCGAGAAAGCGGGAGCTGGTCTGAAAGGCCCAGAGAAAAGAAGTTCAGTACGAGGAGAAGGCATTCGAATAGCAAAGGAAACAATCGAGGCCGTGAAGAAGATTCCAGGGGTGAACGGCGTTCACATAATGGGCGTGGGCTGGGAGGAGAGCATACCAGAGCTAGTCAAAGGAACTGGTCTGCATCCTCGACCGAAGTGAGGTATGTTAGATGTTCGTATTCAAGAAAGAGCAGCAGACATTCGATTTTGGAGGCGTAAAGATAGGCGGCCAACCGGGAGAGAACCCCACAGTGCTGATCGGAGGTCTCTTCTTCAAGGGCCAACCTCTTGTTGAGAGTACGAAAGAAGGGCTCTTCGATAAGGAGATGACCAAGGAGTGGATTGACACTGGAGTCGCCATGGCCAAGAAGACAGGTAACCCGCTTGTCATACAAGCCTTTGGGAGAACCAGTGTGGCCATGGAGCGGCACCTCTCATGGCTTGCAGAGAACTACGATGGCCCATTCATGTTCGAGTCAACTGGCTCCAAGGCTAGAAAACGAGCGATTGAGTATTGCAGTGATTCAGGCCTTGCAGACCGAGCAATCTACAACTCAATCAATCTCTCGATGAAGGATGAAGAGAGCGAGCTCCTGCGGAGTAGTACTCTGAATATGGCCGTTGTCTTGGGGTGGTCACCAAGGGCAACATCTCTTCCAGATCGCATGGAAACCATCAAGAAGATGATTTCTGAGGCTGAGAATATGGGTATCGAGAAGATGGTCGTAGATCCAGCGACAATGCCTGTGGGGGCGGGTTACGGCTTGGACTACCGGACCATACTGGCAATCAAGTCGGAGCTTGGCCTTCCCACATGTCTTGCTCCTCACAATGCGCCATCAGCTTGGAAGTTCATCAAACAACCTGGCTTCGATGATGAGGCGACACACATGGCTACTGTAGTATCCTCGACAGTGGCTGCTCAGCTATTTGCAACCGACTGCATCATGTACGGATCTATGATCCGGACCAAGGAGGTATTCACATCCGTTGCTCTGATGGCGAATGCCATTGCATCAGCAGTTGCAGAGGCGAACATGGCCCTTGGATTGGATAGGCAGTTGTTTGTACCGCCCACATTCGAGTAGGGGGACTGACGTTTGGGAACCTCCAGAAACGAGCATGCTTGGCCTCCTGTCCCCGGTGACTTCGAAGTCGGTAATCCCAAATCATGCGTGGCAATCTGCACTCTCGGAAAGAAAATCGAGGTCTCTGCTGATTATGCAATCATTGGCACGTGCAAGACTGAGAATATTGGCATCGAGCGTATCATTGTAAATGTGATATCTAACCCATCCATACGTTTCTTCATTCTTGCCGGACCGGAGGTGCCAGGTCATAGAACTGGTTCCTCAATAGCCTGTCTCCACGAAAAGGGAGTGGACGAAGACTCTCGGAAGATAGTAGACTCTCCAGGAGCAATTCCATACATAGAAAACGTGCCGCTTGAGGGTGTGGAGCGATTTCGAAACCAAGTTGAGTTCATCAACATGATGAATGTTTCCAACCCGCAAGAGATGGCAAGTCGTGTGGAGGAGATGAACGCTAGAAATCCCGGCCCTTATGCAGAGGAGGCCATGTGGGTGGAGTTCAGAGTGGGGTCCGGGGGAACACGTTCAGCAGGCATTGGCGGGTCAGTTGCCTTGCTTCCCGAATTCGGTGTTTCGTATGACCCCTGGAGCTCACTTGTTGCAGGATCGGACTCACATGCAGTGCTAAGCGTACGCCCATCGAGTGTGGGTGTGGAAGTCCGGTCAATTGAATCTGGAACTATACTAGTTGGAAAGGAGATGTAGTAACGATGTTCATGTTTGAGAAAGAACAGGTCATCCACAATGTAGGTGGTGTGAATATTGGCGGGACTCCAGGAGAAACCCCTACTGTTCTGATTGGTACGATATTCTACAGCGGTCACAAGATTGTTGAGAATGCCAAACGCGGAATCATAGACACGGCAGCGGCCAAGGCGTTGATTCGAAAACAGGATGAGCTTGCCGGGATCACGGGAAACCCCTCAATGGTACAGATTTTCTCGGAATCGGAGGTCGCCATGCAGAAGTATATAGATCTTATAGTAGACGTGACAGATTCTCCATTCCTAATTGATTCCACAGAACCGATGGTGCGAATTGCAGGACTTCGTTACGCTGAGGAAGTTGGGCTACTAGATAGAGCGGTATACAATTCAATTAACGTATCTGCATCTGATGGGGAGATGCAAGCACTTGCTGAGATTCAACACGAGTGTGCCATAATCCTTGCATTCAATCCACAGGACCCATCAATTGCAGGACGTAGACTGATCTTGGATGAAGGCGCTCTGGAGCTCAAGAAAGGGCTTCTGCCGCTGAGCCGAGAACTGGGCGTGACCAAGCCTCTCATCGACACAGCAACAACTGCGATGGGTGCAGGAGCCGGTTCTGCCGCCGCATTCACTTTTGTATCAAAGACAGTCTATGGCCTACCCACCGGTTCTGGTGCTCACAATGCTCCATCATCATGGACTTGGCTTCGAAATCGCAAGAAGGCCAACAAAGAGGCATACCGCGTGTGCGATGCGGCATCGAACCTCATCGTGCAGATGATGGGTGCGGACTTCCTTCTCTACGGGCCAATAGGCAGTGCAGAACGGGTTTTTCCGGCGGTCGCCATGGCGGATATCTTTGCCGCTGAGGCAGCGAGCTTGGAGTTTGGAACGGAGCCATCTGCTGATCATCCATTCAAACGACTTCTTTGAACTGGCGGTGTCGAGATTGACAAGGAAACCGTTGATAGTGCGACCCCGAAGAATCGGGGTGTCGTCCCTTCGGATGGGCCCATTCTATACGGTGGCGTCAGTTGAGCTGGGTAATACCACAACGAAGTGCATTCTTGTGTCGACCAACCTAGAAACTGCAGAGATTTACGAGATTGAGAAAGAGGTCCGGCTCACAAGAGAAGTGAGACCCCCCCGACCTGATGAGAATGTCTTTGGATCCACGCTAGTTGGAATAGATCTCACGCGTGAAGCGGTTTCAGAGATGATTGCTGACGTCCTCACCACGGTGCTCTCTCGAGCAAGGGTTGACATCGAACGAGACCTTCACTTTGTAGTGCGGTCTACAGGAGTAACTGCAAGTTTCGCCAAGCCCGCTGAGGTTGGTGCCATGGTCCAAGCGTTAGCGGATGGATGTCTCGCCGCGGGTGTTCCTCCGCGAAAGATGACTGCATCCCTGTCACCGGAGAACCTTCCTCCTGGCATTAGGGACTACACTTGGTTGAAGAACGTGTACTTTGACGGCGCCGTCGCAAGCTCCCTACCTCCGGCAAGCGCGGAAATTGTAGCTAATGAGATGGAAGGTGAACTTGTCACAAGTGGGCTAAAGGGAGCTGCCAAGAGCACTGACGTTGACTTCCGGAATCCCGTGATGACATTGGACTTTGGTACAACTCTTGCGGGTAGAGTAACCAATGACGGATATCCCTATGCCAAGACAGTCGGCTCCTTTGCTGGGCTTGCAGGAGCGATACCAGATGCTCTAATTCGAGGAACAGGGCATGTTGATGGCTCCACCGGGTGTGTCCTCGACCTGCAAGGCAACTGGAAGGCGTCAGATAAGGAAATTGATCAGGATTGGATTGAGCGCGCACGTCAGATTGTGATAGTCAAACGGGTACCACGCGAAGCAAAGAGATTCGGTACTGTCCCAGTTAATGCTGATGCTGCTGATGAGTCCGGAGTAGTTCTGATAGGTGTTGATGCGGGTGACAATGGTTCTGATCTAGGCAAGCTTGAGAATCTTGGAGGTGAGATTGCAGGTTCAGGCGGCATCGGTCTTCTGATGAATGCAATCGACATAATCCAAGCTGACATAGTTCAGCGCATTGTGACTCTTGCTGAGGTGGAGGGCCTTATGTTGGACGACACATCCTTGGGTATCACAGGGCGAGCTGCAACTACTGGAAGCAAGCCCAGGCTCATTGCCGAACATCTGACGAAGCTTGATGGCTCCTTCTGGGCCGACTCGCATCAGTTGATGTTTGTAGAAGATGGCCTCGCCATGGGTGCTGCAGTTGCAGCAAGATGCATGAACTCGATGGGAACAAGGCATAATCCCATGGGCGGGAGAAAGGGGGACAAGTGCATAATGGGCGCTCGCATGAAACTTCAGAGAGCTAAGAAACCACAACGGGAGTAATGACAGACTTGCTAGTGATACCAATCAAGACGCGAATCATCACAGCAGAGGATGATATGCTGGGTGTTCTCATAGAGGCTATTTCGAACGCTGAAGAGGAGATTCGGGACAATGATATCCTAGCTATGGCTGAAACTCCTCTGGGCACGACCGAAGGGCAGGTGGTGAAGCTATCCGAGGTCGAAGTTTCTCCGATGGCTGAAAGCCTTGCAGAACGATATGATCTATTACCTGCGGTGGCCCAGCTAGTCATCCAGGAGGCTGATGAGATACTAGGCGGAATTTCCCACGTGCTCCTGACCATCAAGAACAACACTCTGATGGCCAACGCAGGAGTTGACAAATCTAACATCCCTCCGGGATACGCCTCTCTACTGCCTGTGAATCCAAAGGCGAGCGCAATGCGCATTCGAAGAGAAATTATGAAACGATTGGGGAAGACCGTGGGAGTACTGATAATAGATAGCCGCACGCAGCCGCTACGTCTTGGTAACATTGGCATGGCGCTTGGCGTTGCTGGCTTCAAACCCGTGGCGGATGATCGAGGACGGAATGACTTGTTTGGCAATACGCTGAGAATAACGAGACGAGCGGTTGCGGATAATCTTTCATCTGCGTGCACTGCTGTTATGGGCGAATCTGATGAGTCCATTCCTGCAGCTCTGATTCGCGATGCTCCCGTGGAGTTTGTGGATGCATCCTTTGACTCTGGCGAGATGTGGATTGGTCCCGATGAGTGCATGTACATGGCCATCTTCGAACAATGGCGAAGCGGGAAAACACAAGTCTGAACCTACTTCAATGGGCGTTTCAGCATCCGAAAACACTATACATTCGAGTAACGTTATTTAGTGCTCAGTTGTCTTGAACTCGAAGCCTCGTGAGATATTCCTGAGATGGAGTAATAATTGATGAGTAAATCAAATGTCCTCATTGACGTCGCAACTGCTGGTGCCTCTGGTGATATGTTTCTCTCTGCGTTGATAGACCTGATTGGTGAGGACGATGCCCTGTTGCCACTGGCGGCAAGTTTGCTCATTTATGATCCAACTCTTCGAGTCAAGGTTCAAAGCAAGACACAAGAAGGCCGCACTGGAAAGCATCTAGAAGTCACACTCGATAGAGGAATCCGACTAAGCCCCAACTCACTTCGTGAGGTGCTAAACGCAATCGCAGAAGAGTGCGAGCTATCAAAGCTTGCAACGGATTTCTGCGATAAGGTGCTAAATGAGCTATTTCAGGCGGAAAGCAGGGCGCACAATCAACCACTCAAGGATCTCCATCTTCACGAGCTTGGTTCCGTGGACACAATCTTGGATATCGCCGGTACTGCCTATTTGTTGGAGAAAGCCGGTCTATTGGGAACAGCTAAATTCTTCTCTACTAAGGTTGCTGTTGGAACCGGAACAATACAAACTGAACATGGTAAGCTCGAGGTTCCTGTGCCGGCTGTTGCAGAGATATTGGTTGCCAATGATATTCCCTATGTGAATGGACCTGCAAATACTGAGGTCCTTACCCCAACAGGCGCCGCAATACTCGCTACTCTCATCGATAAGTTCGGGGACCCTCCAGAGGAATTTTTCCCTATGCGTCAGGGGGTAGGATTCGGTTCTCGCGATCTTGGTGACATTCCAAACATGATGAGAATCATGGTTGCCGATAGCAGTCTTGTAACAAAGACGCCGCCTAAGCCCGCCAAAGGGAAGCCAAAGAAGGGAAAGCGCGCAAAACAGGAGATTGTCAAGGTGCTCGACAACTGGAGTTCGGATGAAGTTGTCGTTGTTGAAACAACTGTAGATGACGTTGATGGTGAAACAATGGGTAGCCTTTTCGATATTCTTCTGTCAGAGGGACTGGCTTATGATGTTGTCATGATCCCCGCTTTTGGAAAGAAGAACCGCCCTTGTTTCATTGTAAAAGTCATTGCTGCAAAAGCCGGACTCAAAGGCGTCGCTGAGGTCATGATGAAGCATCTCGGAACACTTGGTATTCGCTATACCACTTGGGAACGACTCAAGGCTTCAAGAGAAACCATCGTGTGCAAGATGGATATTGACGGGCAGGAGTTCATGGTCCGTGTCAAGGTCTCCCGTGCCGCTGACGGGAGCATAATCACAATCAAACCCGAGGCAGATGACGTCCTGACCGTTTCAAAGGCCACTGGTATATCTGTTCGAGAACTGAAGCCCAGAATCACAATGCAGGCACAAGCAGTCACTGAATGAGATTTGCTTGAATCCCTATTGAGATAGGTATGGTGTGAGCTGGTCTACATCGTTGAGGTGCAATTCTTGAAGATGCTGAGCAGGTATTAGATTCTCAAATGCTCTGATGCAGAGCTGCGCATACGCTTCAGGATCATATCTCGTTGTTTCGTCAAGGAGTTCCAACGCCTTGACTCTTCGAATGGGACTTTCAGCATCCTCATCTACCAAGACGTAATGCACTTTCTGTCCTGCATGTAGCTCTTTACCTGACTTTATGAGCTGTTGAGCCGCCACCGCTGCCCTTGATGTGGTACGATATTCACTGGGTTCTCTAGTGAGTCGGGCATGCAAGACGAGGTCTCTGAGGTCGACGTTTCCACGATGCAACCTCTCGATATACTCTCTACACACAGCATAGGCTTCCGGTATTCGTTCTAAGAACTCCTTCTTGTTCAGGGCGTGAGCAAGTGTCTTGATCATCACTTTCTGGCAATCGCCTACAAAGAGACAGGTGTCACGGCGTCTGGTCTCTATTCCACGAGTCTTGATACCTCCATTTTTGAAGACGCCATAGTAGCGGTTCAAAGGTGCTATAGACGGATGAATTCTTGATGAAGGAATGACCATCCATCTGTAGACCCCTTTCGGGGACATCTTGATATCAACTGCTTCTGTGACACGTCTGCAGAACTCCACTACCTTGTCATACGCAATCTCTTCATCCGATTGAATCCATAACGAGTCCACAATACCATGGATCATCTTGAAGCCCATGGCCCCGCCAATCTCTTGTGTCTTGAGCATGACATCGCGCGCAAATGCAGTCACAGCAGTATGTGCTTCAACTCTGCCGAATCTGGCATTCTTGAAACCAAGGTAGCCGAAACATGAAACTAGCACGCCTTTCAGTGTGTTCTGCATCAGTTCATATTTCCGTGTGTCGTGCCCCTCCTCAATCAGTTTCTTGAACGCATCGCGTTTCTTGACCACAATCTCCAATGCCTCTGCAACAATTCCCCTTCTACGACTGCAGAGTCGAAAACGTAGGTCTGGAACTTCGATGCAGTACTTGTAATCGTACGGGCATTGCGTCCGCGTACAGATTGTTTCAGGACTGATGTTTCTAGTGACCATCAGTGTGGGGTACATCGATGAAAAGTCGCACTCTGCTACGTTCTCGTAGACGCCGGGTCTTGGTTGAAGAATCAGCCCCCCTCGATCTATGGACGCAAGCTCGTTCACAGACTTGAGGAATTCAGGGTTGCGTTTGACGGGTGGTATTAGGATTCCCATTTTGTGTGCAGTATAGTACTGCACGGCCGCATTGACACTACCAATTGACATTCGAGCAACTCTCTGAGGTTGAGCGAACGCCAACCTGCAGCCCTCAATCACTCCCTCCATACCCGAGGGCGAGTAGTACTGACTCTCTCTGCGGTCGATGTGGATTCTGCCATTGAACATCACTTGATTGCCAGCTCTGTAGACGACCTGATTGTATTGCCAGAACGATTGGGATTCCTTGCGTGCAATGTTGAGGGTAGTACCATCGCGCGAGAAGGCGAGCTGCACATTGTTCAAATGAGCGCGTGTCGTGAGGTACTCGAACAGATGTTCATCACCCCCCCGGGTGACTATCACGTCTGGGTCAATCTCGTCAACTGTCCTCTGGAGTTCTAGGAGAGTTTCCCGCTCTTCATCGTTCTGAATGAGTATCAGTTCGTTTCGGTGATAGACATCGATGTGATGTATTGGATCCTCCATTGTTGGGAAGATGCTCTGTGTGTCAATGAATGCCTCAATCCCTATCTCCTCCAGTTCGGGAGTTTCATACTCGACATCTTCTCGTCTGTCAAGGCATTTGATTTCGGTGACCGTGCTGCCCTCCAACTCAAACTCCACTCGCCCGAATGGAAATATCTCATTAGTGATGAAGAACTGCTGTACCGGATTGAGGTCTGAGTGGAATACAGTTGCCCCGGGCAGTGTTTCTAGGTCTCTCGCAACCTTCCAGTGCATATCTGGTGTCGTGAACACCTGTAGGACCCGTCTAGGTTGCTCATCGTAGACGCTGACAAATCTGTGAACAATGGCTGTCCCTGTCACGTCAGGGTGTTCTAGTACTGTCTTCAGAGCACCTATGTCAGACCATTTCGGGTCATCAAGTAGGTCAGTTCTGACGAATACAGAGGGGTGGAACTTGTGGTATGTGTAGCCTCGTGTCTTTTTTCCTACCTTTATCCAGAGTGTGAGTGCCCGACCCCCCCTGTCAACACTGGCATCGAGAAGCCACCCCTCCATCTTCATCAGGGGGTAGTCTCCTTCATCTGCTGCTCAATCTTTGCGACCTTCTCTCTCAGGCGATCAAGCTCCTTGAGCAGCTCCATGATTGCCGAGAATAGGACGACCTCTGCGATGCGCGGTGTGACTATCATTGTGCCTGCGTCTGCTGACTTCCTTGCACTCTCGAAGATGCGGTCCAAGTATTCCTTCTGTGAGGGTCTGAGAGTGCGTTTGAACTGCTTCCAACGAGCCTCTTCGATTTCGACAGCGTTTCTGAATGTCCGTACTGTTCTTCCCAATGGTTTCATCTCGCATCGGTGTTGTTAGCGTGCGGTCTCAAGACTAGTCCGGCACACTACAATGACGCGTCTTGTTGTGGTCTTTTTGTACGGTTTCAGTCCGTCTGAGGGAACACCACCGAGGCGGACTGGTTCCCGAAAGTAAGAGACACCAAAAAACCCCGGTTCCAGTGCCTGTATCGTCTACTCGGCATAGATTAAAATGCCCGGAAGATTCACTAGCGTTACATTGCACCCCCAGGAGAGGAGCTAAAACCATGGTCACCGCACTCTTCAAAGTTGTACTCATGGGCGATGGTTCTGTCGGGAAGACAAGCCTGCGTCTTACCTACATGGGTGAAGGATTCAGAGCCAACTATATGATTACGATTGGAGCTGATTTTGCAGTCAAGCGGATGGAGCTGGCTGGTGGGCATAATGTTAGCATACAGATTTGGGATCTTGCAGGTCAAGACCACTTCAAGAGTGTACGTTCTACATTCTACAGAGGCTCTCAGGGAGCACTGGCTGTCTACTCAACGGTGGAGCGCTCGTCCTTCGACAACATAAAGAACTGGCTGGAGGAGTGCTGGAAGAATACAGGTAAGAAGATACCAATTGTACTGATTGGTAACAAGATTGACCTCCGGGATCAGTTCATTGATAATCCCGCGATGAAGTCGATGATAGTCACAACCGAGGAGGGGCAGGCGTTGTCTGACTACATTGCAAAACAGGGCACTACTTCGTCGTTCATGGAAACCTCTGCGAAAACCGGCGTAAATGTGGAGGCAGCATTCCTAGAGCTTGCAATTAAGATTCTAGAGGCTGGCGGGCTGGCATAGAGATACTACTCAGT
>DAOVDG010000084.1 GCA_030669595.1 Candidatus Thorarchaeota archaeon
GATCCAATCGATGGTTCAGCCAATCTAGAGAGAGAAATCCCCCTTTGTTCCATCGGGATCTCAGCTATTCCATTCTCAGACATCATGACGACCGATGATGTAACTCTAAGCATCATCGACTCCATCTTCACAGACGAAACCTACGTGGCTACCAAAAGCCAAGGCGTGAAAAAGAACGGGAAGAGCGTTCGTCCCAGAAAGGGCACGCCAATCGAGAATGCAATCATCTCCTATGACACAAAGCGAACGTGGGAAGGGCAATTTGCTGAAGCATCATCCAGAACGTTGACAGCCGTTTATGACATGCGAAGAAGTGCTAGCAACCTATTGGACCTATGCTGGACAGCGGCGGGTTCACTTGATGCGATGGTTGACCTTAGGGATATGCTCCCGATTGTGCATGTATGCGGAACTCACATGGTTCTGGAGGCGGGAGGTGTCGTACTGGACAAGAATGGATCACACTTCACAGTGCCCATTGATATGAACGCAAAGATGAGCTTTGTCGCTGCTTCCACTGAAGAACTTGCCAAAGAGATACTCAGCGCGTTCAAAGGGGTTACATTCTGAAACCTATCTATGGGTCTAGGTCACATCTAACAGCTTAAAACTGATGACAATTGCCAAGAAGAACACGTGATGCAGTATGTCGAAACCGATGCCATCCCCCGAAATTCTTGAAGCTATGAAAGATATCAAGCACAAGATTGTAGTGCTCTCAGGAAAGGGCGGCGTAGGAAAGACAACCGTAGCCACGAACCTTGCGATTTCCTTTGCAAAGAGGAAGCTTGCGGCTGGCGTGCTGGATGTCGACATCTACGGACCTAACGTTCCAAAGCTCCTTGGACTTGAGGGGCAGCGTCCGACAGTGGAAGAGAAATTTATTCAGCCGGTAGTTGGACCATTGGCTCTCAAGGTGATGAGTATGGGTTTTCTCCTGCAAAAAAGCGATGACGCTGTCGCTTGGAGAGGGCCACTAGTAGCCAAGGCGATAAGCCAGTTTCTTGGCAATGTGCGATGGGGTAAACTTGACATCCTTGTTGTGGACCTTCCTCCAGGAACAGGCGACGAAATTCTGAGCATTCTGCAGCTAATTCCTGACTGCTCAGGAGTGTTGGTAGTATCAACGCCCCAAGAAGTGGCTGTACTTGACGCTAGACGTGCAATCCAACTTGTCGAGAAAATGGATGTGCCTGTGCTTGGCATCGTCGAAAACATGGCAGAGTTTGTATGCCCCAAGTGTGGAGAAGTTCACAAGATCTTCGGAGAAGGAGCAGCAAAACAAGCTGCCAAGGAATACAATGTTGAACATCTAGGAACTCTACCCTTGGACCCAAGAGTCATATCTCTAAGCGATAAAGGCACGCCATTCGTTATGGAAATGCCAGACTCCAAGGTGGCCAAGGCATTTGAGAAGCTTGTGGACAAGCTTGCAAAGAAGGTAGGAATGAAAGCGGCTTAGAATCATCTTGCACGAGCAAATGTTTCGGACTTACAAGTAACTATTCGTCAGACGTTTCATTTTCCGTTTCGTCTGGTGACTCGGGCTCCTCTTTGGTAGCCTCAACTTCCTCCAGCTCGGCTTCTTCTTTCTCTGGAGCTTTGCTCGAATCCGCTTCCTCAGCTTCATCATCACCAGGTGAGAGTTTCAAGACCATGACATATCCGAGGGCAAAAGCAACTATCCCGAGAAAAATTGTAATCCAGAAAGTCCCGCCCGATCCGAACCACGCATTCGGATTAACCAACAGGCCTGACAGGGGGGTGCCTAGCAATACATGCTGAACCCACATCGGCACTGTGAAAGCAAGGGGTAGACAGATAATCACTAGTATGATTGCCGACAGAATGATCTCGTATGTGTACGCGAGTATTCTACGAAAAGTGCTGTCAATTGCGTTCTTTGCCTTGGACAATATGTTCTCTCCGTATCCAGTCGACCTGTGCCTCCTTTTTAACACTTACTCCAGATGGATGCTAATCACATTAAGCTAACTACTTAAGAAAGGTGTAGGGGCCCAGAAAAAGCGAGTTTGCCAGCGCGTGTGTCTTAGGACGGATTCTTGAGAGAGGGGAGGGAGAGATGGCAAACCATTCGGGCCCCGTCAAGTATTATTAGTTCCTATTAGCATATAAGTATATTGTCTGCGTAAGCATCCAACTCAATTCCAAGAGTTCAATTAACCCTCTAAGCTGTAGCTAGGTCTTGACAAAGAACAGAGGAGAAGTCAAGAATGTGATGGCGGGGGGCCGGAAAACACTGAAGGAGGAGAGAGAATGGTGCGTTTCAGGAGATGGCCCCCTTAGCCTTCATGTATATTATTGTGAAACTTATTATTAAGAGAAATTAGTATATATATGCCTTAGATATTATCACGATTTTCTCAACTCGGCGGTGCAATGCACATATCCTCCCCTCTCAAGCAAGCAAAAAAGCGAACCCTGATTTTGTTTGTGCCCCCTTACACTCTTCACTCATTCATTATTGGTGTGCCAATAAGTGTTGAAGTAGCTGCAGATTGCGGGGTTTGAACAAAACGATGCGTTACAATTCGTGCGCCGGTTCCATTCAGGTTTGAATATGCATATTGATGGGAGTGCAGCCGTGAGAGAACACCTCAACGATAAAGGGGTTCCGTGCCTCCGCCACCTTAGTCCACATTGCGTTATCCCGTCGGTAGTATCGATAATCCAGATTACCGTGACGGACCTCTACAATGGACTTTACTGGCAGTTCCTCCAGATTGGTGACTTCAAGCTGGTGGCCAGGGTTTTCAGTGCCGACTGGGTTGGATAAGAAGAGCCTGAACACTTCGTCATTAGATGGCATGAGAACAGCAACATGTGGACGATCGACGGAGTTCCACTTGGATGGAACTGGGGGCTTGCGGCATGTATACGCCCCGATAGCGGAGCGCAACATCAGATAGGCACCCTTGTCGATTATCACGTTCTATATCATTCCTTTCGCTCTTTTTCTGTGGAGAGAAATCTTCAGGTATGAAGGATTATCGCTGGCGAGCAGTATATAACTATCCATGACTTACCGCGTCGCGGTAGTGTCGCTAGAAGCGTGCGTATGCTACCACCAAGGCCCTGTTCGTTCCAAGTGTGATTGAGTACAGTTCGTTCGGAGAAGGGATTGCGCGACCAAGACCTTGATAGGTCATTTCAACTTAACAAACGGCCAAGAGAGAAAGGATTACTTGTCTGCACCAATCCGAATGCGAACCTCAGCAAGCACACGCGATAATGATTCCAAGGTCAGTGAGGCTCCTGCACGCCGCAGTGATTCGCAATCGATTTCTCCAGTTGTGACTCCCCAGAACTCTATGCCTGCTCTCTTCGCGGCAACAGCATCTATGCCAGCATCTCCCACGTAAATCGCTTCGTTCCGTTCGACGTCGAGTCGTGCAACAATTTTCAAGAGACCATCAGGGAATGGCTTTGCTCTTGGAGATTCGTGACGTGTCTGGATGATATCGAAAAGACCACCCAGCTTTGTCTGCTCAAGAATAGCGTTAACTGAACCACGACCGTTGTTCGTGAGTATCGCAGTTTTGAGTCCAATGTCTTTTATCCCCTTGATAACCTCAATCGTGTCCTCCATAAGGATGACTTGCTTCGTGGCGCTGGCTTCGTGCTTGTCGAGGATTGCATCCATCTCGGACTCATGCTTTTTCCACCCATCAGGAGATATACCACTGGAGAGTAAGTACTCCCGTGCTTTTGTGGTAGAACTGGAAATCCCATCAGCAGGCTCAAAAAGATCTGTCGGCACGCCCTTGCTGATGAAGTATGCCTTGGTGTCTCTGCGCATTGCTTCCAGTGGCAGATTCAAGACAGTGAGCGTTCCGTCAAGGTCAAAGACTACGGCTTTCAACATCGAGTGACACCGCAGCGAGTGCCACAGGGGGCCCACTTAAGAATGACTCTGTGTTTCAGAGGTGGGATTCTCTTGCTTGTGAACTGCTCAATCAGATTCAACAGGACTGTAAACAAGTGCCTTAGTGCACGTAGCATCCATAGTTGCTGGTTTAGGAACCTCCATCTTGACTCCGGGCGCAATACCTTCAGCTACGGCGCTTACGTATGGCCAACAGAGTGATTCACAGTAGAGTTTACCCTTCTTGAGGAAGCCTTCGTGCTGCGGACAATACGGATGATCCGTTTCCACGCGATTGTCAGAAATCCATCTTGGTTTCATCTTTGCGCCCATCACGTGGCCAATGACAATCCACGCATCCAGAGCATCTCTGAGCGTGTTCCCAAGCCCAAGGGTTTCCTTCATTGCAATCGCGTCTTCATTCCCCAGTCTTCGAAACACCTCGGCGACCGCATCTAGACCATCCTTGCCAAATCGCTCTTCCATCACAATAGCAGTTTCAATCATCAAGCGACCCAAGTTGCTTCTGAGTTCCGAAACCTTGTTCCCAGCAGGAATAATTCCTTTGACAGCTGCGACTTTCATTAACCCCATAATGAGTCCTCACGATACTGCGGGGCGTTCAGTCTAAAGAAGATTGCTGACGGACCGCTGAGAACTCGATTGCCCCCATGTAGGAATCAACTTTAAGATGGAATGCACCCTTTTCGATTGGTGGTCTGCCGTGAAGAGAGTAAAAGGGATAGACACGAATGACATGAGAGTGATGGTCGAGGAGTTTCCTTCGCTTCTGTGTTTGACGAGACCGGATCCATCGATAATGACCATGGCATCGCAAGCGTTCTCTTCAGGACTTCATGGAGTCTGCATAGCAGGAATGGGGGGCAGTGCGATTGCGGGTCAGATGGCCAAGGCACTCTTGGCTCAAAAGGCACAGGTGCCCCTCATCACGTGGAGAGACTACGAGCTTCCCCGCTGTGTCACAAAGGATTGGGCGGTCATCTGCGTAAGCTACTCGGGCAATACGGAAGAAACACTCTCAGCATTCGAAACGGCCAAGAAAGCGGGTAGCACGTTGTTCATTGTGACAACTGGCGGCGCGATTGCAAAGCAATCTAAGGACCTGCCAGTCGCATTACTTCCTAAAGGCATCCAACCAAGGGCTGCGCTTCCAGTAATTTTCTCGATTGTCCTCCCGATTGTCGAGGCTCTAATTGGGGTTGGTAGCACTGATTTTTCCAAGCTATCAGTAATCCTGGATGGCTTGGTGAAGCGCTGGGGAGATGAAATCATGTCCCCAAGAGACCTTGCTGAACGCACCGGCTCGCTTGTCCCGCTCTTCATAGGTTCAGGACATCTGGTTTCGGTGTCGTATCGAGCCAAGTGTCAAATCAACGAAAACGCAAAGGCGGTCGCCTTCAGCGCGGAGCTGCCTGAAGGGAATCATAACGAGATTGAGGCGTCCCACATGTACCAGGAGCACGGAATCGTGCCTATCTTCCTCAGGAGCACTCATGAGAGCCAGAGAATGTCCGCACGGTTTGAAGCTACAGACGCAGTGTACAGGCAGAGTGATTGTGCGCCAGTTCATGTTCGATTGAGTGGATTGAGCGAACTTGAAGAAACTCTCGCGATTACACATTACTTGGATATGCTGTCAGTCGACGCCGCAGACATCCGAGGAGTTGACTCTGTTAGAGTTGACAAGATAGCGGAACTCAAGCGAAGACTCGCGGAGGGTTGTAAACAGCCGCTGTAAAGCTGGATATATTTGGACAATTCGATTGTGGGCTCTATATAGACCAATGCGTCATTAATCTCTGAGGAATATGACACACCTGTGAAGGGTTCTCACGGAGTAGTCCAGTGCCGTTACCTGGGCGTACTAGACTTCGTTGTCCAACTTTGTACAGCTTACAATGAACGGTCCTAAGTGTGACCCTCATGAGTGAATGCTATGCGCATGGGGGATGCCGATGCGCCGAATACGTCATAGGATAAGACTAGGAGCAAGCTGAAGCTCCAGTCGTCGGAATTTTCAGCATCGTAGAGTATCTGCTTGTCAAGAAGCTCATAGATTGTTTCGCCCACGGTAAAGTTCGTATCATAACCGGGATACAGCGGCTGGTCTGCTACGGGAATATATTTTCGCCAAGCTTGTGTGTAGAGAAACGGCCGTTCATTCAGATCTACTTCTACTCGGAAGTAACTGATCGATGCATCACCGGCAGAACCCGTCGGCACTTTGGCGTTGAACACGAGTGTTATACGAGGATCAATCGATTCGTTCGTAGGGTCCAAGCCTGCAATCCTGACCTCCAGTAGGTTGAACTCCAGATTGGTGACGAGAGAGTAGCTCCCAGCGAAGTAGGAGCTGCTTGTCGCTAATCCCAAGCCGCTCACGATTCCAAGTATGAGTGTCGCAACGACTATAATGTTCTGTGTCTTTGTGTCCGCAATCATATTGACCAACACCATTTTCACCTGAAAGGGACGAATATCTCCCTTGTGCTCTGCGCATATGAACAGAGCGGATTATCCAGCAATGAACGTCAACGCCACCAGATGTACAATCCACGGAAACAGGGCGAGAAGCGCAGGCAGCGGAATCGCAGGAAGTATCTCACCATCCTTCGCGATGACGGTGGCGTTAATCACAATGCCAAGCAAACACATCAAGATGGACGCGGCCCATACAAAGGAAGGGAAATAGACCAAGGAGTGTGCCGAGATTAGGGCAAACGTAATGAAGTCGCCGGCCCCCACCGCAACTCTCTCTGACTGAATACGCGCATAATCAAACGGATCTGAAGCAATCCTTCTTGATATTGTCACTGGCTGAGCTGCAGGCGAGAACTTCGTGAGGAAGAAGTCCTCGAGGATTATCGCCATGATCAGTACGAACATGGTCGATGTAATCATGGTGATTCCCATGAATATCCCGAAGATGCTACTGTAAAATGCAACGTATAGATTCCGAAGCATGGGTGGGATGGCATCGATTAGGATCATTACAATCGACAACATTGACACGGCCAATGAGATAAGCAACACAACTCCTTGGAAAATACCTGTGGTCCCCTTGAAAAGTACTAGGAGGAGGGTCTGGCCTAGAAACATTGATACGAAGAACAGAATGGGAGACGCGACGAAGGTCACCACTAGCTTCCTTGCGTTACGCCCTCTCCTTTGAATCACCCAGAACAGCAAGAATACGACAGTACCACCGAGGAGAACCGACACCACGGCTTCAACCACTACTTGCATGGGACTGTAGCTATGAGATGTGCCGATGAGTCTACCGATGATTGCGGTGTTCAAGACAACCGCTGCCACGTAAGAACCCAACAGCAGAGGGACAGCAGAGAGCAAGATCAGGATTGCGCGTGATCGGTCCAGTTTCATCTCATTGCCTCCAGAGTGAAATACTATGGCTGGGGTTAAAGAAGCTGAGTTCTCCGCAAGCCTTTGTGGGAACCTAAAATTAACTCACTTCGAAAATGATAAGGGAAAAAAAGAAAGGGGAGGGGGACGAATGTCCCCACTAGATTGTTCTACTTCTGTCTCATCAAGACATATCCACCGACGAGGATAACTACCGCAGCACCGACTGCACCGGCTACAATAGCCATTGTGAAGTCAGGCTGAGTTACCGGTGTGGTGTCTGTGTCAGTTGCGGTTGTCGTTGTTCTGTCAGGTCCGAAGAAGTAGTTCGGGTTGTACGTCAACTCACAGAACTCACCTGCGACATACTCGGATACGTTGAATGGTCCAGAAGTCACAAACTCCTCAACTGGAGGATTGGGGCTCCATTGGGACCAGTCCTCAATCACAATCTCCTGCATGACATGCTTCGGAAAGATTGGCTTGAATGCGACACCGTGCAGGTGCCAGAAGGATTCAGTGTTGAACTCCACAACGACAGTGTAGGTCGATGGAGCATATGCTGCACTCATCTCCAGCAAGTCTGGCCGATATCTGTTTCCAGGTGCGTCTCTTAGAAAGTTCAGTGAGAACGCGACATCTTCGGCCGTCAATTGAGTACCATCAGTCCAAGTGGCATTCTGAAGCAAGTTGAAGGTGAACCTGGTATGCCCTGCAGGCACTTCCTCATTATCAGCATGCGTTTGAGCCGTGTACGTCTCAGCCAGCCACATCATATCCAGACCAGTGGAATCAAGGGTCATCATGCTGTCATACATCTCGTCCAGCACTACAATAGTGTAAGCTGAGCTAGCACCCAACAAGTTGAATGTGTCGAGGTCGAGCGAATTGCTCCAACGGAAGGTTCCGCCGAACGGAGCACCAGCCTGATCAGCCTTTAGATGGACTTTCTTGTTCGTCCAAGAGCCGGGAACACCTTCTGACCAATCGTTAACGTGACCCTCGAACTTGTCATTTCGCCAAGCGTGGTACATTATGTTCTGGTAGGTGATGATGTACGGACACTCATAGACCCAGATCTTCTGCAGCTCTGCTGCGGCAGCATAGACTGTATCATAGTCAGTTGAGTGGAGCAAGTCGTCGATATAACTATCGTAGGTAGCGTTCTTGAAGTTCGGGAAGTTTAGGAATGGTTCGTCTGCATTCCATGAGGCCCACTCTTTACCTAGAAAGTCCACGTCACTTCCACCAAAGTTCCAGGCAAGGAAGCACATGTCGTAATCCAGGTGGTTGTTAAGCCTACCGAGATACTCGTAGAAGTCAGTGGGTTCAGAGGTAGCAGCGATATTCAGATCATTAAGAGCAGCTGCGATGAAGGCTCCAACCTCGATAGCGACTGGTGAGGATGATGCACACTCAACCAGGATCGGTTTGAAATCACCGATAGGGCCAGTTCTGAAAGTTTCTCCTGGGGGAATAACAAATCCGGCGTCTTCCAGAAGTTCAATACCCTTTGCTACGTCTTTTTCATAGTAATGGTAGAGTAGCTCATTCTCAATGGACCATCCGTTCTGCTTAGGCACAGGGGAATCCTGTGGCCCTGAAAACCCTTCGAATATATCGGCAGAGATTGCATTCTTGTCCAATGCGAATGCTATTGCTCTTCGGACGGCTGTATAGTTGAGCGGATACCTATCGGTATTGATTGTGACAAATCCATAGCCGTTCCTGAGTACATTCGTAAGCTCTATGTTCGCAGCTCCCTCGATTGTCGGAATAAATGATGAATCAAGGAAACCATCGATTAGATCGATTTCGTTGTTTTGTAGTGCAAGAACCTGCAAGTCGTCGCTAGTAATCACATCGAATCTAAGCTTTTCAATATACGGACCGGTCTTAGCAAAACCAGGTACCGTTTGAGCTGTGGCAAAAATCGGTGAGATTGCCATCAATGCGAAAGCAGCAACGAGCGTAATAGCAATTGTTCTCTTAGCACGAGTGCTTGCCATTATTCTCTCTATCTCCTTTTCCGAGTCGAATCGGATGGCATTCAGCTGTTGGTGCATGATAAAAGTGTTTTGTTGCAAGCGGACACACATAGACGTCAATCAGCATGATGGACCACCAATTGCTAAGTGATCGAGTTCGAACAGAATTGCAGTGACTAAAGGTCAAAGGACTGAAACCCCTTATGGCTGTCTTCGGTTTCCTATCTCTCTCGAAATCGAGGGCTGCAGACAGCTGCCCCAAACGTGGACAATATCGGACATTTTCGAATATGGTCGTATATACTCAAGTCATGAAACTAGTTCTTGAGGTTAGATGACAGGAAAATGACCTCAAGGAGTGCGTTCCCAGTGCCGCTCTTGGAAGGATAAAGACTCCCTGTTCAAAGCACGCTCATATCTTTTGTCCAACCTACAATGAACGGTTGAGGACTTGGTCCAGAATGTGTTCGATAAAAGGGAAGGCCAGTAAGATAATCGTTGCCATCAATGGCTCACATTGACCCTACATTCTCCGTGTTTTTC
>DAOVDG010000136.1 GCA_030669595.1 Candidatus Thorarchaeota archaeon
GCTGAACCAGCATTGCAGGAAGCGGTTTCAGAGATTGCGATTGATCCTATCTGCAAGATGGATGTGGACACCGCTTCTGCAGAGCTTTACAGTGACTACAATGGCAAGCGGTACTACTTCTGTGCTCCCTATTGCAAGACGACTTTTGATGCTGAGCCCAGCAAGTACGAAGACCAAGATGTGAAACACTAGTCATCCGTATCCTCAACAAAATCGCCTGACTCGGTGAGGATGTCTTTGTAGAAGTCGTCTGGTTCGCTGTAGATCTCATCATAGACATCATCTGACGCGCTATTGTGTTCGAGTCCTCTGCCCACTAAGAGCTTGATTACCTTGATGAGCGTATTTCCTGCCGCACCATGAGACCCCCAATTTAAGTTGAGAAATCCTCCTCCTCCGCCACTTGGCACGACAGTTATTGAGCATTTCTTGCTAACTGATGGCTGCTCCACAATTACACTAATGGTTTGGTAGCTGCTTGTTCTAAACACATACTCCTCGTGTATGAACAGCCCCACTAATCCGACTTCATTGTGCCATACTCTACTGAACTTCGTGGAGTATCGCCGTTTCAGAACATCCAGTATCTTTCTTGTGAACTCCCTCGGGACCTCTATCGTCTTCATCTGTTGCTTTCCTACCTGAGATGCCTTGCGGCAGTGTCCTCAGGTGATTGTTGGTTTGAAAACATATTAAGATGTGGTAGGTTTCGTTATCTTCGCAGGATTTGGACTAGGCCAGTCCTTAATAGACGCTTTAGGCTCTAGAACTGTTGCAGCACGGTTAGCTAGAGGATACCAAGTGGCGAATCATAGGTTCAAGGGACTTAAATCTCCGCCATCCTTCTAGGTTCGAATTTAGTTCTTGCATTCGAATTCATGGTTGTGTGGAAAATGCTACCCTTCTACAAGAAAGTTTCTTATGGCATGGGACGATTCGGGTCTTCTTTCCTTTTGACTCTGATCGGTTTAACAAGCTTCTACATCTACGGTTCAAAGTTCGATCTCAACTGGCTGCTTGCAGGCATCTCTCTCGCTACATCGTATGTTGTGATAGGGCTGACTCATTGGCTGACAGGTTACTACAGCGACAAGGTTGAAACTCGCTATGGTCGAAGAAAACCCTTTGTAATGATTGGGGCACCAGCTCTTGCCATAACCGGCTTCCTGCTCTTTGTGCCAAACTGGTTTCTTAACACTGTGGATCCCTCGGTCGAACTGTTGGTCTTTGGCTACTACCTGGCGTTCCTCTGCTCATTCAAGTTCTTCTACGCATTCCTTCTCACTGCGTTTCAAGCTTGGATGCCGGAGATAGCCGATGAGGATGAACGACCACTCGTTTCAAGCTTGCAGAATACGGCTAACTGGATTGCGAATGGTGCTGGCGTTATCCTGGGGTTTTTCACACCTCTGCTGTTCGTGGCAGGGCCCCCTCCGGGCTTGAGTGGTCTGGGTCTCACGATACTTATGGTGTTCTGCGTTATTCTGATTCTGTTCTATATGCCTTCGATAATCTGGATTCGCGAGAGGCCGGACATTGTGATTCCAAAGAGGAACCTTGTTGAAGAAACGACGACAGTTCTTAGGAATCGTACCTACATTGGTTGGACTCTCGTGGTGGGTTTCCTGTCGTTCGCCTTCTCAGCAGTAACGGCCCAGATTATTGGTTTCGCTCAAGAGGTGCTGCTGCTCAATACTGTGGAGGAACTTCTACCGCCCGCCATCTCCCTTCTGATTTCCATCATGGTTTTTCTTTATATTTGGATCAAGGTCATCGGAAAGGTGGGTAAGGGGAGATCGATGATGGCTTCGATGGTCTTTCTGGCTGCACTGTTGCTCTTGCTACCGTTCATAGAAGGGCTTACGACTGTGATCTCAAACGTCACTATTGGAATCCTGTTCTTTGTTCCACTGGCAGCCTGCATGGCGGTCTATTACCTGATGAGCTACATAATCCCCGCTGACATAGCACAGGTTGATGAACTGGAAACCGGGGAGAGCCGGGCGGGGATGTATACGGGGTTCATTGGAATACCTCTCAATCTGTTCCAAGCTGGTTCTGCGTTACTTCTCGGTTGGATCATGAATTACTCCGTGATAACCACTGGGGGCAATGCATTCGGTCTGACTTGGTGGGGGCCAGTGTTTGCGCCATTCTTGCTGATAGCCGCAATCCTCCTGCACTACGTTGACATCGACCCGGATTTCGAAGCACTGAAAGCACAGCACAGTTCACACTATGCTGACACCGCAGAGGACACTTCTGTTATTGAAACCGGCGAAGAAAATTGACAGCTAAAAAGGCACGGTATCCCATGTTGTGGTACCGTCCTCTACTTCATTTGTCTGACCCGTATTGATATATTCAAGATGGACTTGGACCAAGATTTCGACGCCTTGAAGGCACAGTACGAATCAAGCGATACCCCTATCGCGGAGGACGGCTCAGTCGTCGAGTCTGATGGAGCGGAGTAAACGGCTAATGGAGTTCGGTGTCCTGTGCAGGGATGCCGTCCTCCTTTCCCCTTATTGCCATGCGGAGTTTGAATCATTCATAACGCTTATATATCACATTTGATATCACGCGTGATATCACTAATGACATAAGTCAGTCATAACAGGTGTAAAATCATGCATCCATTTGCTAGAGTGGCAGAGGTATTCCTTGAGAAGGGCGCGACAAGCCCCAAGACCGCTCTCAAATGGAAGGAATTCGGCTTCTCAATGGAACTAAAGAAGAGAGTTGATGCAACGCAGAGTAAGGACAATCCTGTCATACACACAGATGGGAAATACTACCTCTCGAAAAAGCGTTTGGAAGCGTTTCGAACGCGAATAAGGCAAGCTCACCCGATGAGGCGTTGGCTCCAGCACACTGCCGCTGTGCCCAAGGGATTCCTCAGGTATCGAGTCTTGCAGCTTCTCAAGGAGCGCCCCATGTCAGGGTCCGAATTGACCTCTGAGATCGAGAAGGAGACGGGTGGTCGCTGGAAACCCAAGCCTGGGTCCATGTATCCGTTGCTGAAACATCTACTGAAAGATGGGCTCACAACGGAGCTACCAGTCGAAGGCGGAATAAAGAGGTACGAACTCACTGAAGAAGGCAGAACTTTCTTCGAGGAGGACGTAAGTGGAAGTGGAGAAATCCGGGCAAAGCTAGGTTTCGGGCATTTTCCAATGCACTCTTTTCCCTTCCTATCTGGACTTTCTGATGCCGAACTTGAATCGCTTCCTCCTCCTCAAAGAGTGCTCTTGGGCTTGGCATCGCTGCGACGTATTATGGCTAGCGATGTTTTCGAGGTGGCAAAGTACGAGGTGGACGATATGATGATCCGCTTCACCAATGAGATCGAGAAGCTAGTCAAGAAATACTCGAAACCTGCTGACTGACCTTTGCTATTCGTGACCTATTAACAAAGGTGCAAAGAATTGACAACAGTATTGGAAGTAAAGGACATAACAAAGACATACATGATGGGAGAAATTTCCGTCAATGCCTTGCGTGGACTCAGCTTTGAAGTTGAGAGCGGCGAGTATATCGCAATCGTGGGGCCCTCGGGAAGTGGCAAGTCAACGATGCTCAACATGATTGGTGCTCTTGATAGACCTACCAGCGGGAAACTTATGATTGAAGGTGTTGATGTATCGACTCTCAGTGATAATCAGCTGGCGGATACAAGGAAGAACGTTGGATTTGTTTTCCAATTCTTCAATTTAATTTCGCGGCTAGATGCTCGTGGCAATGTGGAATTGCCATTGGCTATTGCCGGTGTTCCGAGAGACGAGAGAAAAAAACGCACCGAAGAGGTGCTGATAAGCGTTGGTCTGGAAGACAGAATGCACCACAAGCCATCTGAACTCAGCGGTGGTGAACGCCAACGTGTGGCCGTAGCGCGGGCGATTGTGACTAACCCTGCCTTCATACTTATGGATGAGCCCACGGGAAATCTCGACTCGAAGACAGCTGGAGAAATCATGGGCCTTGTGAAACAGCTGAACGAAAAACATGGGGTCACCCTGATTGTAGTAACTCATGATCAGAACATTGGACGCCAAGCAGGTCGAACACTGCACATGCTGGATGGAGTCATCGCATCGGACGTGGTGAACTAGATGAAGTCAAGAGACGTTTTTTCGTTCGCCTTTGGGGCCGTGCGGCTCAGAAAGATGCGCGCAGGGTTGACAATCCTAGGCATAGTCATAGGTATAGCAGCGATTGTTGCGCTAACCTCCATAACGACAGGGCTGCAAGTCACGATAACTTCCGAACTCGGGGAGGGCTTCTCCAGTGATACAGTGACAGTATCTACACAATCATATGGGATGTTTGGTGGCGGTACATCTGACTTCACCTTACTTGTGAATGACACCGATATAATCAACGAAATCGAAGGTGTTCAGGCAACTGCTGCCATAATGACGAAATCGGTAATGCTTGATTTCGGATCTACAGAACTTCCGCTGAGTGTAACTGGGGTTAATTTTGATGCCTACGCTTCACTATATCCTGGCTTTGTGGCCAAGGAGGGATCAATACCGGAAACCCCCGCAAACGACTCCATAGTTATCGGGTTAAGAGTTTCAGACCCATGGGAAAATGGTACTATACTTGCTGAGGTTGGAGACACCATACTGATTTCATGGATGCATCGAGTTGGCCTCGAGATGGTGGAGGAGAATTACACTGCTGAAGTTGTAGCAGTTCTTGAGGAGATTGGCGGTCTCCCAATAGGTCCGTCTGATCTCAGTCTCTACATTCCGCTTTCCACTGCTCAATCCTTCTTCGACACTGATGAGGTGAGCTCAATCGCGGTTAAGTTGGTGAGCGATGATGAGGAACTCATCGAAACTGTGACTCAGGCCATTGAAGACGAATTCGATGGCCTTGTAAATGTCATGTCACCCACCGCTCTTCTCGAGACCATGTCATCAGTCTTTGACATCATCTCCCTATTCTTAGTTGGAATCGCTGGCATATCGCTCTTGGTTGCAGGCATCGGCATCATGAATATCATGATCGTATCGCTTATGGAGCGAACCCGGGAGATTGGTATACTCAAAGCCATGGGCATGAAGAGTCGGACCGTTTTAGGAATCTTCCTTACGGAGGCATTGGTGGTTGGAGTTATAGGAGCTGTTTTTGGCGTTATCACTGGGTACTCCATGGCAATAATATTCTCAGCCTACTCTGGCGGACTGTTTGGAGGTGGCATGCCTGGGGGCGGCGTTGGCCTATCTACAGCCTTTATGACAATCACGCCTGTCTTGACAACGGAAATCATCTTGGGAGCCATGGCGTTTGGTGTGTTGGTTGCGGTGGTATTTGCCCTCTATCCTGCCTGGCGCGCATCGAAGCTCAATCCGGTGGACGCTCT
>DAOVDG010000001.1 GCA_030669595.1 Candidatus Thorarchaeota archaeon
GGAGGCGCATTTCGTGGTGGCTATGCAACGCTGGGAGGCGTAGACCAAGTCATTCCTGTGTCTGCTTACATCCCCGGATGTGCTCCCAAGCCGTCAGCTATCGCATATGGCGCGTACAAGCTCCTTGAGCACCTCTCGGAAGTGTGGGGTCTGGTAGAAACCATCCCGATAGAGAAGGTCCCAATCCGAGAATACAAGCGCAAGGCTGATTTCTTACCACATGACCGTGATCCTGATGATATGGAGCCCCCGCCAGGCTCATCGATTCAGGAGTTGTTTACACCTGACGGTGACGAGTCAAAGAACCGGCCGCTAATCTCAGAGGATGACCCCACGATGAGAAAGCGGAAGGAGTCAAAGAAAGATGAGTGACACAAAGGCAGATAAGATCACTGAGCATCATCCAGCGCCAAGAGAAGGTCACGAGGCTGAATATGAGCTTCTGGAAGAGATGATGGGTGATATCAAAGACTCAATAATCGAGGAAGGCACCTACGTCCACAAGCAGCCAAGGAGGATCTTTGTGCAGGTTCATCCCGAGAAGATACGAAACGTTGCCCAGCACATGCTCGACAAGTACGATATGTGGCAGTTCATTACGGTTTCAGGGAGAGATTTGGGCGATGATCTTCAGGCATGTTATCACTTCGTTATCAATGAAAGGAAGATAGCCATCACATTCAGGCTCAATGTACCGAGAAACAAACCAGAGCATCCGACGATTTCAGATCTGGTCCCCGCTGCCGAGTTCATAGAGAATGAGGTGCGAGAGCTGTTTGGCATAGTGCAGGTCGGTCATCCCAACGTTCGCCGCATAGAGCTTCCTGAGGACTGGCCAGCAAATGAATACCCGATGCGGAAAGACTGGGCTGACCCGCGAAGCCTGATGAAGAAGTCCAAGACCACGGGTCCCAAGGAGGGGGTCTGAGATGACCTCAGCTGGCAAGAGGATTGTTATTCCTCCTCGAGTGACAATACCAATTGGACCACAGCATCCGGCTCTGAAGGAGCCAGGGATGTTTAAGCTCACTGTGGAGGGTGAACACATCGTTGACGCAGAGGTGAACATTGGCTACAATCATCGCTCGATAGAGAAGATTAGCGAGAACAACACACACCTTCAGAACCTCTATCTTGCATCACGCATCTGCGGCATATGTTCTGCCACCCATAACGGGAACTACGCCCAAGCCGTGGAATTCGCCGCTGAGGTGGAGATTCCAGAGCGTGCCAAGTTCATTCGTACGCTGATCTGGGAATTAGATCGAATACACAGCCATATTCTGTGGCTCGGAGTAGCCTTCCATGAAGTGGGCTTTGATACCGCATTCATGCTGTCTTGGCGTGACCGGGAGATTGTCATGGACATGTTAGAGAACATTTCTGGGAACAGAATTCACCATGACATGAGCACGATAGGCGGAGTCCGAAGAAATATATCTGATGCCCAGAAGGAGCAGATGCTAAAGGGCTTTGACAAGCTTGAAGAACGAGTGGTCTTCTATCGAGACGTCGCGATACATGAGAAGACTTTCTGGAATCGTATTGATGGCGTTGGCATGCTTGAGCCTCCAATCGCAAAGAAGACGAGTGCTGTTGGACCCACCGGTAGAGGTTCTGGTCTGAAGGTAGATGTCAGGTTCAATGATCCAGTACAGGCTTACATCCCCATGATAGACACGGGTGACTTCGAGATGGTCCTGTCGGACAGGGGTGATGTGGCAGGGAGATCTGTTGTTAGGGTACTAGAAGTAATCGAAGCCATTAATATGTGCAGATGGCTCCTGAACAACATGCCTGATGGACCCATTCGTGCGAGGGTGCGGCCCAGAATACAACCCAATGAGGTGCTTGCTAGGCATGAAGCACCCCGTGGCGAGCTAATCCATTACTTGATCACAAACGGCACAAACAAACCGGACCGGTGGAAGGTACGTGCACCTACCTACAATAACTGGACGAGCATGGCGCACTGCCTGCGCGGCGATTACCTTGCAGACGCGCCAATCATTCTGGCAGCCATTGACCCCTGTTACAGTTGTACTGACAGGGTAGTGATAGTCGACGGGAACGGCGAAACCATACGATTGGTTTCTCTGGACAACCTCAGAATAGAGAGCAACAAGTGGCACAAAGAACATCCAAGAAGGGAGTGAAGTGCAGACAGCTTTGGACGCGACAATTCAACTGCTTGCCCAAGCACTTGCTGTGTTCGTATTTCCGGGCATCCTGTTCATTACATTCCTCGCCCTGCTTTGGCAGTGGATTGACAGAAAGGTATATGCACGCCTTCAAAACAGGTTTGGCCCTCTCCACACGGGCTGGCGGGGCATTCTCCAGCCGCTAATGGACTTTGTCAAGCTCTTGGGGAAGGAGGACCTCACTCCGAAGGCGGCCGATAGAAGGAGCTTTGCGGCAGTGCCTGTTGTCATGCTGGTTCTGAGTCTTGTGAGCGCTATGTTCCTTCCCATCATTGACATGGACCCTGGGACTTCCGGAGTTCAGGGCATACTCAGTTTCGAAGGCGACCTTGTTTTCCTGTTATTCATGTCAACGTTGATGGCAATCACGATTGTTCTTGCAGGTTACTTCTCTTCGAATCGTTATGGTCAAACGGGGTCGGCGAGAACTGGCATGTTACTAATCAGCTTTGAAATACCCTTGGTTCTTGCGCTGGTGACTCCCGCATTACTCACAGGGAGTTTGCGCCTTTCAATAATCACACACGAGTTATCCAAGCTCTCTCCTGCTTACATTTGGCTAATGATCATCCCCTTCATCATCTATGTTATCTCTCTCCAGGCTGAGCTTGAGAGAATTCCCTTTGATGTCAGTCATGCTGAGGTAGAAATCGTGCATGGTTGGCAGGTCGAGTTCAGCGGAAAGAAGCTAGCTATGATTAATTTGGCTGAAGACATTATGTTGGTGTTCGGTGCTGGCATGGTGACTGCGCTCTTCCTAGGAGGCCCCCTCCTGCTAGAGTTTATACCGATTCCACTGTTCTCAGTGGAGTTCGCAGGATTCATGGCTACTACATGGGTGGGATGGGTATACTACACTCTGGTGTTCATTTTCAAGTCTTCACTGGTAATTATTGTCCTGAGTAATATGCGAACTGCTTTTGCCAGATGGAGAATAGACCAGATTGTCCGGGCAGCTTGGAAGTTCATGGTTCCCTTAGCTATTATCAACTTGGTACTCGTGCAGATTGCACTCACGTATATATTTCCGATACTAGGAGTAGTGTAGAAATGGCGCGTCTTGGCAAGATACAGCCTGAGCTGATGAAGAACGTTCGTTCCAAACAAGCAACAGTAAGGTACCCCTTCGTTAAAGCGGGGATCAATGTTCCCGAAGGTTTGAGGGCCCGCTGGGATTACAAAGTGCCCGAGCGCTGTACTGGCTGCAAGATTTGCGAACGCGTCTGCCCTGCTGAGGCCATCGAAATGATCAAGTGCCGGCCTGAAGATTCCCAGACCAAGACAGGCTTTCGACCTATCTGCCATCTTGATAGATGCGTGACTTGCGGACAGTGTGTGGAGTCTTGCCCCAGAGGAGTACTAATTCTCACGGATTCCTTCGAGATGGCTTTTCTCAGTCGAGATGACATGGTTGTCTATTGAACCGCCGAGAAGTCAGACAATCCAACGTGTCCCGACATTTTCCCGTTTCTGAATTTGCATCCGCGAAGGATTGATTAGTATCATCACCTATTCTCGGCAGTTGTATGGTGAGTTGGAGTGAGTAATCGATTTGCACATCTAAGCGACCTAATGGATGAGTTGAAGCCCTGCGAGCGGGCAGTATTGTTCATTTGGATTGGGCTTTCGGTGGCACTAATCTTCGGTCTTGCAGCAGTTGGAATCCCATATATATCGACCTTCTCCTACCATTCTCCTTTGGCAATCTTTGCATTGCTTCTATTTGCTCCTCTGCTTCTAATCATGACAGAGAAGACGCCTTATGAGGGCGAGGGGATGGGCTTGGGCTATGACAAGATTGCTCTCTTGCTGGTCATTGAAATGATTGGCATACTCCTGGCCTTGTCCCTTCCGCTGCCTTGGTACTTAAATCCATCAACATTCATTGTGACTTTCCTCATTCCACTCTGCGTGGCTCTCTTTATCCTGAAGATACCTAGAGACCGTCTTGGTTTCACCGGGCTAGGAGTGCGGAACGTTCTGGGGTCACTCATACTGACCTTAGCATACGCTATGCTGGTCTTCATCGTGTACGGTTTCAACGAACTTGTGGGTGGTGTGGAATACTTCCAGACATACTACTCTGTTGATCCCATTCTCTCTCTAAGCAACATTCCCCTTGCTGTTCTCTACAGCATTCCTATCCTTCTCCTTCTTGCGGCAATCCCCGAGGAGTTTATGTTCCGCACATTGATTCAGACAAACCTCACTGAGAAACATGGCCCAATGCTTGGGATTCTGACTTCGTCCCTCATTTTTGGGCTGTTTCATATCCCTGTGAACTACTTGACCTATCTGGTTTTCACCCCGGTTCCAGCAGACGCTATTACATTCGCAATTCTATTTTCGTTTGTCTTCCAGGCACAGGTTGGACTCATATTCGGGATTGCTTGGCAGAGATCCAGAAGTCTGGTTCTGCCTGTTTCACTACATCTAGTCCACAATATGGTGGAGATGGCGCCAGTATTCCTGTTTCTAGCTCTGGGCCTTCCGTATTATTGACCTACCAATGCCGCTTCCCCGGCTTTCAGGCCGAGCTCCAACGCTTTCAGGTTTGATTCCTTGAACCTTGGCCACCGCTCCTCAATCCTCTGCTGAAGACCCTCGTTCGTCACAATCTTCGTTATTGCGCAAAGAACTCCCAACATGACGACGTTTGTCGCTTGCTTATTTCCAACTTCCTGTTCAGCGATGCGAGTTGCAGGAACCTTGTATACCTTTACTCCGTCAGGAAGGTCCCCCTCAATCTCCACAAGGTCTTCGTCTATGATGAGAATACCATTTTCCTTTAGACCTTTGATGTACGCAAGATACGCCGCCCTGCTCAACACAATGAAGACGTCAGGTTCCATCACCTTCGGATAGTCAATCTCTACATCCCCTACTACTATCTCGCTCTTACTGGCTCCTCCTCGTGCTTCAGGACCGTAGCTTTGAGTTTGTACCACGAACTTCTTCTCTATCAGTGATAGCGTTTCACCTAGCACAACTGCCATGGTGACAACTCCTTGACCACCAAAACCGCCGATTCTGATTTCATACCTTGACACAAGGTTCACTTCCGTAGCTTCTCTCGCATCTGCTTCAGCACAGCAGTATACTCATCTTTCTCCATATTCACAAACTCGCCACAGACGATTCTTCTATCGTAATCCAACTCCGCCTCATGAGGTGGCAGACCGTTCTGAATCTCAGCGACCTTCAGGAGATGTTTGTGCATATCAAGTCCATCGCCAAGTCGATTCATTCGCCCATAAGCAGTGGGACAAGCACCTACTATCTCGACAAACGAGAGGCCCTTTTTCACGATGCCCTTCTCAATCGATGCCGTAGCACGACGTACCTGAGTTGCAGTCCATCGTGCGACAAACGTGGCCCCTGATGATGCCGCGAGCTGTACCAAGTTGAATGGATGCTCCGGGTTGCCAATAGGCCGCGGGCTAGTCTGTGAGAAACGTTCGTGTTCTGTGGTGGGGCCGAATTGACCGCCTGTCATTGCGTAAGTGAAGTTGTTGATGCACACAATGGTCATGTCAACGTTTCTCCGGCATGCGTGGATGAGGTGATTACCACCAATTGCAGCGATATCACCGTCTCCACTGATTATGATGACTTCCAACTCAGGATTGGCGATCTTCACGCCCTCTGCAAATACAACAGCTCTTCCGTGAGTAGTATGGAATGTTCCTGTCTTGAAGTATCCTGAAGTCCGTCCGGTACAGCCGATGCCCGAAACAATCACCACTTTCGAGAAGTCCAGACCCAAATTATCGATAGAACGTGCGACCATCTGTGTGACTATGCCTATGGAACATCCCGGACAATAAATGGCCGGCATTCTATCCTCACGGATATACTTGACCATTGGGTGCTTCAGTATGGGTGGTGCTGTCGTCATAGTGAGTCAATCTCCTTGATCTTGTCGAGTATCTCGTGGGGTAGTTGTGGCATGCCCGCAGGCTTAGCCATCAGATGAATCGGTGTAGGCGCTGCTGCCGCCTTCACCATGTAGTATACCTGACCAAAATTCTGTTCAGCAACAATGATGTGCTTGACCTCTGAAGCAAGGTCTGCAAGGGCGTCTTCTGGGAATGGCCAGACTGTCTTGAGTCTGAGCATGCCCGCCTTTATGCCCGCTTCTCTAGCTTCCTTGATTGCTTTCCGGGCACTCCTTGATGGTGTGCCATATGCAACAACCGCGATTTTGGCGTCGTCAAGCATGAATCTCTCTAGATCAATTATCTTGTCAGCATTGTGGAGGATTTTGTTGTTTAATCGTGCGACCAACTCGAGCTGTACATCCTCCTTGTCCGTAGGATAGCCGCGCTCGTCGTGAGTCAAACCGGTCGCATAGAATTGATACTTCGAGCCCAACAGTGCCATGGGTGGAATTAGGTCCTCATCTGGCTTGAATGGCAGGAAATCTGCTGGGTCGCCAGCAGCCAGTTTCCTGTACTCGAGCTTCAAATCTTTCTCATCGGGAATGACCAGCCGCTCTCTCATATGGCCCACAGTTTCATCCGCAAGTACAAAGACTGGCACTCTGTACCTCTCAGAGAGGTTGAATGCTTGGACTGTCTGGTCAAACATCTCCTGCACAGACGCTGGAGTCAAAGCTATAATCTGATAGTCACCGTGACTTCCCCACTTGGCTTGCATAATATCGCCCTGCTGCCCTCGAGTTGGTTGACCTGTGCTAGGTCCTCCACGCATGATGTTGACAAGTACAAGCGGGGTTTCAGTCATCACTGCGAGTCCAATTGCCTCCAACATCAGACTGACACCAGGACCCGATGTGGCAGTCATGGATTTCACACCAGTCCAAGAGGCACCTATCACGCTAGTTATGGATGCGATCTCGTCCTCATATTGAACGAAGGAACCTCCGACCTGAGGCATCCTAAGGGCCATCCACTCTGCAATCTCGGTTGCCGGCGTAATGGGGTAGCCTCCAAAGTACTTGCACCCCGCGCTGAGAGCCCCTTCTGCGCTGGCAATGTCGCCCATGGTGAACATGATACGCTCAGGCATCTATTTGGTCGCCTCCTTCTTCTTGGTAGCTTCCTGGTCAAACTCGGGAATAACTGTGCCCTCCTCAATGGACCCGGCATCGTACGCCTTCCTTGCCTCACCCCTATCAGCAAGGAAGATGGCCATGTCAGGACAGATACGTTCACAGAACTCACAGTTGACGCAAGCGTCAATGTCGCACGCAGTCACAGGATAGTATCCCTTCCTATTGTAGGTGTCAGTGAAGCATAGTACGTTCTTCGGGCAGAACTCAACACATAGCCCACATTGCTTGCACTGTTCTTGGAGGATAACTAGAACCTTGTTTCTGGTTTGTGGAGGTTTCGGTGTTATTGGCTTGCGAACTGCTGACATCGTTGTATGCTCCATGCTGTCCAGTGACACGCTAGTTAGTCCTGTAAGCGGGTCGTAGGTTGACCAAGACATGTCCGAGCCAAGCTAAGGCTACCGCGTAACCTTGACCTATTTTAGCCTTGCCTTGTCGAAGTAAATCTCCTAACAGCTTTCTGTAGCATCTAGATCCGCCCATCCATGATTCCCTCAATGATGCGAGCAGATTTTAAGAGCCCACATGCTCCACTGATTACTCGCAATTGGAGTGGAGCTATAGATCTTGCCTGATGATGATCTATCAGAGGAGGAACTGGCTAAGGCAGTCAAAGGCAAGACTTTGCAGGTATATTGGTACATGCTGAGGCATCTCACGCCGATGACAGCCAGAGAGATTCAGAGGGGAACTCAGTTGTCCAGCCCGTCTCTTTCAATGCATCATCTTGAGCGACTGAAAAACCTAGGACTTATCGAGAAGAACGTGCATGGTGAGTATTCGCTTGTCCGAGACGTTCGCGTCGGAGTGCTCAGGTACTACATTGGCAAGGGCAGGCTCATGGTTCCCAGATTCCTGTTCTACGCGACCTTCTACACATCGGTGACTGCAGCGCTGTTCACACTGCTATGGTGGTTCATCGATTGGTACTCCTCTGTACTGATCATACTCCTTGTTTCAGTGTGTGCAATTCTCTGGATGGAGGCAATTAGAACGTGGAGGGAGCAGCCTTTCGAGGAGGAGGAGTGATGGATTACATGACTAGAACTGATTGGTTTGGGGACATTGGGTACAGGCAATCCATAGCAGGGCTCACACTCAGAAAACCACACGTGCTCCTGCTCCTACTGATGCTAGTCAGTTCCTTGGCGCTGTCTGCTGTTTCAATGATGGAACTCCATGACAATCAATGCGCACTGGCTCGTATAACAAACACCAGGGCAGAAATGCCCCCCACACTGAGTCTTACGTACTACACTCACTGGAATTCAACTAAGGTTGATGTGAATTCTGGGGACCAACTCGAAGGTGACCACATAATCCTGAATGCCACGTGGAGCCCAAGCACCGAAATTAATCGAACAAGGATTGAGGTTAATGCCACAGCAATTCCAACTGTGAAATACAGCGAGCAAAATGGCAACACGGTCGAGATTGATACACGGGCACTTGGCAGCAACTTCACATGTGTGATTAACTCAACGATTTGGCTTCATAATGGCACTACTCTGGCCGAGCTGGTTCCAAACGTGTTTCTGGGCAATTTCTTTGTGCCAGTGGTCGAAGTAGTTTCACCGAACGGGCACGAAGTGTGGACCGGCGCCAATAATATCACATGGAATGCTTGGGACCTCAACGAGAACGAAGAACTGACCTTCGAGGTATTGGTTTCCTCAGACTCTGGTGTAACCTTTCAGCTTCTGTCCACTGGCCTGACTGAAACTAGGTTCTTATGGGACTGCAGTACATTCCTAAATCTTAGCACCTACGTAGTGGAAATCCGCGTCAGTGACGGCATCTTCTCTTCGCATGATGTTTCTGATGCACCCTTTAGAGCAGGAGAGATTGGACAACCCGATACAACGACAACAACCTCAACAACAATGGAGGAGATTGACCCCCGAGTTATCATGTTTCTGGCAGTACTCATCATATCAAGTGGTTTCATCGCGTTTGTTGTGTACTATGCTTCCAAGAGCTGGGTATGAATGAATTCCATTGCTATTAGATTCCGTTCTACTCTGGGATTTTGTCGAGCATAGGCTGGGTCTTGATCATATGCTGATGGAGGCCCAACTCCTCGAGCTCAAGTCCCATGGCCAGTCCCAGTAGTTGTGTGTAGTAAATCACGGGTATTTGGTATTTCTTCTCGCCAAGCTCCTTATTGACCTGAGCTTGAGCGACTTCGAACTGCAGATGGCAGAACGAACAGACGTTCAAAACACAATCCACTCCAACGTCCATCATATTGTCCAGTTTCTCTACGGCGATATCATTGGAAACTGGCGCGTTGCTTCCGCGTACACCTCCGCCAGCTCCACAACACATGAACTTGTCCTTGTATGGTACGCTCTCAGCCCCAGTGAGTTCTACAAGTTCGTCTAGGAATGTATGCCTTTCAGTCTGTTTCCAGGGACGATTCTTACTGGGCTTTAGGAGATGACACCCGTAGTGCACTCCAACCTTCAAGCCGGTGAGTGGACGAGTAACCTTCTTCGTCAGTTCCTCAATCCCGATATCGTATATGACTTCTATCAGATGCTTTGCTTCTGCCTTTGCCTTGTACTTCAGGCCGAGACCCTTGAACACCTTCTGCACCTCTTTGAGCCTATCCGGATGCTCACGGACTTCGAGTAGGGCTTCCTTGAATGTTCCATAACATCCATTGCATCCAGTGATGATGTCATGTCCCGCTTTCTCAGCAAGTGCCAAATTCCTTGATGCTATAGCAAGCCACGTGGGCTCGCTGAACGAGCGAATGACACCCGGCGCAGGGCAGCAGCTTGCACCCTCTAGTTCCTCCAACTCTATTCCAATCTTCGGGAGCACGACCCTGATTGATTTTTCAATGTTCGGAAACCTATTGGGCATAACACACCCAAGGAAGAACGAGTACGTCTGAGCTTCTGTCATTTTTCAGCCTCTTGCTTTTCTATGAGATCCTTGAATCCAGTCCGCTCCATGATGGTCTTCAAGTCATCCAATGCATCCTTGTGCGAGTGTACTGTGGGCGGGACCTCATCCAGACCCAGACTCACGCGTTTCTCCCGGTTTGCAGTATTAATTGGAACTGCGTGGCCGGTCTCCAAAAGCTTCATTGATGCTCTCCGGTGTTCTGGGAGCATGAATCCCTTTTCCGCTGCCATGTTTCTCATTATGATTATCGCATCAGTGACCTTGATTTGGCGTGGACAACGCTCCAGACAGGTATGGCAGGTCGCACAGAGCCACAGGTTGGGAGAGCTTAGCACTTCCTCCTTGAGTCCAAGTAACGCCTTTCTAATGAGCTCACGGGTTCTGAAGGCAGTTCGGCGTCCACTGGGGCATACACTTGAGCAGGTCCCACACTGAATGCAGGTTCTTATCCTATCAGCCCCTGCTTTCACAATCTCATCGACAAAAGCGTGGTCGACCTTCTCCAAGTCTATGGTATCTCGAGAGATAGAATCTGGTATTCGAAGACCTCCAGTCGGAATTGTGCTATTCCCAAACTGAACAGGTCGTTATAAGCATTAAGAATGAAGGTTGTCAGTTGAAAGAGTACTTCGCATCGGAGAGAAGAGCAACATTGCCCATCCTCACATTGGAAAGACCAGCATCCTTTGCTGTCTGAAGAGCAGCCTTAGCATGCTCTCTACTGGTGCGAGGCAGGTCTCGCATGACGTGGTGAGGGTGGAAGCCAAGAAGCGCAGTGGGAATTGTTGTGTCACTGTTCGCTATGAATTCGCACAGCTTACGCACTTCAGAAACCCCGACATATCCAGGAACAAGAAGGATGCTAGCAACAAGGAGAACTCCTTCGCGTTCTCTCCCTTCAGAAGCCAATCTCTTGAAGTTCTTTAAGACAACCTTGTTGGAAATACCCGTAAGTGCAGTGTACAACTCCGGTGTGACAGCCTTTAGGTCGAACTTGATTGTGCCTCCGCTCTTCCTAACAACCTCTGTTATTCGTCCTAGCCACTTGCTTGAGATGTTACCATTTGTTTCATAGCACACTCGAATTCTTCTCTTTTCGTTGAGTATTCTTGAGGTTTCTATGGAGTGAGAGGGGTTACAGGCTGGGTCTCCTCCAAAATAGCAAACACAGGCTGTTCTCTCATCTGCAGAGGAGGCAAGCTCTTGAGGTGTCATCAACGGTGTACCCTTCACCATCATCTGTCGGAAGCTTGCGTTTTGGCAGAACAGGCAGTCAGAGTTGCAGGATCCGTAGAATACCGCGAGGTTGTTGAGCCGTTTCGAATCCACAATCAATGAGCTCCGCGTCACTGGACAGACCCAATCAGCAACACAATTGGTCGGAAGAGGATCGAAGTACCACGAAACAATGGCTTGTCCTGGGAACCGCTCCACAACTTCTCCATTCTCTACGCCACGGAGATGACAGAAACCCAGCTTGCCCTCTTCGATTCTGCAGTGGTTCCCACAATCAGGGCAGACGATGTCCCCTGCGGTAGGGATTGCCTGGACGAGCTTATCGATTCTCCTGATTGTCTTGTGTGACTCTTGGGCTATTGTCGTTAGTGAACTGTCAGCCTCAAGGCACTCAGCACAGTATCCAATTGAATGTGATACTAGTCTTGTATCGTGGTTTGGACAGAACATCATTGCTTAGTATGGAGGTAACGTGAATGAGTCTTTGCCTTCATAGCCACGCTCGTTTGACAATGGATTTAAGGCTATGATTCAAGCCTTCGCGCGCGCAGTCGGTGCGTTACAGTGACCACAACTGAAGAGAAACCTGCAATTGACATTGATGATGTTGATCTCGAGTTCATAGAGATAATCAAGAAGACCGGAGGTCCCAACATTCACAACTGCTACCAATGTGGAACGTGCAGCGGTAGCTGTCCCGCAGGCGCCCTTACGAATTTCTTAGTGAGAAACACAATCAGAAAGGCCCTCTTGGGCCTCAAGGAGGAAGTCATCTCTTCACCAGATCTCTGGTACTGCACTACCTGCTACGCCTGCACTGACAGGTGTCCTCAGGATGTCAAGCCAACTGATGTCATCAAGGCGATTCGCAATATCGCCGTTGCAGAGGGATACATGTTGGGGTCGCACCAGAAGGTGGCAGCCAAAGTAGTCGAAGCCGCACATGCCGTTCCCCTGGATAAGGAATCATGGCAGAATCTCAGGGTGAAAGTGGGTCTTGAACCAGTGCCGCCGAATGCCAGTGGCAATCCATGGGCAGTCGATGAGATCAGGAAGATTACAAAGAAGAGCGGTTTTGAAAAGCTGATTGGTTACAGGGAGTTCGTGAAGGCTCAGAAAGAGAAGGCCAAGAAAAAGGCTGAAGAGAAGAAGGCCCAGAAAAAGGAGTGATTCGGTTTGGCGAAGAAGCGACCTGCATTTTACCATTTCCTTGGCTGCGTCACACCCCATCGTTACCCCAGCGTTGAGCGGGCAACCAACCTAGTCTTCGAGGATCTTGACATGGATCTCCTCGACATGGTGGGGGCTACCTGTTGCCCCGCACCTGGAGTCTTTGGTTCATTTGACAGAGTCACCTGGGCTAGTATTGCGGCACGAAACCTCACGATAGCCGAACAGGGTGGTCATCCAATCACTACTGGATGCAACGGCTGTTTCGCCAGTCTATTCGACTCAAACTACGAGCTGAAGCATGATGAAGAACTGAGAAAGGCAGTCAACGAGAATCTTGCCGAGATTGGACGCGAGTTCAAAGGTAGCATTGAGGTCACCCACTACGTTGACGCGCTATTTGACACCGCAGGTCTTTCGAAGATCCGGAAACATGTCACTCATCCGTTGAAGGGCGTGCGGATGGCATTGCACCCGGGGTGCCACTGGCTCAGACCCAGCGCAATCAAGAAGAAAGACAATTCCGAGCGGCCTCACATATTTCGCGAATTGTGTGAAACTTCCGGTGCCACCTATGTTCCGTATAAGGATGAATTGATATGTTGCGGGGCTGGAGGTGCGGTGAGAACCGCGGACCTAGAGGTTTCCCTCCGTTTCACCAAGCAGAAATTCGAATCCATAATAGCTGCAGGGGGTGCTGATATGATAGTAACCCCATGCCCGTTCTGTCTACTACAGCTAGACCTTGGCCAAGTTGAGATTTCTAAACTCTTTGGGGTTGACTTCAACTTCGATATACTTCACGTTTCCGAACTTCTCGCTCTCGCATTCGGACACAGTCCCAACGAATTCGGATTGGCAACGCATCTCCAATATCTGCAACGCAAGAGTCAGCCGAACTGGGGCCGGTTAGGTATTGAAACGTGATGGGCGAGGGAACAGCTCGCGGTCAGCCTTGACAGGTTACTGGTAGGCCTAGACGGTTAACGCGAACGTTCTTGCCCCCTCATCAGGGGGAATAGTGTCCTCTGTGTTGCCCATCTCCTTGGCCCACTTGCGACCCCCTCGACGGTTCAGTTCCTAACGAGTACGCGAACTTCTCTGCTAGACCCCTTAGATAGGACACACTCTTGAACAATGCGATCGTACACGAATTCCTCCCAGACTTCAGATGCGTTGGTCATCCAAGTACACAGGAACGCCAGATACATGTAATTCAGGTTCTTGCCAGACACACGGAATGGGGACAGAGAGCCTGCGGATGTCAGAAGCCGTGTGTACAGTTCGTTGCTGCAGCATTTGTCGTGGCCATGTCCATGGTAGTAGAAGGCTTTCTCTTCCTCAAGTCTTTCTAGGATAGCCGCTCTGTTGACATCATCGGGAACGATCATTATCGAAACGTATGGCGTTACCTCCGGTTCCGAGTCTGATTATCTGGTGGCATGTCACAGAGAACTCATTGTCCGACTTCTCGATGTGCTCGCACCTTGTGTTTCAGAAGTATTCATTGAGAATACCCATGAGTTGTCAACTCTCACTATGAGTCTTCTCCGTGCCTGTCTCATGCTCCTTTTCTCCAGAATCTAATTCATGACTGGTGGATGCAAGTTCGCTCAGCGCCCTACGTGTTCTCTCTGCATCCTCTTTGGCTCGTTCCTTCTGTCTTGATTTCTCTAGACGATGTCCAATGGAGTACAAGATCGCAACCGAAACAACTAGAGCGAAGGCAAGTCCAATGAGCGGCAGATTGTAGATGAGAAGCTCATCCAGAGGTAACCAGGGGTCTAGTGGATCATACCCATGCGCTACTTCCCATCCATCTCCAATCCCATCGCCATCACTATCGACATTGCACGGGTCTGTACCTCGTTGATACTCATCGATGTTAGACAAGCCATCAGCATCACAATCGCCGTCTGCGTCGACGACTAGTGGGTTCAGACCGAACTGTACTTCCCAACCATCCGCCATGCCATCACTGTCAGTGTCATTGTCACAAGGGTCGGTTTCGTGTTCATATTCTTGAAGATTGGGAAGACCATCAGAGTCTGCATCACCTTGAGCATCATCGTTCAGTGGGTCCAGCGCATTGGCCACTTCCCAGCCGTCCGGCATTCCGTCACTGTCAGTGTCGTTATCACGTGGGCTCGTGCCATGATGATACTCTTCTAGATTCGAGAGTCCGTCGGAGTCGGGGTCATCACCAGCATCATTCCCTGTAGCATTGAGCATGTATCGAATTTCCCAGCCGTCTGGCATGCCATCACTGTCAGTGTCGTTATTATATCGGTCAGTACCAAGCTGGATCTCTTCTAGGTCGAGCAATCCGTCGCCGTCACTGTCTTGGAAGGGTAGCTTGAACACAAAACAATCCGCAGTCCCACCATTGTACGAGCTGTCATATGCATTCACTGTGGGGAAATCAGAGGATTCTGTATAGCCCGTCACATACACATTACCTATGGAATCCATAGCAATCGAAATCCCTCTATCCTCTGAAGACCCTCCAAAGTAGTTGGAGTAACGAAGTGAGTCACCAGTTGCGTTGATCCTGAAAACGAAGCAATCACCCTCTCCTCCGTTATACACACCACCAAGCGGACTCACTATAGGAAAATCAGAGGAGCCTGTATCGCCTGTTACGTAGGCGTTGCCATCGGAATCAATTGCGATGGATTGGGCGTAATCTGAGGATGACCCGCCGATGTAGGTGGAATAGAATAGTTCGCTGCCAGTGGCATTCAGCTTGAACACGAAACAATCACCCGCTCCATTGTACGAGTTGTCATATGCGCTCACTGTGGGGAAATCAGAGGACCTTGTGCTTCCTGTCACGTAGGCGCTACCCTCAGAATCAACTGTGATAGATTCCCCGTCGTCCGAGGATGACCCGCCGATGTAGGTGGAATAAAATAGTCCATTGCCCGCAGCATTCAGCTTCAGCAAGAAACAGTCATCTTCTCCATTGTACGAGTTGTCATATGCGCTCACTGTGGGGAAATCAGAGGACCTTGTGCTTCCTGTCACGTAGGCGCTACCCTCAGAATCAATCGCAATGGCATGAGCCCAATCCATTTCAGAACCTCCAACGAATGTGGAATATACCAGTCCGCTTCCGTTGGCATTAAGCTTGAACACAAAACAGTCTATGTTTCCATTATGTGAGCCGTCAAACGGATTTGCTGTCGGAAAGTCCAAGGACTTTGTGCATCCAGTCACGTAGACATTGCCTGTAGAGTCTGCCATGACAGATTCTCCCGAATCCCGGCCGGACCCACCGATATAGGTGAAGTAGACCAGTTCGTTGCCGGTAGCATTCAGCTTGAACACGAAGCAGTCACCTCCTCCATTGTACGAGCTGTCATATGCGTTCATAGTGGCAAGGTCGGTGCAATGCGTGCATCCAGTGACGTAGGCGTTGCCCTCAGAATCAATCGCAATGGCAAGAGGCCAATCCCATCCAGAACCTCCGACGAATGTGGAGTATATCAGTCCGTTGCCAGTGGCATTGAGTTTGAACACAAAACAGTCATCTTCTCCATTGTACGAGCTGTCATATGCGTTCACTGTGGGGAAGTCGGAGGATCTTGTAATTCCTGTAACATAGATGCTGCCTGTTGAGTCAACTGCTATGGAAGTCCCCACGTCAAAGCTAGAACCACCAACATATGTCGAGTAGAGAAACGGATTAACGACGAGTTCCTGTGATCTGTCGAAATCCCCCACCGCGAAACCGAAAGTGCTAGGTCCCTTCGATATGAACATCACTCCCACTTCCATTGAGTCCTGAAATGCCTTGACATTGCTGTCTAGGAACATTCCTCCTTCAATGCAATCCCCCACCAATCTAGCTTCTATGTCAAGGACATCGTAGCCATCGCATCGGATTTCGATGGAATCGGGGTCTGCACTTGGCGCCATTCTGAACTCGCACCTTATGCCGTGTTTCTCTATGCGATAGACGAGGCTGATTCCTGGCCAAAGACTGTCATACACGACCTGAGTGAACCCGCGGATGCCCGTGAAAAGACCTCGCCCAGCCAGGAGGTAGTTCGTGTGATAGGCGGCTGGACCAGTGCCTCTCGGGGCTGCATCTCTCGCTCCCTCGAACGTCAATGTGACATTGTTCTCTAGACAGCTCATCCACAGCAGAACCCGGTTCTCAGCAAAGCCAATAAACCCCCCTGGCATTCGACCATAGAACATCAGTTCGCTGCTGTCGATCTGTCCGACATTCTCATAGAAATGGTGTTTCCATATCTCGGCCGCCATTTGAGCCATTGCCTTGTCATCACTTGGAATGCTTGCTGGAGCGCCGCTGTTCTGATTGGCAACCATAGTCACAGCCTGAGCACATGCCATCCATGCTAGACTGACTAGGAGCAAGAATCCGACGGTTCTCATCTGTTTCACTGATGACACCTACTATGCGAGCTGACACAGCGCTATCTTCTGCTGGTTCTGTCGTTGTGGCAGATCGCATTTAATCTTTCCACTGAATTCCTTCAACGAATCCTGCTGACAGAGTGCTCGGCAATGACGCGAATCATGGCTTTGTTCATTGTCCAGCATATCACTCCATTGAATACCGAAGGGAAACCGCAGCAAGTTCATCTGTCCTCCATGAATGACATTATGTTCAGGAGAGAACTGCTTGTGAAGCGCCTTGAGTACTGGAACAGAGCAAGGAAGAATAACATATTGCAGCAGCGCGTATCTTCAGGCCTCTACTCTCTGCAACTGTACAGGCTAAAACAAGAGATTCTCTGAAGATTCACGATACATCCTCTCTGCATAGGTACGAATTGATTCACAAGAAGTCAGGAGCTCTTGATACATCATGCGAGAGTATCGTTGATCGTTCCTAGAGCTGAACGTAACGTTTCCACCGAACCCGAAATCTCTTCTGCATCTGTGTGCTGAGTTGAAGTAGATCTGAAGAACCCTACCATAGACTCCTCCGAACACTGCACTAAGGCCCTCTGCTATTGTAAGACTTTCTGCCTTACGATCGAGAAGCTTCTCAAGGAAAAGAAGTGATTTGAGTGAGTTCACCAAGACAACACATGCATACTCGAACCTGATGTTATCCTCAAGAAACAGAGATGCTTCGTGGACCTCTTTGAGAATCTCGAATATGACATTCCTTAGGTAATCAGGCTGAAGGGGATACTTGCCACTGAGGTCGGTACCTACGAGTACGATTCCCTTCTGAAGAGATGTACAGACTACAAGATGATTTCGCCCTCTCCAGGCCTTCGACAGCTCTTCTTCGGTCAAGACTTTGACATCGATTATAGGTCTCCATCCTTTTTTCTTGGATGCATAGGTCCTCAAGATGTCAGTCACGCTCTTCTTCTTGATCGAATCCGTAACGACAATCAGCAAATCGAAATCGCTCGAATCATCCGCATTGTTACTAGCCCACGAACCTGTCAGCAATCCTGATATGCACAGAGTTTCAAGTCCTTGTGAGAGAAGAGAGTCTATGTATTCGATGAAGTGCTGTGGCAAATTGAGATGGCCAATCTTGTGTCTCCAATTCTTACAGCCTTTATGATTCATCATGTTTCTCATGCCTGTGGACCTCAAGTTTGCGGCTTATGGCAACGACATTGTGGTTGGGAACGATGGAGAATCTTGCTGAGTTCTCCATCGAACCTTCGTTATGGGGCTGACAATCATGAATGGATGTGGATGGTCAGGTCATAACCGCCCCCATAGTTAGTACCACATTGCATTGTTAGCCGCAGGTAATACATACCTGGCGATGCTTGGAACTGTCGGTATTCAGTTCTCTCATATGCCCTAAACGAGAATAACCAAGTGGCACCTTTGTAGACTGACAGTTTCATATGCAGTTCATCCTTGGGTGTCAACCAGATCTCCACATTGCAGCTGGCACCGACCTCGAAGCTGAACCAGTCTTTATCCGCCCAAACTTCTTGATATCCCCAAATACCTTCATCGTAGACGTTGAAATCTGCATCCGGACCAAAACCGAGGTGAGTTGCGATTGACTGTGAATCTCCCGCATCATCCTCTTCCAGAAAGATATCTGCCCAAGAAAGCGTGTCTTGCTTGTAGATTCTGGCCCCGTCTATGGTGGGTTGGCAAGAGCTCTTGCTTATGGCGTATTCGTAGCAACTCCAGAAGTTGAATCCGTTTGCCGCCTTATCGAAGAAACAGTCACAGAAGTCCCGCGTGGGTTCTTTTAGCGCCCTACCATCCCAACCAATCGCGCATTGAGCTCCTCGCTGAAGAAAACCCTCAACGATGCTTGTGTGGACTGGGTACCATATTCCTGTGTCCTTATCTTCCCAATCGTCCGCCGCAGACCAACATGTGGAGATGAATGCCAACTTCATGGAGCTGAAGACACCCGGTTCAGGAGGTAGGTCCACAGGCAAGATTGGATCCGAACATCCGTACTCACCGATTCCTGTATACAAGAAGGTCTTTCCAAGTACCTCTCTCCAGAATCCGCTACCATGACCGAGATGGAAGACAACCTCGCCGTACGGGAACAACTGAAGCTCTTGTGACCTAGCAAGATCCTCATGGTACCATGCATAGGCACCAGAGGGAAAGCTGGTGGCAGTTTCGAATCTTCTGTGTACTCGGTGGGCACACTGATAGGTGATTTCAATGCCAGGGTCGCTCACGAAGGTGAACTTGCTGCCTGGGGGTTGTTCAAGAGAGCTATCAACGAAGAGAATCTCGGATGTTGTTGCACTGATCCAGTACTCCTCTGTTCCGGAATCTAGTACCCATGCAAGGTATGTTTTACCTTCTACGTGGACTATCTCCAACTGAGTGCTGAAAACTTTCCCATTTGCTCTACCCTGAACAGTGTCGATTGCTTCTTTTACGCTTACTTCGGGTTTAGTGTCAATCACGACTTTATGCCAGTGACTTGCGTAGCTGTAGACCTGCTTCCCATTCGGATCCATTGAGATCCGAATAAAATCGCCTCTCACAGGGATATCATTTATTGTGTGCTTGAAGGAGAGAGTCCAACCATCAGAGGTTTTTGTCATGTCAACCGAGTTGTCTTGTTGAGGAAGGATTACAAGACCCTTATACTCGATATGGCTGAGAAAACCGAATGCAGTGGCCCATGCATTCGAAAGAGCTACTGACTCAGGAGGATAGGATTCTACATCACAAACCTTGGTTGAGTCGAGAAAGTACCGAAGCCTTAGAGATGATGGGTCCAGTTCAACTTGAATTAGCTGGCGGCTCGTGGTTTTCCACCTCACAGCCCAGAGTTCCTCTTGCCAACCAGCATCATAGACGAGTGAGATACCCTCTAAACGAGCGTTGGCTGGCGGGTCGGCAAGGTCTTCCGCTATTGCCCTTATCATTCCTACTTCTTCTTGATTCAATTGGCCAGAGAACAGCATACCCTGGTCCATTGAAGACAACACCTGCATTGTCAAGAAAGAAACCATGACAAACACCAGAACCAGTTTCCTTGTTGCCTTCATTTGCAACCCCTTGAAATGTACTTTAGTTCGTCCTTTCATAGTGATCATTCTTCCGATACTTCGCAACGATTATGCCGCACTGATTGATTCCCTAGAAGGATATGTTTGTCCAACTCGAAATGAGTGGTAACCCCCTAGCACAGATTATTACATACGCTAAAGCGCATTTAACCTACGAGAGCGTCAGCGGAGCAGAACCACCCCTCCTAAGGACTTTCTTGAGGGCGTTCGATTAAGCTAGAGAGGGGCAGTTTTCCCGGCACCCCAGAACATGTTCTCCCCGCAAGGCTGGCGCATCATCAAGACTCAGTGTAGTGTACTACCTTAACATATGGCCATGCATATTTTCCCCGTGTTACAACACTATTTGAGAAGGAACCGGGTGGTGAGCATGGCCGCATGGAGTGGACCGCTCTAACCCCGAGGAGTTTGGTCTTGCAACACACCTGCAATACTTGCAGAGGAAAAGCCAGCCTAACTGGGAACGGCTCGGGATAAAGGTCTAAAATCATAAGACGCCAGAACAAAGGATTGGTTCAATCAGGCTCCATGCACTGAATGTGGTTTTTCCTGAACTGCCTGCATGAGAGCTTGAACATCCTTCTCAGTCAGTTCCAGACAGCCTGGCGCTTCCGCACACACCGGACATCGTTCCCGGATTCTCGACAGATAGACTCGGGTGTAGAGCCGGGTGGCTTTCATAGCTCTGATATGTTATCCACGTAATATTAAGTCCCACTGGTCTTGATTCTTCAATATCGTAAATTGGCGCCAATCGAATACAATCCTTTTGCCATCTTCTATGGTGCGTTCGTTGGGCGTCGGTCCAAACGTGTTCTGGTCACGATTATGGATGAATATGCAAGATAATTCCCTTCTGCCACTAGTTGCACCGAAGATAAGAATGAGGGAGTATAATGCTCTCTTGCACTAGATCTGCTATTAATGAGTCAATGGCAACAACAAAACCACACTAGTTCCTTGCTGATGATCCCCCTTAACACGGTCCTTAATCCGGACTCTTCCTCCATATCTATCAGCAATTCGTTTCACGAGGGTAAGACCAATCCCAATCCCTCTTCCTTCTCTGTTTCCCATTCTGGTGAGCACACTCTCTTTGACCGAGTCGCTCATTCCACGTCCTCTGTCCTCGAACCTCATTTGCAGAAACGCTCCGTCATCTTCCGTGCGTTCTGTCTGCACATCAATCTCAACTCGTTCGCGCGGGTCTGCCTTCACAGCGTTGTGTAACAGATTGAAGAACATGTCCAGAAGGAATTCATCGGCGATGATGTCATACTCTCCAGTGGTCAGGTTGGTCGAAAATATGATCTCCTTGCCGGGTAACGAACTTCTCACAGTTGCCATGGCCTCTATCAGGACTTCATATGGGTCTGTGGGGATAAGGTTCGTGTCCTGTTTCGAAGTGCTGGCAAGTTTCTTAACATTAACAATCAAGGCTGCACTTCTCTTTGTCTGCTCAAGAGCGGACTCAGCAAAAGCGATGAGATGGTCAGGAAGATGATGCTCGCTGAGAATAATCTCCAGACTTACCATGATGCCCTGTTGCATATTCGCCAAATCATGAGCCATCAGGTCATTGTAGAACTCCGCCTGAGCCACAGCCCTCTCAAGTGCTTCCTCTGCAAGCTTTCTGTCTGTTATATCGCGTGCCACTCCTAGAATACCCGTTGGTCTATCGTTCTCATCTCGTAAGAAGACTCTTGACATCTCGAATCTGCGGAGTGTGCCACTTTTGTCATATAGATCAATCTCCAGCGGAGGTGCATCATACCCATCCTTTCCGACAGTTTCTTCAAGATGGAAGGATTCTTCCAATGCATCCTCGATTATTTCGAGAAATTGTTGGGGCATTGCATCGCTGATGGGCATAGCTAGCGCCTCTTGTACAGTATATCCCAACATGTCTTTAACAGAAGCACTAACATAGGTGAAGTTCAGGTTCAGATCAACAGTCCAGATCACATCCTTGACGTTCTCAGCAAGTATCCGGTATTGCTGCTCGCTCACACGAAGCGCCTCTTCAGCACGTTTTCTGTCAGTGATGTCTGAGAACACAACCTGCACTGCTGGCTCTCCCTGATAGGTTATGACTGATGCAGCCACCTTCACATCGATGGCGGTGCCATCTAGACTGACCCACTTTTCCTCGATTGCTTCAACAGAGGCCTCTCCCCGGTACATGGCTTGAACTCTTTCAACAACCTCGTCTCTAGAATCTGTGTGGATAAAATCAATGACCGCCCTCCCAATGTAATCGTCAGATGATTCCTGACCAATAATCTTCAGCGCTGACTGATTGGCATAGATGATCTTCCCTGACCTGTGGACTGCAATGCCAAGGGGTGAGTTCTCAACCAGTGTACGATATCGTTCCTCACTCTCTTCCATTGCTTGCATAGCCTTCAACATCTCAGTCACGTCCCTTGTCACGCCAACATAGAACTGAGGTCTATGATCATCATCATAGAGAGCAAAGACTGTGATAGCAATCTCGAGCACTCTCTCATCATATGTTGTACTCTTGACATTCCCTCTGAAACTCCCTTCTGAGCGAAGTGTGTCAAACACTGAGGAGTATATGTCTTCTCCAAGATGAATAGCTGGAGTTTTCCCACTGAGGAACTCATCGGGAAAACCGAGAAGGGTCCTATGAGCGGCATTCTGCTTGATGTACACGCCTTCCGAGTTCAGAATAGCAATCGCATCATTTGAGCACGTGAAGATGTCCTCGTATAATGTTTCATGAATCGTGCTATTGCCAGTCGACTTACTATTGTCAAGGTTCTTCTTTCGTTGGGTACCTTTCTCTCTTGGTTTGCCAGTCATAGTATTCTACACCATTGGATGACTGTTGTTGACTAGGATGTAATTATGGAGTGAGCGCTTATTAGAGTTAACCAGAGAATACAGACTGTAGGTCTGGCTAGATAGAAATCCACTTCTTCAAATTCCTCTTGTACTTGAGGAACTCGCCACCGAATCTCTCCTCTAGTTTCTTCTTCTCATAGTTTGCCCGTGCATTATTGAAGGTGAAGATGATTAACCAAACACCAACTGACGCTTGAGAGAAAGCTGCTATGGCAATGCCAAGATAGAAGAGATGGATTCCAAGGTACATTGGGTGCCGGACACGCTCAAAGATTCCTGTTGTCGCTAGATCTTCCACATGGGCATCAAATTGATCCCTATGAACTGCGTTCATGAAATACGCAGCTACTACAATGACTACAGTTCTCAATCCAATGAATACTCCAAAGAAGTCAAGTTCCAGAGAAACATCGTGGCTCGCAGAAGAAATGAATCTAGAATTCACACCACTGTCCGGAAGAGAGATCGAGGATATGATGCACAGATGATTAAGGCTCAGCACAGGGATCGACTGCAATCCATTTACAAGCAATACACGACCCGACAATAAACGTTTTTACAGGCTTTTCAGACGGACGGTTCACCTACCCGCGGAGTGAACGCTGAAATGGCAGACGCATCATCAAAACCGGTTGTTATCATCGGCGCTGGGATAGCAGGGATGCGAGCCGCACTCGACCTTGCGGATATGGGAGTCAAGGTCTTTCTAGTCGAGAAGAATGCAAGCATTGGAGGACATATGGCTCAATTGGACAAGACATTTCCAACTCTGGACTGCTCCATCTGCATCCAAGGGCCTTGGATGGTTGACTGCTCCCGTCATCCGAACATTGAGATCTTAGTGCACTCTGAAGTCACCAATGTTTCAGGCACTCAAGGTAACTTCAAAGTCAAGGTATTGAAGCGCACTCGACGCGTTGACCCCGTGAAGTGCACTGGCTGCGGAGAATGTATGCGTGTCTGTCCTATCGAGATTCCGAATGAGTACGATTTGGGACTGATGATGCGCAAGGCGGCCTACATACCTTTCCCACAAGCAGTGCCCAATGTCGCAACAATCGATATTGAGAACTGTATCCGATGCATGGTCTGTGTGAAGAGCTGTAGGGCAGAAGCAATCGATTTTGACATACCTGATGAAACAGTCGAAATTAGCGCGGGCTCAATCATAATTGCCACTGGCTTCAAGATGCTTGATGCCTCGACTGTTCCGGAGTATGGCTATGGAGCACTTCCCAATGTTGTAACAGCCCTAGAATATGAGAGGATGGTCTGCGCAAGTGGACCAACTGGGGGGGTAATCATGCGGCCCTCCGATGGACTCGAACCTCGCAGGATTGCATTTGTCCAATGTGTCGGTTCTCGCGATGTAAATCATTGCGCCTACTGCTCAAGGGTCTGTTGCACCTATGCCACTAAGGAAGCCATGATCACAATAGAGCATGATTCGAATGTCAAGATAGACATTCTCTACAACGATATGAGGGTCTTTGGCAAAGGCTTCGAAGAGTTCATTGTGAGGGGAAAAACCGAGTACGGCATTAACTACGTGCGGGGACTCCCTAGCGACATAGGCGAAGATCCATCTACTCATGATCTGCTTCTTCGTCACACCGATGAAACGGGACACAAAGTGATTGAGGACAGATATGACCTTGTGGTGCTATGCCAAGCAATGGTCCCAAATGACAACACCGACTTGATGCAGATGCTTGGCATACATACAGACAAGTACGGTTTCATAGACGCTGACGGTGACACGACAGAATGCATTGAAACTGGAGTTCCAGGTATCCATATGTGTGGGGCATGCAATAAGCCAAAGGACATCCCCGAGTCGGTCGCTGAAGGCAGCGCTGCCGCTGCACTGGCAACACTGGACATAGTCCTGCCCAAGTCCAGTGATACTGAGGCGATTACGGAGGTTGACCTCGAGCTAGCGGCGGGTGAGCCGAGGGTTGGGGTGTTCATCTGTTCCTGTGGTATTAACATAGCCGGCTATGTTGATGTGACTGAAGTAACCAAATACGCCGCAACTCTACCGAGTGTGGTTCACGCTGAAAATCTGCTCTATGCATGCTCATCCGATGCTCAGGAAGTGATTAAAGACACTATCAGGGAACATCAGCTGAATCGTGTTGTCGTTGCATCGTGTACTCCAAGAACACACGAGCCACTGTTCAGGGCGACGCTGGTAGAGGCTGGACTCAACAAATACCTTTTCGAGCTTGCCAACATTCGAGAACACTGCTCTTGGATACACATGGGAATGAAGGATGAAGCCACCTCCAAGGCGATGGATCTGGTGAGGATGGCTGTTTCAAAGGTCATACTGTATCAAGCACAGGAAGAGGCAGTGGTCAGCGTAGAGCCGGCTGCTCTCGTAGTTGGCGCTGGAGTTGCTGGCATGGCGGCAGCAGAAATCATTGCTGGCAAGGGTTTCAAGGTATATCTTGTTGATAAGGAAGATAGTGTCGGAGGACTGTTGAACCAGCTGCCCACAGTCAACTTCGACCGTGTTTCCAGTCAGGGAATTATTGATGAATATGAAGAACGGTTGAATTCTAACCCTCAAATCGAGCTTCTTCTCAGCTCGAAGGTTGTGAATGTCAAGGGTGCGATAGGCGATTTTCAAGTGACCACGCGGAGCGGAAAAAAGAATAAGACCCTGAACGTCGGAGTGGTCATAGTGGCAACTGGCGCAGTCGAGCTTCAAGAGAAGGGACTCTATGGTCTGGGAAAGATGCCGGAAGTCATTACGCAAAGCCAGTTTGGTCAACGACTTGCGGCAGACAGTGGCATCACTGATGGAGACACCTTCATGGTGATACATTGTGCTGGGTCGCGGGAGGAAGAATCCCTTGAGGGCTCACGGACGTGGTGCTCTGGAATCTGCTGTGATGTTGCTCTCAATCACACGCTAGAACTCCTGGAAAGGTATCCTGCATCACACGTATTCCACCTCTACAGGGACTTGAGAGTGTCATACGATGGGGAGGACAGGTATCGTGAAGTCAGACAGAAAGGCGCTGTCTTCATCAAGTATGATAGGGACTCGCCGCCAGTGGTGAAGAAAGGGAAGAACAAGGTGATCAAAGTCACAGTTCCCGACATGGCTTTCGGGACAAATCTTGTTGTGGAGGTGGACCATGTGATACTTGCCACGGCAATGATTCCGCCTGAGTCCAACAAGCAGATTTCTGAGTTGTTCAAGGTGCCAATGAATATGTCGGGCTTTCTGATGGAAGCACATCCCAAGCTCAGACCAATCGACTTCGCGACTGATGGTGTGTACGTGGCCGGTTGTGCAACTGCACCCAAATCAATACAACAAGCCATCGCGCAGGGCCGAGGCGCGGCTGCAAGGGCGCTCATTCCACTTGTCAATGGAACACGAAGTGCTGAGGCGATAGTTGCCACAGTAGACCCAGAGGTCTGCGTGGGCTGTGGCACTTGCGAGGTGAACTGTGTATACAGCGCAATCGAGGTCGTACCCGGTGACGGCAGCCATGACTACGCAGTCGCAAATCCGGTCCTCTGTCAAGGATGTGGAAAATGCGGGGCTTCATGTCCCGCAGGTGCTATCACGATGAAGCACTTCACAGACGATCAGATAATGGCACAAATTCGTAGTGCACTCGAAGACATGCCTACAGACCAGTCACGGATTCTTGCAATTGTGTGTACTTGGTGTTCCTATGCTGGTGCCGACAGTGCTGGTGTTTCGAGGCTCCAACAGCCAACGACAGTACGTGATATTCGCATTATGTGTACTGCCAGAGTAAGCGTGACACACATTCTTGAGGCTTTTAGACTCGGGGCCGATATGGTCTGGATTTCGGGCTGCCACTTCGGCGACTGTCATTATGTTGACGGGAATCTTGCATTTGATAGAAGATTTCAGATTGCCAAGCGGATTATCGAGAAAGCAGGTTTCGAACCCGAGCGGCTTCAGTTCACACAAATAAGCGCCAGTGAGGGGTCAATCTGGGCGGAGAAGGTTAAGGAGCTGACCAAGATCGCTGATAGACTGGGGCCAAGCCCGTTGAGACCAAGGAGATGATGGCTAATTGACTAAAAGCTGGGGCACTTTCACATCCTTCAAGGGAACCACCATTGAGATTGCCGCTCCTGACTTCACAGAAGTGGTCAAGAAACTGACTGGGGGAAAGGACCTGACAGCATGCTTTCAGTGCACAAAGTGTACTGCTGGATGTCCAGTCACTGAAAAAGTATCCATCCAAGTACACGAAATCATGAGAATGCTTCTCTTGGGCATGAAAGAAGTTCTTGAAACCGACATGATTTGGCGATGCACATCTTGCTACACATGCCAAGAGCGATGTCCTCAGGGCATTGATGTAACAGACATCCTGATTGGTCTAAAGAACTTGGCATACGAAGATGGCATTGGTCCGGATGCTTACCGAGAGAATGCCAAGAGCGTCCTAGAATCAGGTTTCGCGTATCAAACCTCAGGATTCAGAAGGAAGAAGAGGGATGCAAAGGGTCTCCCGGCGCTGCCGGAGGCAAACATGGCGGAAGTGGAGAAGCTAGCAGAGCTAACAGGACTCAAGGCCTTGTTGGAAGAGGATGAAGCAAAATGACCAAGAACAGGACCCGAGAGAAACGGTTCGCCTTCTTCCTAGGTTGCGTGACTCCGTTTCGCGAGGTGAGCTACGAAACAGCCTCAAGACGTGTTTGTGAGGAACTGGGAATTGAGTTGGTGGACATGGACGGAGTCAATTGCTGTGGCTTGCCAATTGAGGCAATTAACCGAGACATGGCGCTGTCTATGGCGGCTAGAAATATAGTAATCGCAGAAGAGATGGGTCTTGATATTGTCACAATATGCTCTGGTTGTGCAGGTGCTCTCACGAAAACCAACGGTATCATGAAAGAGAACTCGGAGGTTCGGAATCAGATTAACAAGTACTTGAAGAAGATTGGCCGAGAGTTCAAGGGTACGATAGAAGTCAAGCATTTTGCCAGAGTACTGCTTGAGGACATTGGAATCGAAAAACTGAGGAAGCTCATCAAACACCCCTTAACAGCGCTCAGAATTGCCGGTCACTACGGCTGCCATGTCCTGAAACCCGCTGCTCACATGAAGTTCGAGAATCCAGAAGACCCGACTTTCTTGCATGAGCTGATCGAATTGACTGGTGCTACTGATGCGCGATATGAGGGTGAAAAGGACTGCTGTGGAGGTATGGTCGTAGGTGTCGATACGGACATACCTCTGAGTCAAGTTCGAAAGAAGATGAACCATGTCAAAGAAGCTGGAGCACAGGCGCTAGTGACAATCTGTCCCAGCTGCCACCTGATGCTTGACTCTAATCAGGAGCGGGCTGGCAAACCATTCGACGAAACCTACAACATGCCGGTCCTTCATTATCCGCAACTCCTAGGACTTGCCATGGGCATCCCCCCCGAGGAACTGGCCTTGGATGAATTGAAGGTGAAGGCTGACGAGGTCCTTTTGGCTATCAAGGGCTTATCCTGAATAAAATGTGTACATCATTAGATGAAGCGTTTCATTAGCTCCTCTACTATGTGGTCGATGTTTTCAGCAGTGACACCAAGCGCATCATAGGCCTCTTGGGCACGAATAGCTCTCAATGGAGCATCCATGTCTTTCAGGGTTGAGAAGACTCCAATTCTTCGGCCTATCTGGTACAGACGCTGTTTCTCGGGTTTCATCGCAAGGAACGCCCGTAATGGGTCGAGCATCTTCTCTTTGTCTTTGGGGAGAGTTCCTTCCACTTCTGAGAACAGATTCAGTATGTGGTCGCTCTTAACAACACTTGTGATTCCTTTCAGGTTCTCAATCAGCTTAAGGAGTTCACCCACTACCATCATATCTGTGCATCTCTCAAAGCGCCCATCTATGCATTCCTTCCAGAGTGGTGCGACGATTGGGATTGCCAGCTGTCTGAGTCGTATGAAATCCGGATTGATCTGATTCAGCGCATCTGCGGTTTCTAGTGCATGTTCTTCTGATAATCGTACTCCCCCGAGACCTGGCATAACGTATTCTGAGAGCTCCAATCCTGCTCTCTTGGCTTTCAGGCCTGCACTAACATGAATGGCCTTAGTCGCACCTTTCTTGACCAGCTTCAACACGTTGTCAGAACCGGACTCGAGACCTACATGGACTCTATCTAAGCCTGATTTTCTTATCGCCTTCAATTCCTCCTCATCTATCCTTGCTAGTGTGCTTGAACGAGAATAGGATGTCACACGATTCACGAGAGGAAAGCGGCTTCTAATGTGCTTCAGAATCTCAATCAATTCCGAGGGCCGCACTGTCAGACTGTCTGCATCCTGCAGAAAAATGGAACTCATTCCAGCTCTGAACCATCTAAAGGCGCTATCAAATGCCGTCCATTCCCCTGACTCAAGATTGTCAGTTGCGTTCCTGACTTGCGCTATTGGCAAGCCATCGTGCTCATCGGCAATCCCTTGGAGGATTCCCACACATCTGTAGACTAAGTCAATGTCCTTCTTCACGTGGTCTACTGAACGTTTCGAATACCGTGCCCCCTTGTATACCGGACAAAAGGTGCAGCGATTCCACGGGCAGTTCCTAGTAACACGCAGGAGGAGACTATGCGCCTCGTTCGGGGGCCGTATGGGCCCCTGTTCAAAACCGGAATAAGAATGACCACGTGGTGGAGTTTCTGTCATGCCCTAACAACTCGTTTCCTATTCAAGTTCGTAGGCTGTTGCAGGACTACACCACGCGGGTGCATGTTATCACATTCCAAATTTACAAGTTCTTGATGATCTCTTCTCCAAATGCACTCGTGGAGATTGGCTCCACTGTCGGTTTCAGTTGCCGCGCGATATCGTACGTGACCTTCTTAGACTCAACCGCCCTAGAAACTGCGGTCTTGATCATCTCAGATGCCTCGTTCCATCCCATGTGTTCCAACAGAAGACATGCAGACAAGGTGATAGAACCTGGGTTGATTCGGTTCTTTCCGGCATGCTTCGGAGCGGTTCCATGTGTCGCTTCGGCGAAGAAAATATCATCGCTGAGATTTGCACCGGGAGCAAACCCAAGTCCACCAACTTGAGCAGCCAATTGGTCTGAGAGATAGTCACCATTGAGGTTAGGCAGCGCTGCGACTTCATACTCACGAGGTCTCAGAAGCACTTGTTGGAACATCGCATCCATTATGCGGTCATTCACAAGGATCTTTCCGTCAGCGTAGGCCTTCTCTCTGTCGCCACCGTACTTGTCGTTCAGTTCCTTTTCAGTAACGATTTGGTCTCTGAATTCATTGATGGCAACTTCATAACCCCAGTTTCTGAACTGGCCTTCGGTGGCTTTCATGATATTACCTTTGTGACAGAGAGTCACCACACGCCTCTTGTGGTCAATGGCATACTGAATTGCTTTTCTGACCAATCGCTTGGTGTTCTCGGGGGACATTGGTTTCACAGAGATGCCCGCAGAAGACCGCAAGCTATCGGAGTCCGCTGGCACATTCCATTCAGTTCTGAGGAAATGTATGAGCTTCTGTGTCCTCGCAGTTCCCGGATAGCCCTCTATGCCTGCGTATATGTCCTCTATGTTCTCTCTGAAAATCACCATATCTATTGCATCGGGATCTTTGACCGGGGCCGGGACACCTTTGATGTGCCACACAGGTCTAAGACAGACAAACAAGCCCAATGACTTGCGGATGCCGACGTTTATCGAGGAGAAGCCCTTACCTATGGGGGTTGTGCATGGCCCCTTGATCGCTAAATGGTAGTCCCGAACGACCTTCAGTGTGTCATCGGGCAAATAGGCCTTTCTCTGGTCATCAGGGCTGAGTGCCTTAAGCTCCTCATCCGTAACCTCAGGGGAATAAAGGTTTCTCGCCTTATCGCCGGCATAAATCTCGAACCATTCGAACTTCCGCTTCCTGTCGTATGCCTTCTCTACTGCGGCGTCCACGATCTTCATCATTACCTTAGTAATCTCAGGGCCAATGCCATCTCCCTCAACCCAACAGACTATGGGATTGTCGGGAATATTCCATTGACCATCCTTGACTGTAACTTTCTCTCCCTTTGAGGGTGGAACTAGTTTCTCGTACTTTGTCATTACATTCACACTCCTTCATTTCGAAGCGTATAGTATCTCATCCCACGGCTGTCGATACAGCGCGGCACGTTGGCGTTTCTGGTCGAATATGTGCCCCATCATCCCGATTGATCTCCCAAGCACAAAGAGCCCGTTCAAGACCTCTGTGTCCAAGACATCTTGTTTTTCTTCAAGTGTTAGGTCAAGATTCTCCATCAGGTCAAGGAAGCAGATTCCAATGCAACCGTCCACATTGAGAATCAAGTTATTCCTCTTTTGTGTGGTCAACTTCTCGACCTCAAGAGCATAGTCTAGGTATGGGTGCTTCGGGAAGTTCTCATTTACGAACTTTTTCAGCAGCGTAACGCGGATATCCGGATTCTGAACTGACTTGATTCTATGGCCAATTCCTGGGATGTTAATGCCTACAACGTCCTTCATGTAATTAATGAAGTCCGGTGGATGCTTTCCGGAATCCAAAGCCATTTTGAAATACTTGGCAGCATCGGAGATAGCACCGCCGAATCTTGGGCCTATCGTCAATATACCACTTGCCAGTGACGCCATCAAATCCTTTCCAGCTCGCGCAGTCACAATGGCGTTGTGAGCGCCCGATACGGCTGGGCCGTGGTCCGCAGTCAACTTCAGCACTAGTTCGATGTACTTTGCGGCAAACGGAGGCAACTCCTTCTTCAGCCAGAGCAGCCCAATCACGTACCCAAGAGAGAGCTCTTCACTGATTATCTTATCAATCGGAACTCCATTGTACGTGAGGATGTCACCCCTCTCGTTAGAAATGGTGACTACCACGTCTGTCGGTCTTCGAACAATCCCTTGAACTGCAGCTTTTCCATAGTCCTGAGGAATCTGTGGGGGCTCAAAGTCCTCTAAGGGCTCTATCTTCCCTTCGGCCTTCAATTTCTCAAAGGTTTCACGTATCTTGTCACCGAAAGTGTCGTATGATTCAGGGACAATAATTCCGACTTCAGCAAGCGCTTTATTCTTTGCGTCCGCTGTTTCCATATCACTCCCGGCCATTGCACCGGCGTGACCGAATTGAACGCCTGCTGGGAATATCTTGGAAGAAGTACCTGTCACCCACATCACGAGGGGTTTCTTGACACGACCATCTTTCACGGCCTCGACAATCGAGTACTCGTCCATGCCTCCAATCTCACCCAAACAAACAATCATCTTCACCTGTGGATTAGCCTCGTATCGAAGGATGTGGTCGATGAGCAAAGATCCAGCGTACCGGTCTCCGCCAATTGCAATGCCCTCTAGTATTCCGTCTGTGTTTTGGGATATCATGAAGTTCATTTCATTGCTCATACCGCCGGACTTGGAAACGAAACCAACGCTGCCTGGTCGATAGAGCTTTGATTTGATGATGTTCTCTATTGTGCCTGCTGTATTGGCAATCTTGAAGGCGCCTGCTCGAATTCCACCGACAGTAGCGGGTCCGATGATTATCTTATTCTTCTCTTTTGCGAGCTTGATGAGCTCTCGGCTTTGTCGCTCTGGCATTCCTTCAGCAATAATGACCAAGACCCGAATGCTCTCAGTTTCCAAAGCCTCTTTCGATGTTGGATGGGATGATCGGAACGACGAGAAGTTGATTAGGACATCTGCTGTAGTATGATTCTTTGCGGCAAGCTCCAGCGTCTTGTAGATAGGAATAACAATCTCCTTGCCACCCCAGAAAACCTTGTGGTATCCGATTGCCCCTGCTTGAGTGGGCCGGATTATCGCAGCAACACTAGGCTTGTCCCTCTTGCTGACAAAATCAAAGTCCAACATTCGCTGGATTGCGTTCCGCTGGAATCCGTAAACAATCGCTTGGGAATCTCTATTGAATAGTTCATAGTCTTCCATTCTCGCATCACTCCTTCAGGGCCAAAGGTACGATTCGGGTCATTGGAGTGTATCTGTCGTACACTTCGATGGGAATGCCCATTTCTTCTCCGACATCCTTCATGAGCTTCAGGCCCTCCTTCTCATTGGGCCCTCCACGACGTACATAGATCTTCACGTTCACTTTCTTTAGCTTGTCAGCTGATTTTCTCAGAGCACTCACAATCCCTGCGAAAGTGGCTTTCACATCTGTGAAGTTTGCGATTCCGCCACCGACTAGGAGGATTTTCGGGCGCCCCTTTGGATCCGGCTTCTTTGTCATGAGATCAATAAGTGTCTGGGCGTACAACTCAGTGTGCTCGCGACTAGGGTTCCCACTATACTCTCCGTAGTTCGCCAGTTCATTGCCAAATCCCAAGTCCACGATGGTGTCTGCGTAGACAACGCTTGCACCGCCTCCGGCGACCATAGTCCAAATTCGTTTGTCGCGATCGAGAACCGTTAACTTCAGCGAGGAACCTGTTTGTTCGTCGATGCTTCTGATGTATTCTTCCTCTTTGGAGAACTTCTGACCGAACGAAACTGGAAACTTAATCGGGTTATCGTAGTTGCCCCACGTGTCGGAATGCTTGAACGCCGCTGTATCATCAAGACGAGCTTTGAGGTCCAGAGGAACCACCAATTTGTCTTCAGTGACAGCGAAAGGATTGATTTCCATGAATGCGAAGTCCTGGTCAATGTAGACCTGCAGTAACCCCTTGACAAAGGAAACAACAACATCTTCCAGCTCCCCAAGGTCTGGCAGCTTCTCGGCCAGATTGAATGCGTCGATGTCAGTCCCGATTGGTATCGGAATGTGCAACACCTTATCCCAGTTCTCCTCCACGAAAATACCTCCTTCCAACGAGAAATGGATTATGTCATTTTCGCGGTCTGACGTGATGGAAACATAGAACTCCTTGTCATGAGGAATGAAGGGTTCGACTAGGAATCTATTCAGAGTCCCTTTCGTTTCACCGACGATCATCTCCTTGTCCATCTTCTCTTTAATGAATGACTTCAGGTCGGCTAAGCTTGCATCGAGTAGTAGTAGATTCGCCTTGCCTCTCTTGCCGAATAGCTGGTCTGGTTTTGCGGCCAGCTTGTCAGTTTTCAGCCACGGATTGTCTTTCACAAGTTCCTCCCATTTGGTGTCGGGAGTTATTACAGCTAGTTTCCCGTGGTAATTGAACTCAGGGAAGTACTTAGGCAACTCTCCAGCAATCAATTTCTTTGCCGAATACTCGTGGATTGATTTTTGCGCCATTTTTTTCTCTCCAATGTGGAAACAACTTATGACCGGTCTAGACTCCTCCCTCTTTCGTGTAATTCAGAAGACCTCCGGCCAACATAATCTTCCTCTCACGCTCAGAGAGCTCGTAAGTGACGGGGATATCGATATTCTTGGTCGTGTTCCGAATTACTAGCGTGTTCTCCCCTTTTTCCAGTGCTGTGCGAATACCCGCTATCTCCAGTAAATCTCCAGCATCAATCTTGTCGAAACCATCGGAGTCTGCAAACTCAACCGGAAGGATTCCAACGTTGACCAAATTTGCTTTGTGAATGCGGGCAAATGACTTCACCGCGACCACCCTGATTCCAAGATACATTGGTGCGAGCGCAGCATGTTCGCGACTTGACCCTTGACCATAGTTCTCGCCAGCAATGATAATTCCCCCACCAGTTTCCTTGGACTCGAGTGCTCTCGTTGCAAATGTCGTATCCACCTGTGAAAAGGCAAACTCGCTTATCTTGGGTAGATTCGATCTCAGTGGCAGAATCTTGGCTCCTGCTGGCATGATGTGGTCAGTTGTTATGTCGTCTTCGACTTTGATTAGGGCATTCAACTTAGGCAGCTTTTCAGGAAGGGGTATAGCTTCCGGAAGCGGTTGAATGTTCGGGCCACGTATAATCTCGATGTCTTCGGGGTGATCGGAAGGTTCGAGAATCATCGAATCATCAATGTTAATGGAGGTTGGCATCTCAATCTTGGGATAAGCACCCAGCTTCCTTGGGTCTGTTATCTTCCCGTAGATTGCCGCCGCCACAGCAACCTCTGGACTAACAAGATAAGCTTCTGAATCCATCGTGCCGCTGCGGCCCCGAAAGTTGCGATTGAACGTTCTGATTGAAACACTTCCTGATGGCGGTGCAAACCCCATGCCAATGCATGGACCACAACCGCTCTCTAGGATTCTGCCTCCGCTTGAAATAATATCCGCCAGCATTCCTTTCTCCGCCAAGTACTGCAACACCTGCCTAGATCCCGGCGATATTCCTAGGGTCGTTCTAGAATGGACTGTCTTGCCCTTGAGAAGGGCTGCAACCATTGCCATGTCTTTGATTGACGAGTTGGTACACGAACCAATAGCCACTTGGTCCACTGGTTTGCCTTCAAGCTCTGAAAGCGGTACAACATTCCCTGGGGAATGGGGCTTGGCTATCATCGGCTCCAGCTTGCTAAGGTCAACCTCAATCACCTCATCGAAGTCTTCTTCCTGCCCTACTGGAATACTGACCCACTCGTCTTCTCGTTGCTGAAGTTTGAAGAACTCCTTCGTGATTTCATCTGACGGAAAAATGGAGGTTGTCGCACCAGTTTCAGTACCCATGTTGGTAATGGTAGCTCGCTCAGTAACGGATAGCGACTTCAGTCCGGGGCCAAAGTACTCCAAGATATAGCCCCTTCCTCCTTTCACACCGATTCTTCTTAACACCTCAAGTATGATGTCCTTTGCTGACACGAAGTTGCGGAGTTTGCCAATTAGTTTTATTCCCATAATCTTGGGAACTGTTATGTAGAACAACCCGCCCCCCATCGCAACGGCTACGTCAAGTCCACCCGCACCTATGGAAATCATTCCCACTCCTCCTGAAGTCGGAGTATGGGAGTCGGACCCGATGAGAGTTGCTCCTGGCTTGGAGAACCGCTCAAGGAATACTTGGTGGCAAATACCATTTCCCGGTCGTGAGAAGAGTATTCCGTACTTAGCTGCAACTGACTGCAAGTACAAGTGATCATCAGGGTTCTTGAAATCAGTTTGAAGCATATTGTGGTCGACAACTGAAACGGAGAGTTCCGTCTTCACCTTGTCGAGGCCCATCGCCTCGAATTGCAGATAAGCCATTGTACCTGTCGCGTCTTGGGTCAAGGTACGATCTATCTTAATTCCAATCCTATTGCCTGGAACGAGCTTAGAATCGCCCACTGCAACGTGTTTTGCAAGAATGCTTTTAGCAACGGACACCATTTTGAGATTCACCTTCTGTTTTGCGACACATTGTTCCCCATATTCGAACAAGAACGCCCATAAAATAGTGTCGCTTTGTACATCCAATAAGTGACAGCTGACTCCCCTTTCTAGTCCTAACCAAGCTCACCACGACCATAGAAGAGTTCCCCAAGCCTCTTCATTGCATCACGGACACATTCCTTCTTGCCGCTCACTTGCAGGTGTCTATCACCATCGAGTGTTATCAATACGCTACAGTCCTCCGCAAGCTCTGAAACTATCTCCACTGGAATCTCGTCGGGTAACCGGATTCGGAAGAAGCTCACGTCCTTTTCTCTGGGCAAATCAGAGATGGGCGTCGGTGGGTCCTCAGACGCTACCTCTCCCCGTCCGTGAATGGCATCACCGAATCTTGTTTCCCAGGCTTGTCTATATTGAACACCATCCTTCTCTTCTGCCCAGACCATCAGGGTTTCTCGAAGTGCCTGGACCTTTATCTCAATTTCCTGCTGAAGATCGGCATCGCACTGCTCAGGCTGCTTGATCTCACTGCCGAATGACCTCAAATACTCGATGACCATCTTGCTATTTCTTAGATCTGCATAGACGAGGTCTGGAATGAAGACTCCCTTCGACCGCAGCTCTCCAAGCAGATTGTTCAAGACCATCCATCCTGCGTGTAGGTCGTCAACTGACACCAATGACAACTACTCCCTCAGCATCTCCTCTATCTGGTCGTAGAAGCTCTTCTCACGCCACCATCGGAGGTCACGTGCCCCCGTTGGGCAGATGGAACAGCATGCTCCACATCCCTCACACGCAAGCTCGTTGGTGACGCTCTTTTTCACGCCCGGCGCTACTTCAACCATTGAAACAGCGTCGTAGGGACAAATCTCCGAATAATGGCAGAGGTCACATCCAACACAGAGATCTTCGTCCACATCTGCTGCTAAAAGTTCGATATTCACAGTACCGAGATTGAGCGGAGCACAGGCTGCGCTGGCTGCACCGCGTGCTTGGTTGATTGAGTCTGATACATTCTTTGCGTAGGTTGCACCCAAGAAGATGCCTGGGACAGTGGTTTCTACTGGTTTGAACTTCATATGAACCTCAAGCAGGAATCCATCTTGTCCTCGGTTAATTCCCAATGCCTTGGTGAGTTCGTTGATGTCGTGGGGCGCTTCCAAGCCCAGTGCGAGCACAACCATGTTGGATCGTATCTTGAAGGTTTCCTGGGAAAGAGTATCATATACTGTTACAATGGCCTCATCAGCATCAGGAGATTTCTCAACAGTGACCGGTTTCTCTCTTATCCAACGCAGATAGATGACGCCCTTCTGACGGTTCTCCCTCCACATCTCCTCCATATTGTTGGCGAATGGGCGGATGTGTTCCTTATAGGCGGAGAACACTCTGATGTCCGGGAACATCTCCTTCAGTTCGTGCTGCATAGCTATGACAGCGGAACAACACACCCTTGAACAGTATCTATTTCCCTCTCCTGGGCTCTGTCTTGAACCGACGCAGTGGATAAATACTGGATTTTTTGGTGGCTTCTTGAGTTCTCCATTTCTTAGCATGCGCTCAAGCTGGAGTGTTGTAATGACTCCTGGGATTTCCTCCCAACCATACTCTCCCTTCTTTGGATCATAAGTGTCCGTGCCCGTTGTGATGACCATTGAGCCTATCGTATGAACTTCCTGCTCTCCGGTTTTCATGTTCTGAATCGTTATCTCATAGTTCCCGTAGGTGCTTTCTCTTTCCAATGGTTTCGAGTTGAGCAATACTTTGATTCGCTTCTCCTTCTCAACACGTGCTACAAGGTCGTCCACGATTTCCTGAGCGCTCTCCATCTTGGGGAACAATTTGTAGAGGTCATTTAACCTTCCGCCGAGTCGGTCCTCTTTCTCAACAAGGACGACATCAAAGCCCTTCCGAGCAATGTCAAGCGCAGCGGTCATCCCTGAAACCCCTCCGCCAACAACCATTGCGACTCGAGTCACATCGACTGACTTGACAGGCACAATCTCGTTGTTGATGGCCTTGGCGACGCCGGAGCGAATCATATCCTGTGCTTTCTCCTGACGAACATCGGGAGGATCTTTCGCGTTGACCAGCGCAATGAGTTCTCTAAGTCCTATAGGCCCCACTAGATAGTAACCTGATATGCCAGCAGCCTCTAGGGCGCGTCTGAAAGTGTCTTCGTGTTGCAGCGGTGAGCATGAACCAACGACCACACGGTTCAGCTTGTGCTCCTTGATGGCCTCTGTGATGAACTCCTGGCCTGGGTCGCTGCACATGAAAATGTAATCTGTGCTGTAGACCACATTCGGAATATGGCTTGCCCACTGAGCTAGGCCAGGACAATCTATTACATTGCCAATGATTCCTCCACAATGGCAAATGAACACGCCAACTCTCGGCTCTTCTCCGACCTCCAGTGGCGGAACTGCTTCAGGTACGGGGGGGTGTGGGAGCGGTAATATTGACTGCGCAGCCATAGCCGCACCTTTACCCTCATTGACCGTGTCTGTGCCGTCCTTGGGTCCGTGGATGCAACCAGCCATGTATATGCCATCGCGGGTGGTTTCGAGAGCAGCTGAGTTTGGGTTCCTTTCCTTCACCCAACCCGTCTCATCAAGCTCGATGCCCAAGACCTTTGCAAGTTCTTCGCTACCCTCTGCAGGTCTGAAGCTTGAGTTGAGAACGACCATGTTCACTTTAATCTCTTGAATCTCGCCAGTTTCGGTATCTTCCAGCTTCACCATGAGGTCGCGAGTGTCAGGGTCTTCATTGATCTCCGCAACCCTACCTCGGATGAAGTCAATGTCCATGTTGTGCTGGGAGTCCCAGAGGAACTCCTCCAGCATTTTCCCGCAAGTGCGCATGTCCATGTAGGTGTAGATGATTTTGCAGTGCTCTTTGGGATAGTGCATGCGCGTGACCTGGGCCAGCTTCAGTCCAAAAGAACAGCAGACCCTGTTGCAGTGATGACTATACCCCTGAATGTTCTCCCGAACGTCTCTTGACCCAACGCAGTTCACGAACATGATGGCCTCAGGTTCCCTGCCGTCAGATGGACGAACCATATGTGCATCAGTCGGTCCTGTTGGATGTGTTTGACGATCGTACTCTAGGGATGTCACGACATTTGGAAACACACCGTAGCCGTATTCCGCATAGTCGGTCGGCTGATATTCCTGAAAGCCTGTGGCGTTTATGATGGAACCCACGTGCAGGTCGTATTCCTTGTCTTTATCGTCGTACATGATGCAGTCTTGCGGACACACTGCAGCACATGTCCCACAGCCAATGCAGGAATCCCTGTCTATGCAGGCCAGCAGAGGGATTTGCTGCGGGAAGTTCATGTATATCGCCTTGCGCAGTGATAGTCCCATGTCGTACTCATTCGGGACCTCCACCGGACAGACCGCGATGCAAAGGCCGCAGCCAGTGCACTTGTTCTCGTCTACGTAACGGGCTTTCTTATGAATCGTCAGCGTGAAGTCGCCCGCCTTGCCCTTGACTTTCTTCACCTCTGAGAGCGAGTGTATCGTTATATTCAGGTGCTTGCCCACGAATGAGGTGAGTGGAGTCATAACACAGGCGGAGCACTCTAGAGCGGGAAATATTTTATATATTGCAACATAAATTCCCCCAATTGACACAGTTCTCTCTATGAGATGTGCATGATGACCGCCGTCAGCGAGGGCGAGTGCGGCGCTAATCCCTGCCATTCCCGCACCGATTATAGCAACGTCAGTGGGCTTGGGCTTTGCCACTGACTTCTTTGTTGCCTTGCTGACCATGTTCTGTGGACTCCGGGCTGTGTTACAACGACCGCGGGAAATAGCGGGGTGATATAATTGTTCTGTCGGAGGACATTACCAATAAGGGGCTGCCACTGCCGCTACACAGCTAGTTGAGTGAGCCTTTCTCAGGTTTCAGCAGCGAATCGAGTTTCCAGGCCAGAAGCAATACATAGCTCAGTGGCAAGACTCCTAGGGATGCGACAGCTAGCGCTGGAAGGGGGTCCACTTGCGGGACGTATACGTCCCTACTAACTTCAACAGAAAATTGAATCTCAACGTCATTCTCGACTCTAGCTAGTGATAGAGTGTACGCTAACGTGTCGTTTACAGGAAAGCTCAACCACCACTGCCCGTCGATGGTGGCATTTGCCAAGACCATCTGTTCCTCCTGAAGACCGTCGGAGATGCTGAGTAAAACCCCGGTTCCACCATGAGTCATTGAATGAACCCGCATGGCGTAGCTCCCCGTGTCACTTGAATACGGAATTGTAAGATTGAAAGAGGCTTCAGAATGGGACTCGTTCAAAAAAGCCGAGTGTAGTTGGTCTGATACTATTTCTGTGTGTTTGATCAATCTATAGTCTTGTGTGTAGTATCCTCTCAGAAACGGCGCAAACAGGGATGCGCAAAGCAGAATTAGAAGGACAACCGCTAATGATCCTTGGCGTCGCGGCCATCTCACTTGGGCTCGCATCTCATCCCGAGATTGCCTCCTGCACTTCCTTTCAATGAGAATTAGTTTATTCGCTGCATAGACACTCAATCCAAAGGATAGCAGAAGAACTCCCATATTCGATGCAAACAGAGACTCCCTCCATACAATCATCGGGGGTATTACGTAGCATTCTCTGATTTCTAACGAAACAGCAACATCTTGGCCCTGCCAAGTGACATTTATCCACCAGACGTTTATCCACCATTCAGAAACTGATGGCCTATCAATGACGACTGGCATGCCAACAATTTCAGACACATTGCGTAGGTGCAAATAGGTCTCCGACAGACTGAGTGCCAAGATTGAAACATAGGTTTCATTTGTCCTCAGCTCGAAGAGCTCAACTTTCGTTACGTATGAAGTAACATTGTGTTGAATAGTCGGACTTTCCTCGGACAGTGTAGTGCTGTATTTGTATGATTGAAACCCCTCTGTCGAATCATAAGAGTAGGAAGGCCATAATGGGATCGAAATAGTGCCCAGTACGCCGAGGAGTAGCAAGACCGACATTATGACTACTCTGGGTTTAGAACAGTCAATTGACATCTAGTACTCCTCCTAAACATAAGACCAAGGCATGTACTATGGGACACTTTGCGAAAAAGCTTCCCATGGTCTTCAACCAGCACCGATTATGGCAACTTCAGTGGGCTTGGACTTCGCTATTAACTTCCTGGATGCCTTGCTGATCATCTTCTGTCGGCTCCGGGCTGTGGCTATAACGACGGCGGGAACCAGCGGGGCGATACAATCTTTCTGGATATGGTCAGATTTTCTTGGCTAAGGAACCTACTGACACTAGTCACTGACGGTCGGCAGCGTGGAGGTGCATCCCAACTCGGACAACGTAGACTGCTGCAGTAACGCCCGCATGCAGCATGATGGTGAAAAGTGCCCAGAGCGGAATGCCCAGAAGCACGAATACCAATATGTGGATGTTGTAGAGATTACGTCGCCCCGCCACTCGTCGGAACGTTCGTTCAAATGGCCCGTAGTTGTCAAGGCTCTCTCCCATAGTTCTACTGAACAAATCGTAGACCATCCGGTAGAAGGCCATCAGAGTGATCGATCCGGCAGCCAGTAGGATGGGCAACGTTCCCCAGAAGGCGCTGAGGTAAGTTGCCAGTGCTATCAGCCAGGCGAATTCGAAGAGTAGATCAAAGGCGTGTTCTAGTTTGCCTAGCCGGGTGGCCTGCCGCCGGATTCGGGCCAGCTTCCCGTCAACACCATCCACTATCCCCACGACGAAAGTGAGCAGCGCTGCCGGCAGCAGCTGGCCAAAGAGAAAGAACGCAGCCGCTAGGTAGGCCACTACGTTGCTTGCCAGCGTGACCATGTTGGGGGTAACCCGTGTATCCGATAGATGGTAAGCCAGCGCAGTTTCAAGTGGTCGATTCAAATAGTGGGCTATGAAGTCCGAAGCGCCCCGCCCCTTCTGGGTGTACTTCGCCAAGATTCGCTTCGCCCGCTTCACATCCTCCTCAGTATCAACATCGACCCAGTAGTATCCGCTCACATCCAGGATCTGCGCCTCCCCTTCTTCAGCTGCCAGTCCTACGCACTCCACAAACTCTGTCTTTCCTGCTTCCGCCGCTGCCATTGCATGCTTGAAAATCTTAGGGGCGCACTTGAAGAACCCTGTGTCCACACCGTTCCACACCGAAAGACCCTTGCCAGCATCGATAATCTTACTGTCGCGTTCCAGCACGAGAGTGTCATCAGGAGAGTACTGAACCCGATCCACCGCCAAGGTAAGAGCCCCGGTTAGATCCACTCGTTGTAGTTTCCGCACAATCTCTGGGTCGAAGATATGATCGCCCATGCAGAGGATGAAGTCATGATCACAGAAGCCGCGGGCCGCCAAGAAGGAATGAAGGTTCCCCTGAAACCAGTGTTCGGCGCGGATATACTGCACATTCAGCCCTGCATAATTCGTGCCAATCTGCTGTTGGACCCGATCCCCTTCACAGCCCACCACCACATGAACTTCCACGATTCCCGCATCCCGCAAGGAATACAGCACTCTTTCCAACAGTGCAAGCCCAGCCACCGGATGCAGCTGTTTCAGTATTTCTTCGCTCATCCGGCTGCCCTGTCCAGCTGCTAAGACTAGAGCGCACACTGTCTTGCGTTGTCCCAAAACTCCGGAGTCTGTTTTCATACGCCCATCTTCTTACACTACCTTTCTTTCCAGATTCTCCTGGCTCGCTCGGTGCAAAGGCCTGACATTCATTGTCCTGCAAGGGGCCAAGGATTAGCAACAGCTGCATAGCACTTGAACAATCTTGGAAATCCAATCCAAATCTCGACACAGAAATGGCCACGCCAACTCATCTACCGGAGTTTGCATACTCCCTAGATTCGCCGAGACGTGAACGGTCGATTATCTCATCATCAAACACTAGATTATGCTCCACCAGATAGTTTCGTGTGATAAAAAGGTTCTTCCACACGATTTCGTTACTCACAGGATTCCTCCTGTTGTTCTCATCAGGTTTGGATTCCCAGGTTAGGAACAATTCAAATAACCAGTCCACATCCCTATCCTTATTATATGCTCCATGGCGCAACCCGCGTCATCATCTAACATGGGGTGTCTGGACAGATGCGCTACGTAAAGCTCCCAAAGGAAAAGGTCTACGAGTTCCTCGAGCAATTGAAGTCCATGGGGACTCTCTATGGGCCTAAGAAAATCTCAGAGAAGTTCTACGACTTCAGAGAGATTGGCGATGTCAAAGAGGTGGAATTCGAGTACAACCGGACGATAACTCCCCCAAGAAAATTCTTCTTCCCCGAACGAGAAACCGTCTTTACGTTTGACACGGTCAATGTTGAGATTCATGAAACGCTGCCTACAGGAGACCCCATCATCATCTTCGGCGTGCATGCCTGCGACATTGTGGGTCTGCGTATCATGGACTCGCGTTTCATTGACGATCAACCAGACCCCTACTATCAGACTCGAAGAGAGAATGGAATAATCATTGGACTCTCCTGCCTTCCTGACGAGTATTGCTTCTGCAGCGTGCGCCGCACTGATTTCGTTGATGCGGGCTTCGACCTCTTCCTTCATCTCCTCCCTGACGGCTATTTGGTTCGTGTGGGAACAGTGACCGGACACAAGCTAATCGAGAACTCGCCGGAATACTTCGAGGAGATTTCAAGCGAAGACAAGGATAACTTCGCCAAATTCGAGGCCAAACGGAGGTCCATGTTCACGGTTCAAGGCAACTGGGATGATATGAGATATCGTCTTGAACTGCACCTCGACCATCCCATGTACATGCGCGAGAGCGACAAGTGCCTTGGCTGTGGCAATTGCACACTTACGTGCCCGACATGCCGTTGTTATGAAGTCAAAGACCTGCCAACTCTTGATGGGGCTGGGGGCGAGCGTGTTAGGTTTTGGGATTCCTGCCAATTCAGATCGCACGGGCTTGTGGCGGGCGGTCACAACTTTAGACCCACAAAGAAGGACCGTTTCCTCAATCGCTACCAGTGCAAGAATGCCTATTGCGAAACCACCACAACCGCGTACTGCGTGGGTTGCGGTAGATGTACGTACTTCTGCCCAGCAGACATCCAGTTCAAGGAGAACCTGCTAGAAGTCTACGGATTTGGAGGTGGAGCTTGAATGTCGAAACCCGACCCAATGAAGACCTACGCGACCCACAAGTGTCGTCTCTTGAGAGTGTACGGCCTTACTGAACACGAGAAGCTCTTCCTGTTTCGTTTTGATGACTCCGAGATAGCTCAGTCTTGGCGGTTCATGCCTGGTCAGTTTGTAGAGCTCTCCCTCCTTGGCCATGGAGAGGTGCCAATCTCAATCTGCTCCTCTGCTAGAAGGATGGGGTTCTTTGAGCTCTGCATTCGCAAGGCGGGTCGTGTCACCTCTGAGATTCACAAGCTCAAGCCTGGTGATTTGGTGCGAATTCGGGGGCCCTATGGGAATGGCTTCCCAATGGACAGGTTCTATGATAGGGACCTACTCCTTGTAGCTGCTGGACTCGGCATGGCCCCACTCAGGTCGGTTTTCCTCTACGCACTAGACAACCGCTGGCTGTTTGGCAACATTACGATTATCAACAGCTCGAAGCTGGGCAAGGAGTTGCTTTTTGCAAAAGAGCTGAAAGCAATGAGGGATATCGCAACAGCTGAGAATATTGAAATCATTCAGACTGCTACTAGAGACCCTGACTGGGGCGGCTTGACGGGCCGCGCACCGATGCATCTGGACAAAGTGAATGTTGACCCCACGAAGTGTACGGCCGCGCTTTGCGGGCCGCCTCGCATGTACAAGTCAATGTTCGAACAGATGATTGCACTAGGCTATGACCCACGGTACATTTTCGTCAATCTTGAACGTCGCATGAAGTGCGGGGTTGGCAAGTGTGGACACTGCAACATTGGCACAGCCACTTCGTGGAAGTATGTCTGCAAAGATGGACCTGTGTTCGATTATTACGACATCATCAGTATTCCGGGGTTGATCTAATGGAACGCTCGAAGATGATACTCCCCGACCATGAAATAATCGAGGAGTGCAGAGATGTCTGCAGAGCCACTGTAGGTGTATACGTCCTCACATCATGCTACGGCTGCCAGCTTGTTATGGCTACGGTCCAGAAGATTATGGAGGTGGCAAACCTTGTGGACTTCAAGTGTTTCTATATGGTCTCGAGCAAGAGTTCTCTGCACGAACCAGTAGACATCGCCTTTGTCGAAGGATCGGTTTCCACTGAAAAAGACCTTGAGGAATTGAAAGAGGTCAGAAAGAATGCAAAGGTGCTGGTCGCCATTGGAGCATGTGCAGTGAACGGCGGTGTCCAGAGCTGGTCCGAAGGCGACCTTGACTACGATAAACTCTACGCATCAGTCTATGGCAATTCCAAGATCAAGTACAAGGGCTTGCAGGCTGCTCCCATTGATTCCTACGTAAAGGTCGATTATTATCTTCCCGGTTGTCCTCCAGAAGAAGACGAGATAATGTACTTCTTGAGCACATTTCTCTTCGGTTCGTATCCTGAAGAAATCGATTATCCTGTGTGCGCCGAGTGTCGCCTTGCGGGCAATCCGTGCATTCTGATTGAACGAGATGCTCCTTGCCTTGGCCCAATTACTGTGGCTGGGTGCAAGGCGCGATGTCCAAGCTTTGGTGTTCCTTGCATAGGCTGCAGGGGTCCAGTGCCTCATGACAATTCGTGGTTTGATTCGCTGGCACTTGCATTTAGGAACAAGGGTTACTCAAAGGATTACATCCGGGAACGTATGAAGATATTCTGCTCCCACGATAAGAATCTCGAAGAGCGACTGGACAAAGCATTCGGGAGGAAGAAGTGATGCCCAAGAAGAAAATCACACACCCAATCACTGTTGATCATATCGCTCGAATTGAGGGAAAGGCAGGCATAGAGGTCATTCTCGATGGCAAGAAGGTAGATGTGGTCAACGTCAACGTTTTCGAAGGTCCGCGGTTCTTCGAGGCGATAACAGTTGGGAAACATGTGGAAGAGGCTGTTGCTGTCTTTCCCCGAGTGTGTTCATTCTGCGCTGCGGCTCACAAAATCACCCCCGTGCTGGCCGCTGAGAACGCTATGGGCTTGGAACCCAGCGAGCAGACTATGAAGATGCGCGAGCTGTTGTACATTGGCGACTTCATCCAGAGCCACACTCTGCATCTGTTCTTCCTTGCTCTTCCGGATTTTCTTGGCTATCCAGACGTGTTCTCAATGCAAGGGACGCACAAAGATGTCCTGAATGCTGCAATCGCTCTCAAGGACATGGGGGCCCACATTCAAGCCGTCATAGGCTCAAGAGCAATCCATCAGGAGAATGCTTTGATAGGCGGCTTTGGCAAGATCCCTCCGAAGAAATCTTGGGAAACGATGCGGCAAAAGTTGAGGTCTCTCCATCGCGTTGCAGAGGAAGCGCTGGAGCAGTTTGTGGGCTTTTCTCTTTGGCCTGAAGTCGAAGCTGAGCGAGTACATCTTGCGCTTAAGCCAATCGATGGGACATACATAATGTTTGGAAACACTATACAAGCCAGCGATGGTAGCAAGTTCAAGGCCAAAGCATACCAGATGCGCATCAGTGAGAAGGTCGTTCCATACTCCTTTGCGAAACATGGCGTGTACAACGATCAGCCTTTCATGACTGGGGCGCTATCTAGGTTCACTCTGTTCAACGACGGGCTTTCAGAAAGAGCCAAGCTTCTAGGTCGGACCTATGAGGAGTATCTCGATGCGAAGAATCCACTGTCTAACAACCTCGCCCAAGCGATAGAGATAGTCCATTACATCCATAGAGCTGAGAGCATAGCAGACGAGCTGGCCAGTTCTATTAGGCCAAATGAGCGCAGAGTGGATCTTGAGATCACCAAGGCAGCAACTGGTGTTTGTGTTACCGAAGCGCCACGAGGACTGCTGGCATATACTCTGAAAATTGGCAAGAATGGAATAATTAGGGCTGCAAACATTATCACTCCCACTGTCATGTTCCTTCCGATGATGGAGGCCGATCTCAGGCGAATGGTAGAAGGTCTTCTGGAGCAGGGCATAACCGATTCCAAGACCATAGCACAGAAGCTAGAAACCGTTGTCCGCTCATACGACCCCTGTGTTTCGTGCAGCGTGCATATGGCCCGTGTCAAGTAGATTTGTATACTGTTTACCCGTTGTACTGGGGCCTCTCTAGTATGGTGACCTTATCAGAAAAGGATGCCAAGGTGGGTTTGATCGGACTCTTCCCCATCCTTATCCCCTTCCGGTAGCTTCTTTCGCCACTTCTTGGCAATCTTTCGGGTGGTGAACGATAATGCAGGCACTAGATCTGACTCTTCGCATGGGTCTCTTCTATGTCTTCATTTTGCTTGGATTCACGGTTGCGCAAAAGACCAAGAGGGCAGACCATTTGGCTAAGGTATCAACGTCGTTGATTATTAATTTCCTTTTGCCAATGCTCATCCTTCAGTCGCTGCTTGCAACCCCTGCAAGCGCCCTCATAGAGTTGCCTGCAGTGATTTTATTGACGTTGCTGACACATCTGTTGGGTTTCACTATTCTGCTTGTTGTCCTTCGCAGACGTACAGTCAGCAAAGCGAAGAGTGGTGCGCTTCTCCTGTGCGTGACCTTCAACAACGCAATGTTTCTTCCAATTCCCCTTGTGTTGATGTTCATCGGCGATGCTGGGATAGCGATTGTGACTATCTTTGCGATCATTCAGATGGCACTGTTCGTTACTCTCGGATCATTCATAGGGGCCACATATGGGGGCGGTGCGCCTGATTTGAAGTCCATTGTGCGGAAGGCAGTTCTGTTCCCCCCTTTCCTTGCTGCAGGACTAACAGCAATTCTTTTCGCCCTTGGATTCACACTGCCAACGGAATTCACATCAGTGCTTGAATACAATGGCATTGTGACGACCTACTTGGCTCTGTTTGTCGTTGGACTTGGTGTCGGCACAAGTTTCTCTCTTAGTGGCCTAGGATCCGCGCTCGAGGTCATCTCAATACGTCAGGTGCTTGTACCAGCTGTTATTGGGGCCGTACTGTTTCTGTCAGACTTCTCCAATCTGACTGCCAGAGTGATTCTCCTGGAGGCCTTGATGCCTCCTGCAGTGCTTACTGTGACTTATGCAAATGGGTTCAAACTTGATGCCGAAACTGCAGCAACAACAGTCACAGTGGGAACACTCCTATTCATGCCACTCGTGCTCTTCCTCCCACTCATAATTGGCTAAGCCACATCACATATCCCTTGGATTTCGTCTGTATCTCAAGGGATATATTACTACAACTTCGAGAAGCCATTGTTGGTGACCCGTTTGAGCAAAAAAGACCCCGAGAAAGACAAGGACCCTGACACCATCAGAAAGTCCTTGAATGACATTGTGCAGAAACTGGGGCACGATAGCAAGGCGAGCAGAAGTTGGGGGGAATCCATCTATGGTAACAGTGAGGAGTGGGAGAAACTCAAGAAGCAGATTCACGAGCGCCAAAAAGCCCTCAAGACCCTTGTAGTAGAGAAGAAGGCTGGGACGATTGGTCCCGATGCGTTCGATAGTGCGTTTAGAAAAATACAGGATGAGCTGACCGAACTGGAATTCAAGGTATTCAACATGCGGCTTGGCACAAACATTCGAGTATGATTGTTTCTACTTGTCCATTTTCGCTCTCTGAACTAATACAAGACCCTCAGCCAGCGCAAGTATACCGAGTATCCCTGCTAGCATCACTAGGAACAGATTGAGCGATCCATCAACTGATTCAAGCGCAGTTCCTTCGAGCCCATTATTCAACGCTCCAAGATTATAGGTCATTGTCGCGACATAATCAGAAAAGCCTGTGAAGAAAACCGCCCGCAGCCATATGAGTTTAGAGCCCGTGTCTTGAGAAAGCTGAATGGCGAATTCACCCCCTGCTTGAAGTCGCGATATATCAGAGGCGAATATCAAATTGATACTCCCGTTCATCAGTGCAGACGATACCTCTAGCAGTTCTCCTCCTGAGATGAAGATGTTCTCTCCTTTGTGAAGCACAGCTACCACGTCTATACCAAACGCTTCAGCCACGTATGCTTCTGCGGGAAACGTCACCACGGCATGCAGCTCCGAGAAACCATATACATCATTAAGCTCTGATATTAGGTCCTGAAGCCCCTGCACATCATGGAGGAACCCGTTGAACATATCCTGCCAATAATCCGAGTATGAGGAGCTCAATACCGTAAGAGCGTCGCGTGTAGCATTGGCGATTGCAATGGCATTCCTTGGTAACAACCAATACCCATGTGGGTTGTCATCATGTTCATGCTCTTGTGCAGTTGTGTAATTGTTTTTTTCTCCTGGCATTGGCGACAGTTCAGCACCAAACTCTTCAAAGTCTTCAAGGGTAATGTACGGTTTGCTTGTTTGATCAGCCAGCTCTTCCTCCCATTTGAAATGCCCTGTAAGAACTAGTAGATCCGCAGAGTTAGCAGCGTCGAGGATTTCCGTTGTTACCTGGAACACGTGAGGCTCAACCCCTTCAGGCAAAAGGGCCAAGGTTTCCGCTTTGTTTCCTCCAATGTCATCCGCAATGCCAGCCAGTGGTGAGATTGATGCAGCAATCCTCAGTACTGGCTCTTCTTGAGCAGTTGCGCTGGGTGTTATGCTGATCATAACTAGGGACAGTAATAGGATAGCCATGAGGGTTCTCGCTTGAGTCACTTTCATGGTTTCTCACCCGCCGGTAGCAGTTGGGGATATTATTAACTTCATAGCGTCAAATTATTAAGTGTTTGCAAATGAAATGTCATAGGACGAATGGTTCTCAAGCATTTGAATGCAGATTCTAGAGGTGTTAATCTTGCCAATCGTGGCTGTTTCCATGTCCAAGTCAGATCTCGTTGCATTAGATGAGCTTCATAACGATGCTGGGTTTCCTAGTCGATCAGGTGTCATAAGGCACGCGCTCTACGCTCTCCTTGCGGAGCACAAGTCCCTTGAGCAGGCTAAGGGGCAAGTCACTGTAATCATGATTGTTGTCTACGGGGAGCGGGGTAAGGATGACCAGTGCAACCGCGTGCAGATTAAGTATAGTCCGTTGATAACAGCGACCATGCACGCTCACTCTACGCAAGGCGGGTGTTTCGAGGTAGTAGTGGCAAATGGCGAAGCTAGCAAATTGCATTCTTTTACCAAAGAGCTGCGAAGCCAGCGACAAGTGACTAGTGTGCAGACGTGTCTAGTGGAGGCATAGCAAGATGGAGCAACAGTTCCTTTTCGAAGTCGAGGACTTGGCAGTGAAGTACCCCAATGGAGAACTGGCTCTCTATAATGTGAACTTCAGTATCAAGTCACCCACATTCATGGCCATAGTAGGACCAAATGGTTCGGGCAAAAGCACTCTGCTAAAGACATCTTTGGGTCTAATCAAACCCGTTCGAGGACAAGTGAAGGTCCTTGGTTATGACTCAGTTCGCGAGAACAAGAAGATACGGAAGCTTGTTCGTTACGTACCTCAGCGAGACCGCATTGGGCTTTCTGTGCCTTTGAAAGTTAAAGACGTTGTATTGATGTCTAGGTTGCTGAAGAAGCCGCCGCCACGGTTCGCATCTTCCAAGGACAATGAAATGGCTCGGGAATCTCTGAAGAGAGTGAACATGGCAGACCTCTGGGATCGACCCTTTCCTGAGCTCTCAGGTGGGCAACGTCAGAGGGTGTTAGTTGCCAGAGCTCTCGCGGGTGATGGACCAATCCTGATGTTGGATGAACCTCTCGCTGGGACTGACCATGAGAGCCAAGACATGATTGTGGAGGCGCTCGGTGATTATCGCAGTGAGCACGAAGTGAACATAGTTATGGTCACACACGATCTCAACCCAATTCACACACTAGTCCAAGATGTGCTATTGCTGAAGAATACAGTGGTTGGTGTCGGTACACCTTGTGACATGATGGATGTCGATCTTCTGAAGAAAATCTATGGGCCCACAGCGAAAGTGGTCGAGTATGCAGGACACAAATACTGTGTCACGCACGATTCGGGAGTCGATCGTCATGATTGATATCTTAATTGAAGTTCTCTCAATTCCCTTTGTGCAGCGCGCCCTCATAGGTGCCCTATTGATTGCAATAGTTGCCTCTGCAAGCGGCACATTCCTGGTCTTTCGGGGCCTCTCATTCATGACATCTGGGGTTGCTCATGCTGCACTGGGTGGCGCCGCTCTTGGGCTATTCCTGCAGCACTCTGGTCTGGTACCTTGGTTTGATCCCATTATTGGAGCGCTGTTGTTTAGTGTATTTGTTGCATTGGTTACTGGATATGCGGGGGAAACTGGCATGACACAGAAGATGGAAGTCGCTGTTGGTGTGTCTTTCGCTCTCTCGATGAGCATAGCGGTCTTTTTGATGTATTATATTCCTCCCACGCAAGTGCCGCAGATATGGGGGTATCTCATCGGTGATCTCCTTCTGCTTGACAATTTCGATATAGTCCTCTTGGCCATAACAGCCATAGTACTAGTTCTAATTACACTCGTGTTCAACAAGGAGTTCATCTACGTGAGTGTTGACATGGAGGGATCCATTTGTCACGGCATGAATGCTCGAGCTTACCATTACCTTATGCTCATTACCTCGGCTCTAGCAATCGCGCTTGCAACCAAAGCGGTGGGCGCAATCTTGGTCTACGCAATTATGGTTGCACCAGCTGCTGCGGCAAGTGAGCTGATAAAATCAATTCGCGGCATTTTCATTGCTGTTTTCGTCATTGCATTACTGTCTGAGCTGATGGGATTGGTTGCATCCTTTACAGTTAATGCCTCGCCAAGCGCAATCGCAGGAATACTCGCAGCTTTTTCGTATGTGATAGCAATGCAAATCAAGAAGCTACGAGATCGCGTGAGTATAGACCTAGACCAATTTCCGCAGCACGATGAAGAAGCGACCCTAGTTCTCCGCGAAGCATTGGACACGAGCGCGCATGAAGGGCATGACCACTAGAGCGAGTGCTATCTTGTCGGTATCTTTAAGTGGGAACTAGAAATGTCCCCGAAGCCAAGGTCGGTGTTAGGCACAGTGAGCGACGAGATTGAGAAAAAGGAGTTCGTGCGATCCACGATAATCACGGCAATATTCTCGTTCGTGTTTTTGATACTTGGAGTGGCCTTTTGGTATTGGTCTACACCTGAAGTCATCGACACAAGTCCTGTTAACTGGCTATTGGAGATCAATGCCTTCCTGGTTCCGGTGGTTGAAACCCTGCTCATGGTTGGCTTCTTCATCGCTCTTGTTGTCACAATCATCAATTCCCGATACTACTTCACCGGAATACGGGCCGGTTGGCTTGAGATTATTTCTACTCTGATTCTGGTGACGGTAATTTCGTGGGCGATGTTCGAAGTCAACATTAGCATCGCCACTCTTGTAATTTCTATAGGGTTCCTTGTATACATCTACATGCTTCAGGACTGAAACTCGCTGGGATTGAATAGCGGAAGTGGCACAACTAGACCAGAAGCTTTATGAATCAATTTCAAAGCTAGCCGTTTGAGTCTAGTGTACAATAGCCTAGAGCTAGTGTCACTTGGGCAGTCCGATGTGTACTTGCTGGAACTGCCAGGTAGTGCCAATCGCACGAGATTCTGGCTTCCTGTGAGCAATGCTGGAGACTATTCGGAGGAACATTGTGGTGTTTGGCATTTCTGGTGCTGGGTACGATATGAGTACCAGCATATTCAGTCCCGAAGGTAGAATCTTTGCGGCCGAATATGCAAAGAAGGCAGTGGAGCAGGGAGCGACCTCTATCGGGATTCTCTGCAATGAAGGTGTAGTGCTGCTTGCTGAAAAAATCACGAAGCCGCTGCAGGAGCCAGACAGCGTGGAGAAAATCTCCAAGATAGATGAACACCTAGGGATCGCCACGTCGGGTCTCATGGCTGACGCAAGAAAACTGATTGAAAATGCACGGATAAAAGCGCAGTCGTATTGGCTGACCTTTGAAGAACCCGTCCCCGGTGAAGCCGTGGCTGAGTACATATGTGACATCAAAGGGCAGTTCACGCAGACCGGCGGTGCACGTCCCTATGGCGTTGCAATGATTATTGGCTCGGTTGACCATGATAATTCGCCCAGACTGTTCGTTACCGATCCAGTAGGCACATTCTGGGGCTTCCTAGCGGCTGTAATTGGCCGGGGGAGCAACAGAGCTGGCGAGTATCTCGAAACGCATTACAAACCCAAGATGAAGATCGCACAGGCAGTCAATCTTGCTCTAGATACTCTTCGTCAGACTACCGATGCTGAGCTAACTTCCAGGAATGTGGAGATTGCTAAGATTCCTGTAAGCACAGGGACCTTCTACAAGCTCTCCCACGAGGAAGTAGAAAGCCATCTATCATCCATAGAATCAGAAAAGAAAGCGTAGGAGTTGACCTGACAGTTGATGGGTTCCAGAAAAAGCGGAGATACATGGCTCGAACTGGATGCCGTTGTTATTGGCATTCAAAGGGAAGGTAACCGTTTCGAGCTGTTTGTTGACCCAGACCTAGCGTTTGATTACAGACGCGGGGAAGATGTACCCTTGGAGGACATTCTGAAGTCCTACGAAATCTATGATGACGCTAAGCGAGGATCGCACGCCACTGACATTCTTGTGAAAGATGCTTTTGGTTCAAGTGAGGTCTTCACGGTAGCACCTGAGATTCTCAAGCATGGCGAGTTCAAGTTGACACATGAACAGAGAGTCCAACTTGTCGAGGAGAAGACCGAAGCAATCATCAAAGACATAGCTAAGAGAGCTATGAACCCCCAGACTGGGCATCCTCATCCACCAGATCGAATTCGGCAAGCGATGGAAGAGGCTAAGGTAAGCGTCGACCCCTTCATCAGAGTTGATGAACAGGTTCCACGAGTGGTAAAGGCGCTTCTAGTGATAATACCAATCTCCTTTGAGAGTGTTAAGCTAAGGATAACGCTTCCCGCCTCGTTTGCTGGCAAGGGGTACAACATCGTGGCAAAAGCTGGAGTCGTTAAATCAGATTCTTGGGGACAGGATGGTTCATGGACTGGGCTCGTGGAGCTGCCTGCATCTCTTAGACAGGCTCTCTATGATGATTTGAACAAGTTGACAAAAGGACAAACACGAATTGACGTTGTTAGATGACAGCCGCGGAATGCGATGTATCTAATGAATATCAGAACATAATGAGAAAGTATGAATACAGAAAGAGGGAACAAAATTTGGCTGTTTATTTTAAGAAAAAAGAAGTAGTAGTCCCCGGAGAACTACTTGCGGAGGGTCGATATCGCTCCTCCATGGGGACCTATGACGAGGACGGTAAGGTTTACTCGGCGTTATTGGGTATCGCGGAACTACGTGGAAACACTGTGAAAGTAGTTCCTCTTGAAGGGGTGTACATCCCCAGTGAGGGTGACCTTGTGATAGGCACTATTACCAGAGTTGCAGGAAACAACTGGAAGGTCGATATCACCGGGCCTTATGGTGCATCACTTCACGCTAACAATGCGCTAAGACGTCCCTACGACGATGACATATCTCGCTATTTTGACATTGGCGATGTGATTGCAGCAGAAATCACCGCTTTCGACAGAAATAGCGGCCCATTCCTTACACTCAAAGGGAGAGGGTTGGGGCTGCTCACTGAAGGTATGCTTCTCGATTTGAGCCCCGCAAAGATACCACGAGTAATCGGACGGTCGGGTTCGATGATCAACATGATCAAGGAGAAGCTTCGAATTGAAGCGGTAGTCGCTCAGAATGGACGGATTTGGGTTCGCGCTCCTGACGCCCCCACTCTAAATCTAGCAATTAAAGCTTTCAAGATGATTGAGGCGCAGGCGCACACTTCGAAACTGACTGAGAGAATCGGTACGATGCTTGACCAAGAGCTTGCAGACATAAAAGAAAAGGCTCCTAAAACGGTCGAAATCGAATCCGAAGAAGAGGTAAGAGCTCCCGAGAAGGCGGAGCAGTCGGAAGAATCAGTACCTCTGGTTGAAGAAGAGAGTGCTGTGGAAGAGATAACTGCCCCGACAGAGGAGCCGGCAGAGCCCAAGGCATCTGACGAGGAACTGGCCCCTGCTGAAGAACCGGAGGTTGCAAAGGATAATGATAACACAACGGAGGAAGTGATTGAAGAATGAGTCCGGAAACAAAGCCAAGCTTTCTTATCAATCCCGAAGGATTAAGAATTGATGGCAGAAGAACTGACGAGATACGACCCATTGAACTGAAGGTCGGTGTAATTAAACAAGCTGATGGTTCAGCATCTATTCGACAAGGTAAAACCTACATCTTGGCTGCCGTATATGGTCCCAGGGAGCTTCATCCCCGGCACTTGACCATAAACGACAGGGCATATCTTAGATGCGTATATCGTATGGCTACCTTTTCTGTCCCTGACAGGAAACGGCCAGCACCATCTCGAAGAGAACGTGAAATATCCATGGTCATCGCCAATGCATTGAAACCCGCTCTCTTCTTGGAAGACTACCCTCGCGCAGTTGTGGATGTCTTCATCCAAGTAATACAAGCTGATGGTGGTACCAGGTGCGCGGCAATTAACGCAGCTTCCTTGGCCCTTGCTGACGCAGGTATACCAATGAAGACTCTAGTGCCAGCTGTTGCCGTGGGCAAAGCTGAAGGCAAGCTGTTGGTTGACTTGGGTGATGAGGAGGACAAGTACGGTGGAGGCGATGTACCAATGGCCATGCTCGGCACAACTGGAGAGATTACGTTGCTGCAGCAGGATGGATCCTTCGCTAAGGAGGAACTAGTTGAGGCCATGGGGATGGGAGTCACTGCGATGAAGTACATTCTTGAGCTCCAGAAAGAAGCCCTAAAGCGTGCATACGCCAAGAAAGTGGCGATTGAGGGCGAGGATGTCGACGAATACGAAGATGATTTGGAAACCGATCTTGGTGAAGCCGAGATTGCAGGAGAGGAGGATGAATAGATATGGGTGACTATAGTTCTGAGGTCATAAGTAACATTGACCGCGATTATATTGCAGGTTTTCTCGACACTGGCAAGCGAATAGACGGCAGAGCATTTAACGAGTGCAGAAACACCGAGATTGAGCTCGATGTTGTTGCTGCGAAAGCCGAGGGTTCAGCTCTTGTACGTCTCGGAGACACAGCCGTGATTGCTGGAGTAAAAGTACTCCTAGGGGAGCCTTACGGAGACTCACCGGACAAAGGGGTTATGATGGTTACTGCAGAGTTGCCACCACTTGCCTCGCCGCTGTTCGAGCTTGGACCACCTAAGGAGCCCGCTATCGAGCTCGCCAGAGTGGTCGACAGGGGTGTTCGCGAGAGCGAGATGATCGACACCGCAAAACTGTGTATTGAACCTGGAAAGAAGGTGTACATGGTATTTGCTGACGTATATCCCCTGGACTACGACGGCAATCTGATTGATGCATCCTCACTAGCAGTAGCTGCAGCTTTGCAGACCGCAAAGTTCGACGAGTACAAATGGGAGGATGGAAATGCTGTCCCAACAGGGAAGAAACTGGATCTACCAATCCAGAACTCAGCTGTCGAGGTTACTGTTTCGAGGATTGGTCGCCATCTGGTGATTGACCCGTCTCTGAAGGAGGAGATGGTGCAGGACTGTCGACTCACAATAGCGGTCGACAAGGACGATAAGCTGAGAGCCATGCAAAAGGGTGGCGGTTCAGGTCCACTCACACTTGATGAGATTGAAACCTCTATGACCATGGCGGTTGATCGTGCTCAGGATTTGCACAAACTCATCAAGGAAACCATAAAGGCAAGAAAGAAGAAATGAAACCAGTAAGGGCTCTGCCCTTGCTTCTCTTCTTCATATACTGATAGATAGGCTAATAAGCCAAACACATGGGCGAGTGATAGAATCCCGCAACGCTATCCAAAACGCCCCAATATAGGCCGGGAAAGGAATCTAGGAGACCAATACATTGGCAAGAACGAAAAAAGTCGGTAGTACAGGACGATATGGCGTTAGGTATGGGGCCAAACTACGGCGCAGAGTTCTTGATATCGATAGGAAGCGTGCAGAGCCAGTGCGCTGTCCCGCGTGTGCCACTAAAGCTCTCAGGCGGGTGGCCGTTGGACTCTGGAGATGCAGAAAGTGTGAGCTTCTCTTTGCTGGAGGAGCGTACGTTCCTTTCACAGACGCTGGGAAGGCCGCAAAGCGCGTTATAGCCCAGAGAGTTGCTGGTGACTTCCTTGCTCTCAGAAGTGATGACGAGGAAGTTATTCCGGAGTTCATGACTCCTCTCTCGAAGGAAATCGAGGAATCCGTGGAAGCTTCTCCAACTGAGGTGGATGAAGAGCTCGAAGCCGAAACTCCAGAGGTTTCTCCAGAAGAAGGCAACGAGTAGACGCGAATCTCATAATGGTTTCCATCACTGAGGGAACCTTGATGCCATCTGTCCTAATCACAACTTCTCGACGGACTTCTAACAGAGTCCGCTCTTTTGTACGCGATCTCTGGACTGTGCTTCCCGGTACTGAGCGATTCAACCGCGGCGGAATGAGCATAGCCGAACTTTCGTCACGAATCAAGCAGTCGAGAGCAAGTGCCGCCATTGTAGTATCGCTTTTCAAGGGGAATCCGAGAAGTCTGCAGATTTTGTCCCCAGATGGAGGACAGCTAATGGAAGTGCGAATGGAGAGTGCCAAGCTTCGCCGCGAGGTGACCTCCTCACGCAGTCCGAAGATGCGCAATATCCATTCGATAGCCGTCCAGAGTGGAGCTGGGGAACAGACCAGAGCAATCGCTGAAATGCTGAGCAATCTCCTAGATACGCCCATTGCTGAATCAATGGAACTCGTGGCTGTTGGATTAAAAGGCATGAACGAGGTTGTAGTGTGGCTTCAGGACTTCCCAACAGGCAAAACTCTTTGGACACATTATCATGCAAAAGATGGTCTTGAGATTGGACCGAGGATGAGGATCACCTCGGTTACTGTGTAGTTCTTCGTCAGCTCATTGCAGAACAGCAAGTGCCATAGCATTTGGAACAAGCGAGCTCGTTTCGAAGTCCTTTTACGAGGATAGTCACCAAGAACAGCTATTAACGCAGAGTGCGGAAACCATGACCTCAAAGTCAGTTCAGAGTGCAAGTGCAATGCTTTCCATCGATTTGGAATCGGCCGAATTGGCTGAAATGATACAATCTGCTCTCTTGCCAGAAATCAACGCATCTCCTACAGACAGGTGCGCAGCCAGCATTTCAGTTGAGGGGGCTATCCTGATCATCGAACTTACAGCAGGAGACCTCACCGCCTTGAGGGCTGCAATGAACTCCTATTTGGCGTGGGTGTCTGGCTGTAAGATGGCTGTGGAATCCGTGACTGACACACGCCAAAACCGTTCATTGTAAGCTGGCCAGAGTTGGACACTCTGTCCGTTTAGAAATGTCACTGGACTTTGATTAAATATGAACGCTGTTCTTCGCTGCGTTGTAGCCCTTTGAGATAGTCCAATCTTGTCCGATTCTGTAGCCAAGCCAAAACCCTTAAGTCGTGACTCATCAGGCGCACTTTGAAATGTCCCGCACTTGAAAGGGAGTTCGACAATTATGGCTCAGACATTACCCCCCGCTTTGGAACAAGACCTGCGAAAATTCGATACAATGCAGCGTAACTATGAAACGATGGCTGCGAAATTGCAGACATGGCAGATGGAATTGAATCAGGTCAAAGCAACTCTCGAAGAGCTAAACAAACAGCCTGATGATGTTGTGACCTACAAGAATGTCGGGCAAATCCTGTTCAAGGTTGACAAACCCTCAACAGTCAAGGAGCTTGCAGATCGAGAAGAAGTTCTCGAGAAGACACTGAACTCCATGAAGAAGAAAGTAGAATCACTCGCAGCTAGTCTAAAGGAGCTTCAGGAGAAGATACAGCTCGAGCTTAGCAAACATAATCTCAGGCTTCAGTGAGAAACATGAATCCAGTAATCGAGATTGGATTGCCAGAGTTATCGGAATTTGACCTTGAGCAGTTGACCGAAGAGTGTGAAGCGGCCATCACGCAGCACATCTTCGATAAGATACCAAAAAAGAGCATCTCAGAGCTTACCGTGACCTGCATACTCGATTTTGATGAAACTCTCGAGTTCGAAGTACAACTGGACTTGGCGCAGGAATACGACACCGGTCACTCACTCGACGATATACTGGAGGGGACAAACAGATTCGGAACAGAGTGGCTTGAGAAACGGCTAGCGGAGATGAAGACCAATTGAATCTCATTTCCCTATTGAAGTCATCTTTTCACCCCGTGATTCTAGGGCATCATAATGCAGATCCTGATGCAGTTTGCTCAATGATTGCAGTCGCGGATATTTGCAGGAAAATCAATCCCAAGAGTATGCCCAAGCTTGCGTGCGATGATGTGAGCAGGCTCTCAATGCAAGTACTCGATAGATTTGCGCCTACTGCCGAGATTCTCGGAACAGTTGAAGATAATTACGACTTGGTAATCCTTGTAGATACGAATAGTCAGCTACAACTTGGTCCTAATCTCAAGGGTGTCGTTGTCAATCCTGAACGGACCTTGGTGATTGACCATCATGAACCTAATCCAGAGCTTGACAGCATTGCGAAGCACGCAGTTGTACGGAGCGATAGATACTCTGCTTGCGAGATTATTGCGGGTCTATATGATGAGGTCGAATTGGATATTGGAGCGGATATCGCAAATCTACTCCTCACTGGGATGTTGTTTGACACGCGCAGATTCCTCTATGCAGACATAGATACTCTCGTTGCTGCAACCAGATTAGTGCGTAATGGAGCTGACTATCAAGCGTGCATGAGTTCGCTGGCCATCAAACCTAGTAGGTCGGAACGGATAGCGAGGCTCAAGGCTGCTGGTCGATTACAGGTCCACAATATTAACAACTGGATCATCGTTACGTCCAGAATCAAGGCCTTTGAGGCTAGTGCATGCCGTGGACTGATTGGGATGGGCGCCGATGTCGCTATCGTTAGTGGGAGTCCATCCAATGGAGAAGTACGTCTGAGCTCTAGGAGCACCACGGAGTTCTATGAGCAGACCGGCGTGAATCTGGGAAGTGACGTGATGGAGCCGCTTGGGGAATTAATTGAGGGAAAGGGAGGCGGGCATCCCAACGCGGCTGGGGCAAATGGCAAAATACTCGGAAACAAGGCCGCCTTAAGAGCAGTACAACTCATTAGGGATGCAATCAAGAGAGAGCCATCACCTGAGAGTGATGAGTCATCCTAAGAGGGAGAGAATCCATGGCGCTGATAGAGTTCGCCGACTTCAGCTTCAAGTACCTAGGAGCGGACTCCCTCGCCTTGAAAAGAATCAAACTCACGATTGATGAGGGCGAATACGTTGTCATCACGGGGCCTTCTGGGTGTGGAAAGACTACTTTCTGCAGAGCGATAAACGCGCTTGTTCCTCAGTTCCATCGCGGATATGTTGCTGGCAATGTCTACACGGACGGAAAGAACACCCGTGAGAATGAAGTGGCGACATTCGCATCCGTTGCAGGCTTGGTGTTTCAGAACCCAGAGAATCAGCTTGTAACTCTCGATGTGGAAAAAGAGATTGCATTCGGTCCTGAGAACCTTGGTGTAGCACCTGATGAAATAAGGCGCAGAGTAGAGGAGCTGATAGATCTGCTCGACCTTGAAGAACTGCGAGAAAAACACCCTCACGAGATGTCTGGTGGTGAACAGCAGCGAGTCGCTATCGCAGCAACGCTCGCCCTAAGGCCAAAAGTTCTCGTGGCTGATGAACCCACCTCAAATCTTGATCCCACGAGTGCAGAGGTAATCCTTGAGATAATCGCACATCTCAACAAGAGAGGCATGGCTGTCGTTCTTGTGGAGCATCGGCTTGACTTGGTGGCAAAAGATGCATCGCGTATCATCTTGATGAACAAGGGGCGTATCGTTGCCGATGGAAATCCGAGGGAAATCCTTGCCATGGACCTTTGTGAGGAGATTGGCGTTGGCGTGCCCAAAGCGACTCAGGTGTACAAACGATTGAAAACAAGGGGTGTTGAACTCAGAAACGTGCCTCTGACGGGGGTGGAATTGGCAGAGCTTGTCCAGGAGGCGACATCAAGGTGATCATCCTAGAAGATGTACATTATTCCTACGATGGCGTCTACACAGCCCTCCGGGGTATCTCTCTGCAGGTTGACGATGGTGAGCGTCTTGCAGTTATCGGCGCCAACGGTGCAGGCAAGACCACAATGATCAAACATATGAACGGCCTTCTCCGTCCACAGAATGGACGGGTCATTCTTGACGGGCAAGATACCAAGTTCATGTCAGTGGCTGAAATCGCCAGAAAAGTGGGATTGGTCTTCCAGAACCCTGACCATCAATTATTCCTAGATTCGGTGAAGGAGGAAGTGGAGTTCGGGCTCAGAAACCTTGGTTTTACCGAGAGTGAAGCCGAGCAGCGATGTCAAGGAACTCTGGCAAGTCTGGGTTTGGGAGGCTTCGCAGAGAGGTCTCCCTTTACATTGTCTGGCGGTGAGAGGAAACGTGTTGCGCTCGCATCGGTCCTGTCAACAGAGCCACGATTTCTGGCGCTGGATGAGCCAACAATCGGACAGGATGCGCATCAAAAGAATCGGCTTGCCCAAATGCTCGCGGAGATGAATAAGCGTGGGCGAACGGTTGTTGTTGTGACACACGACATCGAGTTTGTTATCGAAAACTTTCCTCGCACAGTTGCCATGGCGGAAGGTCAAATTATCGCGGACGGGTCTACAAGCATGGTGTTGAGCAATGATGAGGTCATTGAAAGATGTGCGCTCGCACCCCCGCAGATGACATTGGCAGCCAGAGCGCTGCGAAACGTTTTCCCAGAGGTTGGCCAACGATTGACATTATTGTCCGAGCTAGAGGAAACCATCATGGGGATACTTGGGGGTGCATAGATGTCGTTCCTTGAAGTTTTCCAGTACACAAGACAGGACTCAATTATGCATCGCTTGGATCCACGATCAAAGCTTGTTTTGTCTATAGTGTGTGCAGCAGTGTCCATGATGTTCATGGAAATCATCCCGCTTCTTATGGTTTTCATCTGCCTTCTTCCGATGATTGCTGCAGCAAAATCTCTTGGCAGATGGGCAAAGAGCATGAAGGGGCTGGGTGCTCTTCTTGTATTCGTGCTAGTGTTCAACACGCTGCTCTCACCTGCAGAGAACCCACTTTCCTATTCTCTCTCGTTGGCAATCCGATTGGTGGCTTTGATGACATCATTCTCGTTGTTCTTCCTCACGGTCCAACCTGACCAGTTGTCGCAGGCATTGATACAGATGCGTGTGAAGTTCGAGTTTGCCTTCGCAATGAGCATGGCAATGAGATACGTGCCAACTCTGGGTCAAGAGGCCTATGCTATCATGGATGCCCAGAGGGCTCGGGGAGTTGAGCTTGATAAGGGGAATCTTATCAAACGCATCAGGAATATCATACCCATCATTGTGCCACTAATAATCGTGTCAATCAGGCGTGCTCTCTCGATTGCTGAAAGCATGGAATCAAGGGGCTTCGGTGCCAGCGAGAACCGAACCTATATGGAGATGCTGCGCTTCGGGAAAAGGGACTGGGCAGTGGCACTATCTTCCCTCTTGATACTGATCTTGGTCATTTATGTCAGGTTCTTTGTTGGCTTGCCGGGATGGATGCTGTGGGGTTTGCCATTCTAGGCTCATAGTATGCTGCTATACTGGGTATGGGTTTATCTTCAGATGGTTTTTATGAATGCAAACCTATTGGAGAGAACGGTGGGTGAAGCGAAATGCCGGGTAAAAACTCTATTCAGCTCCCAACACGGCGCAAAAAGTACACGGTGAAAAGCCTGATGAGCGATCTGAAGAAGATCGGGGCAACACCAAGCGTGACGGACTTCATTGGTTCACGCTGCATCTACTTCGAATGGACTCTTTGTGAGCGCGATCTCGGAGAAGATCACCCTATTACAAGCCATTTGGCAGAGCTTCTTGATTTCATGCAACATGGATATGAAAAACAGATGGTGAACGGCGAGTTTTGGAGGACCAAGGATACTCCGGCGGCCGCAATCAACGCCGCTCTTCGCGGACGACCCACAGAGTTTCTCACTCATGTCCTAGATAGGCCAGCTGACTATATCTACAGTCTCTTGGAGCAGGCCATAGCTTCCCGCAAGAACGAACTTGACGAATATGCGAAAATCGAATCTGGAATCCGAACAGAGCTTGAGGCCGACCCCGACAACCCTCACCTGTGGAATAAGCTTCGTTTGCTCCTATGGCTTCTGGGTCAGTACAAGGAATCAAGTGAGGCCTTTCAGAAGGGAAAACGATTGGGTTGGCATGCTAGTAGCGCGGAGTTCGTTGCTCTCTAGGATAAAATAGCCATCTTCTACAGCAAAAGGGTGAAATCGCGTATTTCAGAATATGTTGGTTGCAACCCATCACGGACTCTATCTTGGTCTGAAAGGCCACAAACTCATCGAGCTGATTCAAGGCATGAATTCAAGTTGATCAATCTACCGAGTTTTTGTTTTTCATTCCCCAACTCCTTTATGGGGCGGCATGCTATGAGTAGTTAGCCAGAAGGATGTGATTCTGTGAAGGTTGACGTTTCCAAAGCAATGGCAATCAAGCTGTCTTCCGACCTTCCCCCTGACCCAGTCTTTGACCCTCAGTACCGAAGGGTATGCAACAGCTGCCAATAACTTGTACAATCTTGGGTATTTTGTAGGTGGTTATAACATACTGCTTGGAATTGAGTGGTGTGGACGTTCAATGCTGATTGCTAGAGCGTGCACGTAACTTGGTCGCCGCCAGTTGGACGGAGACAGAAAACGCTTGTGGAGAGGACGTGAGACTAGTCGCAGATTCAGTAGGATCTGCAGAGCAGACCTCAATGAATCAGGAACCGAACATCAGTCAAGGACATTGATGTCCAGGACTGTACAAGTTTCGGGCAACGGCTCCGAATCGAGGTCTAGATTTGACTGAAGGGAAAATAGTTGTGGCTCTGAAGAATGCGCTCCGGTATATCCCTGAGAGTCTGCATAAAACGTTAGCCCCAGAGTTCCTGAATGAACTGATAACTTGAGGAAGGATCTATGGATATCGCTACCGACCTCCAGGAACAATCAAGGCGAAGCCGGTTGATGAATACAAGGAAAACACCATCGACATCGTGGACCCATCAGAAGCCGAACGCTATGTTGATTTGATACTAGAACACTTGCGATTGAACTTCAACGCAGAGAGTAAGCTCGATGAGGGAGACTAGCGAATCTTCAGACACTCCCATTGAGAGGGAAGGTCTTGAATCAACGATACGACAACGGCGCCTCACGCCTGAGGAGAGAGATGCAATAGTTCGAAAGTATAACGAAGAATTGCTAACTCCCCATGAAAGAGATGCAATTCTCGGAAAAGTCAAGGCCGAATTGCAGGCAAGTGACAATCCGGACAGGACAGTGAAGGATTGTAAAGGACATGCGATGACCTCCGTTGAAGGAGAAAATCTAGTCGATGTCACACAAGACCGGAGAGATTCGCATTTTGCTTCTATCCAAATGCCAGAATTCAATGGAACGAGAATAGAGTCGTATGGTCAACTTGAGAGCCTTATTCGCAAGCGCTTTCCTGGACTTAAGCATAACAGCCACTTCGGAGAATGGATGAAACGGGCGTACATCTATTTCGAGGTCATGTCTATATTCGTCGAAGAGCATCCTATTGAAGATTCAGCGATCTCCAAGATTGCCCGAGATAAGGGAATATCTACCTATGCTATTAGAAAGTGGATTCTGAAGGGTGGGCTCCCTTTGGTCTTCAAGTACTTGAATGAGGTTTCTAAGAACCAACAAAGTGCAAGAAACATCCGGGAGCGACTTGGTGAGTTTCAAAGTGCTGAGAGAGTCCGCAAGAGGCTGAAAGAAATCGGTATGTTTGAGTCTATCAACCTGTGGCCAACAGCCGAGAAGCAATGGACTAACTTGAGATTGTACTATCAGGCTTTGCCTTTTCTTGAAAGTGGTATGTTGCAGTGTGATATCGACCGCAGACTTGGACTTACTGCTACCAAAACGAAAAGATGGGTTGACGGAGGTCTTCCTTGGCCTGTCCGAATTGTCGTTGAGCCCAACTCCGAGAGAAGCAAAATACAGTCTGGGAGGTTGATGGTCAACATCCACGAATTCAAAATGGATGGAATAGTTGTATCCTCGTCACATCAGTTACGTGCGTTAATCACTGGACATTATCTTGGACTAGCAATGCGTAACGACATTGACTCGCTCATCTCAGATTTCGAAGCCTACTTAGCTCTCCGTGCTAAACTAGGTGAAAGACAGACCGTCAGGTATAGTGAACTCAGAAAAATGGCTGAGGAACTGGAAATCTCAGTAGGTAAATCGAGAAGATGGGCCATCGATGGAGAGATTCCTAGGATTTGCCTTCGTATTGAGCAAGTTGCATTAAACAAGCGATTAGTAGCGAAATTTCGAGAAAGATTGCTATTCCAATCGATGGAGCAATTTTCACAGTTGATGAATCAGCTCTACATCGCACCTCATTTGGAAAAATGGAGCAACTACAGCGAGATCGAAGTCTATTTGGCCAAATACTACAGATTTTTGGACATGTATGAATCAGGAATGTCCCAAAAGACCATTGCAGAAATGCTAGAAATCGATGAATCCACGGTGTATCATTGGACCAGAGGAAGATTATCCAAAGCACTATACCTGTTACAGAGATTTCCCAGAAAACAACCAAGAGAGAATAGGAAGTGGCTACCTACTCGTTTGGATGGTCTAGTTTTTTCTGACTACATCGAGGTTCCAGATAGAATCAGTGATTACTCCGAGGTAATTGAAGTGTTTCGTCAGTTACAAATGAATCCCCAAGACATCATGTATGTTGTTGGATTTACTTTATCAGATGGGTATATTCAATTGACTAGCAAGACTTCCTTTTCTTTAAGGAGCACATTGAGTCAGAATTATGATTGGTCGAAACTGATACTGGATGATGTATCAGATTCTCTATCGTCATTAGGGCCTAGCCGAGTATTGAGCATTAAACGATCTGATGATAATATATGGGAACTAGCAAACTCAAGCCCTCTGTTTGTCTGGATTCGAGAAGTGATTTTCGGGCTCGGCCCAGATGAAACGAAGACCTATTCACCAATAAAAGCTGATTGGATCCTGACTTCATCCAAAAGCGCCCGAATTGCATTCATGCAGGGACTCGCTGATGGCGACGGGTATGCCTCGCCAGCTGCACAGCGCATTGGGATTGGGTCTCTAGTAAATAGACACCTTATTCGAGATCTCCTGAAGACATTAGACATCAATTCCGTTCTTCATTCAAAGGGAGTCGAAATAATCCGTCATGAAGATATCCGCCGCGCAGCCATGCTTCCCCTTTTCAAGAACGCAACTGGTCGGCTCGAGAGTCTGTTCGAGCTGTGTGATATGCTTGATGCAAGACCCAAGAGAAAACGTTTTACTCCCAATGAGATTGAGCTAATACTGAAACTTCGGGAGCATGGAATGTCCTATGATCAGATTGGTCTGCATCTTTGGAGGTACTACGGCAATTCGAGGAACAAATCTACTATTGGCAGAATCATCAGACAAAACCAGCCTGAATCTAAGAAACAGTCATAAATTCAGGATACCGCACGAAGCTTAAACTCTCAATACACTTGTTAAGAAGATAAAGTGCGCCTAGCGCTCCTAAATGCTAACTGAAAGCATTTTATGCCAAAACCACATGAGTTTAGTTGTCATTGGTGGTGTAAACAGTGATTGATGTGTCTAAGGCGATGAGAGTGAAACTATCTTCCAAACTCCCTCCCAATCCCGTGTTTGAACATGGAATTAGGAGAGCTCCAGATAGAGGTTTTAACCTAACCGAGTCTGAAACAGCAACTGCGCTCAAGAATGCTCTGAGGTACATCCCGTCAGAGTTGCATGAACGACTCGCTCCGGAGTTTCTTGATGAGCTCATGAAAAGAGGGCGTATCTACGGGTACCGATATCGCCCCTCTGGCGCAATTGAAGCAAAGCCAGTCGATGAATATGAGGGAATTCTTGAAACAAGAGCGCTTCAGCTTATGATTGATAATAACTTGGATTTTGATGTCGCGTTATATCCATACGAGCTGGTCACTTACGGAGAGCATAATCAGGCCTACTGATCATGCACGGCAAGAGTGGGCAGGTCTGTCAGAACTGGATGCAGTACAGGTTGGTCAAGAAGTACTTGGAAACAATGACTGGGGAACAAACATTGGTTGTCAGCTCTGGGCATCCTATAGGGCTCTTTCCATCGCATAGGAATGCGCCTCGTGTGATATCGACCAATGGTCTCATGGTTGGCATGTTCGACACTCCTCAGGGTTTTCATCGCGCAGCAGCGATGGGGAATACGAATTATGGCCAGATGACAGCTGGTGGCTGGATGTACATTGGTCCTCAAGGCATCGTTCACGGAACATACATCACACTGTTGAATGCAGGCCGACTGTACCTCGACCTACCAGACGATAAGGACCTGCGCGGCAAGGTTTTCCTAACATCAGGCCTTGGGGGTATGAGTGGAGCGCAGCCAAAAGCAGTTGAGCTTGCTGGAGGAATCGGAATAATTGCAGAGGTTGACAAGAGTCGCATAATCACTCGAAGCGAACAGGGGTGGCTTAGCAAACACTCTGACAACCTGCCTGAGATTTTTGAATGGGTTAGGGTGTACCGCGCTAAGAACAAGCCGGTTTCAATTGGCTACCACGGCAATATTGTTGATCTCTGGCAATATACTGTAAACAATGATATCGCCATAGAACTGGCGTCAGATCAGACCTCTTGTCACGATGTCTATGGTGGTGGATACACGCCTCAAGGAGTCACGTTCGAGGAGGGCAGAGAGCTTCTCAAGAGTGACCGAAAACGATTCGACGAGCTGGTAAATGCATCCCTCCGCAAGCAGTTCGAACTCATCCGAACCATGACCGAGCGCGGCACGTACTTCTGGGACTATGGAAACAGCTTCATGAAAGCCGTCTTCGATGCAGGCGCAAAAGCCATTGCGAAGAATGGCAAGAACACGAATGATGGATTCATCTTCCCTTCATACGTAGAGGACATCATGGGGCCGATATGCTTCGACTTCGGCTACGGTCCATTTCGCTGGGTCTGTCTGAGCGGGTTACACGAGGACCTGATTGCCACCGACAAAGCTGCAATGTCGCACATAGACCCCACGCGTAGAGGCCAGGATCGCGACAATTACATCTGGATTCGAGATGCGGAGAAGAACGCCCTTGTAGTTGGTTCCGAAGCCAGAATCCTGTATGCAGATGCGGAGGGACGGGTTAACGTAGCGCTCGAATTCAACAAGATGGTGAAGGAGGGCAAAGTGGGCCCGATAATGCTAGGTCGTGATCATCATGATACTGGAGGTACCGATTCGCCATTCAGAGAAACTGCTAATATCATGGACGGCAGTAATGTTACCAGCGATATGGCTCATCAGTGTTGGGCTGGAAATGCGGCGCGAGGGATGACGCTGTGTGTCCTATCAAATGGCGGTGGGGTTGGCACTGGAAAGGCAATCAATGGTGGTTTTGGCTTGGTTCTTGACGGCAGTGACCGCGTGGACAACATAATCCGACTAGCGGTGGACTGGGATGTGATGGGTGGAGTCGCGCGTCGTGCGTGGGCAAGAAACGAGAACGCTGTTGAAACAGCGGTTGAGTGGAATAGGACTTTAAGCGGCAGAGGGCAAATCACTCTACCATTCACTCCTGAAGATGGACTGGTGGAAGGACTCGTTAGAGCGGCGCTTGAAAAAAGGAAGGGATGAATACCATGGTTGTTGAGGTTGATGGCGAGAGCCTGACAATTGAAGATGTGATTCTAGTCGCGCGTCAGAATGAACAGGCTGAGCTTGCAGAGTCTGCACGCAAGAAGATCCACAAAAGTCGCAATGTGGTGGAGTCTGCGATAAGCGCGGGTCGGACAATCTACGGCGTAAACACTGGCTTCGGCAGTCTTGCCAACGTTTCGATAGGCGCGGATGACGTAGCTAAGCTCCAAGTGAACATCATCAGGAGTCACAGTGCAGGAGTAGGGCCTCCATTCTCCAAGGAGGTTGTGAGGGCAATTATGCTCTTACGTGCAAATGCTCTTGCTAAGGGATATTCGGGCGTTCGGATAGAGATTATAGAAACCCTACTTCAGATGCTCAACCGAGGCGTGATTCCAGTCGTTCCTCAGCAAGGTTCTGTCGGCGCAAGTGGCGACCTTGCCCCTCTTGCTCACATGGTCTTGGTTATGATGGGTGAAGGTACGGCTTACTATGGTGATGACAAGGGCGATGGGAAGACAGCGCTGATGGTGGCTGGCATTGACCCCATTACACTTCAAGCAAAGGAAGGTGTTGCTCTAATCAACGGCACTCAACCAATGACGGCAGTTGGTCTTCTTGCTGTTCATGATGCGATGACGCTTGTCCATGACGCATCCGTTGCAGCTGCCATGAGTCTAGAAGCTCTCAAGGGAACCCGTGTGGCCTTTGACGAGCGAATTCACGCGATACGAGCGCATGAGGGCCAACAGGACGTTGCGAAGGCATTGAGAGCGATTCTCGAGGACAGCGAGATCAATCAATCCCATGCGGACTGCGGCAAGGTTCAAGATGCATATTCGCTCAGGTGTATCCCTCAAATCCTAGGAGCATCACTGGATACCATCAGGTATGTTCGGAGCGTTCTGGAAACAGAGATTAATTCCGCCACTGACAATCCATTGGTCTTCCCAGATGCTGGCGATATCCTCTCAGGAGGCAATTTCCATGGGCAGCCAATAGCGCTGGCTATGGACTTTCTTACAATAGCCCTCTCCGAGATTGGCAACGTATCGGAGAGGAGAATCAATAGGTTAGTGGATCCGGCTCTCAGCGACCTACCCCCCTTTTTGACAAAGGAGAGTGGCCTCGAATCCGGGATGATGATAGCTCAATACACAGCGGCTGCGCTTGCTTCTGAGAACAAAAGCCTATCTCATCCAGCGAGTGTTGATTCGATACCGACAAGCGCTGGGCAGGAAGACCACGTTAGTATGGGCACGATTGCAGCAAGAAAAGCAATGATGGTTCTTGAGAATGTGAAGAATATCATTGCAATCGAATACATGTGTGCAGCACAGGGACTTGACCTCTTATCGCCGCTGAAGCCATCAGATTCTCTTGCTAGGGCACACGCTGCCATCAGAGATAAAGTGCCCGTTCTTCAAGATGATAGGGAGCTCAGTCCTGACATCATACAGATTCGTGAACTCATGGATTCGGGGGACATCGTGTCTGCCGTCGAGGCGGTTGCAGGCAGCCTTTTTGATGATTAGCTTCTCCGATGAGCATCACGATGGAAATTGGTATGAACACTCGAAAGAGAAGCCAGATTCCTTTCCAAGTATTTTCTAGAACCCTTTCAAACACCTGATTCTATATCTTTGGAAGAAACATCCCAACTTCCTGCTGATACTTGACGTATTCCTCTTTGAATCGCTCAACCAGTACTTCCTCCTCTGCTTTGGCTGTTGGGTATATCCCAAAAGCAATGCAAAGAGATGGAATGAGTATCCATCCAATGTGAAGAACACCCGCAAGGCCAACCGTAATGAGGAAGTACGACACATACAGGGGATGCCTAACTACTCCGAAGGGGCCTTTCCTGATCAACTTGTGGTCTTCTAGTATGCCTGACGGTGCGGGTCGCACAGCCTTCCCTGCAACTATCAGGGTCATATCATATGTCAAGGCACCAACAAAGAATACACAGAACCCTGCAATCTGGATGGCTAGATCGTAGGGGGTTGTAAACGCAAGCCAGCCGAGCAAAGTGTCATAAAAACCGAGAGCTAGAGATAGGATTCCTCCGACCCAAAACCCCCACATGCAGAAGACGCCAAATACGAACACCTGAAAGAATGGAAATCGATATTTGGCCTTCCTAGTAGGATGGCTGGTTCTTTGCTTTTTCCCAAACTCAGACCAATATCTGAGAGATGGAAGCACCATGATGATAATCGGAATAGCTAGTAAAACTGCAGAGAATACTGGAGGTAGCATCGTACTCGTGATATTCATTACCCAGCGGTCTAATAAGATTTTAGACCAACATAACATCAATAATCACGACTAACTTTATTGAGCGGTCCCGGAACTGGACAAGTGTGGATGACCTATCATGTGAACCCGAATAGCAGGGCAATCCGCCAAACGGTGCTCGCCACAGCCAATGAGAACAGGCTTGTGGTTACGAGAATGATGAGTGTATTCTTCCACCCGATTTCTCTCGACATTGCTGGGAGCACAATCATGCATGGAATGCCAATATTCGTGACCACACCGAATGTGAACAGCTGAAGCGGG
>DAOVDG010000045.1 GCA_030669595.1 Candidatus Thorarchaeota archaeon
TCCAATCTTCTGGTCCATGGAGCGTTTTTCTTCACCAAGAATGTCAATTACCTCTATCTTCACCTTGTGCTTCGGCATAGGAATTACAACTGGCACTCTGGTTTTGCCCCTCGTCCTATTTGAAAGAAATCGCTTGCGCAGAGGCATTAGTTTGGTCTTGCAACACTGGATTTTCCAGCAATTTGAGCTGTGGTACTGATACAGGTTGACAAGCTCGTTGAGTAGAACGTGACAGTGGCGAGCTTTGGTCATGTTACATGATACTACATGAATCATGGGGCGTGTCTAGTTCACCTCTCAATTCGTGTATTATCTATGAGTGCGATTATCTGACAGAACCCCACTGATAGTAACATTAATTGCAATGGACCCAGTATAGTATAGATTGCCTTGATGATTGCATATCATCGGAAGGCGGTGGAAAAACGGGGTGTCAAAGTGAATAGATTGACTACACGACTGCTACTGGGACTTATGATACTGTCATTCGTTAGTCTACAGTTCCAACCGGCTGTCACTCTTGATCACCTATGGGAAATCCCGGATGATTCTCGGTTTGGTACCAGAGGCATCTACTATACCTACTTCAACTGGTCATTCTATGTGGGTAGAATAGCATGGGAATTCGAAGTGAGATGTGTAGGTAGTGATGCTAACTACGATTACTATACCATTCTGTTTCAAGAAACATTAACCCCGTCAGTTGCCTTGGGCGCAAGGCTTGGAGGCATCATCCTCTCTGGATGGACCGAAATCGACTTGCGAGCATACAACTATCCGGTGGACTGGGAGCCTCTTACCAGAGATGTGACACTTTCTGTTGTGAATGGCAGCTACTGGGGGGGATATGTGAAGTGGAGTTACTCGATGAATACTGCATTCTCACAGCAGAATCAAGCCACATTCTACTTCACATCTCTTATTTGTGTCCAGAAGTACAAGCTCCTGAATCTGCACATTAAGACGTATACTCATTGGCTGCTTCCTCACGTATCCTATGTCAGTTATGACTACAATCCGGTCTACAACTACATATACTGTGGTTAGCTAGAGTTCCAAATCCACCTGCGCAGAAGGGGTAATTCGGTCTTCAATGATGGCTTTTACGGCGACCTGAGTAGGTGGACTGATACAGCTAAGGAATAATACAGAGAATGTTCTACAAACAACTATGTCGCCGCAAGATACTGACAGCGATTTGATTCCCATGCTCTGGTGCCCAATCATTCCACCAGAAGAACTGAGCAAGCTGGGTGAACATGAAGAGGATATTCGCAAGGTGAGAGAAGTCTATGACGATTGGCGAGCGTCCATGAGCCACAAGGAAATCAAGGGAAGCGATGCAGGACTATACCTCGACAGGATACGTATGCTCATGATTGGAATAGGCATTGCTTCAGGAACCAACAGATTGTTCGCTGAAACCGTTCAGTCCATTATATCGCGTCGCCTTAGAAAACAGACACTAGATTTGGCCTCAGTCCTGCCAGAGGACACGTCCCCAAAGAAGGCAGTCAAACGAACATTGTCTGAATTCTTCTCTGAGCTGAAGATCATGCGGGACATTGACCCAGAAGAGGAAATTAGGACTGCTGCCATGTCCAGACCTAGCGACTCAGGAGGCGCCATCATGAGCAGGCTCCGGAGCATGTTCTCGAGAAAAGGTGGCGGTTCAACCCAACTCGATGATGCTACAATGCGGAGAGCAAGCGTAGAAGCCACTAGGATACTGGTGAAAGTCTATGTGCAGCTTCTCAGCCCTGACCCATGGGGATCTACAACCTGAAATCATACGGGTCGTTGTCCATTACTCTGAGCGCAATATGTCGCCATTACTCTTGCGGAATAGCAGCTCCGACTTCGTTACCATGTGCCAATCGGTGTTGTAGAGAATCACTCTCACTTCGCTGCCGGATATCTCAAGTTCGATAAAACTGGCATCATCACGTCCCCTCCAGCCGCCTGTGGCACCTGAGATTGTGCCGGGGTTAATCATCAGCTTGCCCTCATAGAGATCAATCGCGGGCTTGTGGGTATGGCCATGAATGCCGATGTCTGCGCCTACGCGGCAGAGTATTTCGTGAAATTGTTTGATGTTACCCCTTGGCCTTAGTTGCGTGCCATGCATCAGGAGAACGTTCAGGCCCTCAATCTGCAGTTGCTCGTGGAACCTGTAATCGTGACCATAGTCCATATTGCCTTTGACAATGTAGCACTTAGGCAGGGGAGGGAGGGCTGCTCTCATCGCCTGCTCGCGCACTATGTCACCTGTCACTAACGCTAAATTGTACTGCGTCTGTTCTATTTGCTCATAGAAGCTGGTGGGTATCGAGTCCGTTCGAGTCGGCATATGTGTGTCGCCAAAGACCAGAACTTTCTGCGTTTTCATCGCAACCTTCACGGTTTCCATCATTTGCAACCTAGTTGGACCGTTCTCGCGTTAAATTCTCTAGTATCTTCGAGTAGACCTCTTGTTTCTTCCCCTTGGCCATCTTTGTGAGACGTTCGACTATGAGCTCCGGGGTGCTCCTAGCAAGATGGCCAAAGCGGGGCGTCCTATCAACAATGAGTTCTAAGTTCTCATCGAGGCCCCTCGCCTCAATGCCATCAATCCTCATGGGCACGTTTGTGGATTCTCGGACTTCCTTTGCTAGATGGCTACAGATAACTGTGCAGCTCTTTGGGTCGCTCTGTAATATCTCAACCAAACCGGCAATGACATTGGCAGCGCTTCCGGGTTCTGTTATTGCTTCAATTTCATCGAAAAGAACCAGTTTCGACTTGGTAGACACAACGATTTCTGCGAACTGTTTCAGTGTCGTTTCAAAAGCGCCCGCATTGACTACGCCGCGACTCTTGTAGAAAAAGTAGAGTTCCTCGAATACACGGATACTAGCTGCCCTTGCTGGCACGGGGAAACCAGTCTGTGCCATCGCCACGATCTGAGCAAGCATCTGTATTGTCGTGGTCTTGCCACCACTATTGGCTCCTGAGAGAATGACACAATTTTCGCCATGGGTTCCAGCCGGTTGGAAAGGCGTCGTTCCTATGGTGTAATCGATTGGCTGCACTTTCCCGTGTCTGCCCTTCAGCATACTCTCAACAAGGAATACGTTACTGGCTCCTTGGACGCCAACGCCCTCGTAGTCCAATGATAGATCTGGAGTTTGGAGGTCATAGTCCTTAGCAAACGATCCAACTGCTAGGAACAAATCAAACTCAAGTAAAGTCTGTACAGCCTTGGTCACTATTTCTTTAAGCTCATCAAGCTGCGATGCAATTTTCTTGACGATGATGAATTGCTTTTCTGCATAGATTCGTCGGAGCCGATCCTCAAGGGTGTTAATCTGAGTTGGAACCATCTTCACCGGAAGTGCGATTTCCTCGCTGACTACTCCGGTAGCCCAATCAGCCTCTTTTATGCTAAGCCCAAGCATCTGAACAAGCCGGTCCTCGGCATCTTGCACGCTAGCGGTGAATGTTTCGATGATCTCTGCGGGCAGCATATTCCGCAGAGCACTTCCCTCTGCTCCTTCCATATCTGCAGACTGCAGTATATTGATGATTTGTTGGCCACCAAGTTTGATCTCGCTCTTCGTGATTCTTGTCCTAATCTCTTCATTCAACCATGACTCTATTTCGGCAACAGCAGTCGGGAAGATTTTGACTGCCTTTCTGAATCTATCCAGTTCGGAGTCCATCCCCTCAGTAATACCTCCATCCTCCTGAAGGTTCTCCAGAATCTCGCTCACCTTGGAGAGATTCTCGAAATCAAGACTGTCCCTGAATCTCTTCATGGACTCATTATCTGGAAGAGTATTGAAAGTTTCAGCAAGTTTGCATGCAGCATCGATGACTTTGTAGTTTCTAGAATAGAAACTGACTGTTCTTTCAGGCAAGAGTTTGTCAACGGTCCAATCCTTGCCAAGTATCTCAATATTGTCAAACATGTCCAATGAATCATCGAGTACGCCGAATGGTGATATGAAGAGCACTAGGTCGTAGCCTTTTGCATAATCTGCTCCACTCTCGCCCTCAGACAGAACATAGACCGGACACCATCTATCCACTCGCTCGGTTATTAGTGCATCAAAGACCTTATCGTCGTTGGTGATAATGACCCTGCCCTCAAGCCTTCTAGGTTTTATTCTTCTGTACAGGCCACGCACATTGCCTAGGAGAGTTCCGAGCGAGTCAATCGATTCTTGCGTGAGTTTGCGAGCAAGCTCTGCGGCATCTGCAAAATACTCTTGCCGCTCATGAATAACATCAATCTTTTCCGGAGGCAGCGGAAAATAGAGGAGTAGCTTGTCCTTGCCATAGCTTGTCTTAGCGTAACCACGAATTATTCCGAGCACCTGATCGAATACCTTGCGCATATCAACACTCCGAAGAATCGTGTTTGCGCTCACGCCGAACTCAGCCTCAAAGGCACCTTTCACAATATTCACTGCTTGTCTTGAGCCAATTCCCGGCACGGTTGCCACAAGGTCAACACGCGAGTCTAGGATGACCTTGAGAGCGACTGCTTCACTACCAAAGTGGTCTGTAAGGGCTTTCTTGACCTTCTCGCCTACTCCTGGAATGGCTGATAGACTCTCTATGCTCAAGCTCACATCCCCTATGTCGTAGCTGTATTCTGTCGTCATCGGTGGCCCCTTTAAAGCGTTGACTCTCGTGTGCAATGAGTCGTGTAGTTCTTGATTGACCATCTGGAAAACACCTCCTTCTTGCATACCGCCTTGAGTATTCATTCCTGACATACATTCAAAACCTCGTACAAAATTGAGCTGAGGAAGTATCCGGGCAGACTCTGGCGCCAAATGGACTAGTAACTTGGGTTCATGTCAACTATGACTGTGTGTTGATTAGTACGATCGGGCCACATACACGACTTCTTTGGCAGGCTTACCGCAAACGATACAGACACCCTCTGGTTGTTCCTCAACATCCATCCTCGTACCTCTGATCTCGCCGCCTGTCTTGTCTTTGATTTCTTCGTCACAAGCAAGCCCCTCCATCTCGGTGGTACAGAAGGATATTCGGGCAACCTTCCCCCGGTCCAAAGCGTCAGAGATTCCGCCCAAGGTATCTGCATCCACAATGAGATTCTCGAATTTGGCTTCGGCCATGGCACGTAGGCTCTTGTCAATTTCCTTGCCAAGGTTGCGTACTTTCTTGACCAGTCCATCTAGTTCAACGGGTTCCCGCTCTAGGAGGTCTCTGCGGAAGAGCATAACCTGTTGCTTCTTCATGTCACGAGGACCAGCCTCAAGACGAATGGGTACCCCCTTCATCTCCCAGTAATTGAACTTCCAACCGGGAGTAGCATTGCAATCGTCAAGATGGACTCGGATGCCTGATTTGCGCAGCTTGCTCTCTATGCCACGGCAGTACTCCAGCACCTCGTCTGCATCATTTCCTCTGTAGATTGGAACAATGACCACTTGGTAGGGAGCAACCATGAAAGGAAGCCGCAGTCCCTTGTCGTCACCGTGTATCGAGATCATAGCACCAAAGATTCGGGAGATTGCAGGACCGTAGCATGTCTGAAATGGGTGGACAGTTTCGTTGTTTTCATCAAGGTACTTGATGTCAAATGCCTTTGCGAAGTTGTCGCCAAGGTCGTGCGTGGAGGGCAACTGGATTACCTTTCCGTCAGGCATCAGGGTATCTGCTGCATAAGTGTTCAGCCCGCCGGGAAACTTGTCCCACTGTGTACGCTTGAAGGTCATAACAGGGAGACCGTAGTCCTCTGTAACTACTTCTTTTGTGGTTTCCAAATCGTCTATTACTTGTGCTAACGCCTCGTCATGAGTAGCAAACACGTTGTGAGACTCAATCCATAGGAACTCCCTTCCTCTAAGAAAGGGCCGAGTGCTCTTGACCTCAGAGCGGAACACTGAGCATCGCTGGTAGCGCTTCAGAGGTAGGTCTCTCCAACTACGTATCCACAGGGAATACATTGGATATATGGCGGTTTCACTCGTTGGCCTGAGAGCCAGACGCTCTTCCAGTTCTTGACCATCACCAAACTCCTTGATCCAGAACACTTGGGGCGTGAAGCCCTCAACATGGTCTGCCTCCTTCGTGAGACTACTCTCTGGTATCACTGTCGGGAATAGCATGGGCAGGTGTTTCTTGCGCTGGAGGACCTCCTCAAGAAGATCGAACATGAGGTTCATCGTCATGGTGCTCCAAGGCAAGAATGGTGTGAATCCCTTCACCCCGTATCTGACGTCAGCGAGCTCAGCCACCTTGCATATCTCTCCGTACCATTCAGGGAATCTCTCTTCCTTGTTTATGCTGAAGATGGCCTGTCTGTTGCTTCTCTTCCCATCATTGCTCATAGTATTATCCTTCTGTGATTTGATAGAACTACGGAGAATCCGCTAGGACAAAGAATCAGTAGCCTAGTGATAGTGCGGAACGCATTCACCTAGCATTAATCGTTCACCAAAGGAGTGTTGGCTGTGTCCGTTATTTAAAGTGTACCTTGAGTGTAGCGAGTTTCTATCGTTTAGTTTTCACTTCACCGATATCTTTGACCCGTTTGTCAAGGCCGTGCTTCTTGATCAGTTGGGCCACGCCCTTCGGCACCAATGGCTCCCACTCGCCACCCCAACGGAGAAGGTCCCGAATATGTCGTGCACTATATGTATCCCGCTCCAAGAGCTCTGTTTGGTCCACCTTAACGTCTGCATCTTTTAGAAGCTCTATGACAAGTGGATTATGAGTGTACGCCTTGTCGAAGTAAGGCACGAAACTCCTGAGGTGTGCTACCCAAATCGGGTGGATGTTGATGTCAGGAAGAGGGATTATGTCAATGCGCTCTGGCGGCAGACCCTCATCCATTATGGCGCGCTTCAGAAACATGACTCGCTCGCCACCCGTGAAGGGATTATCAGGTGTGTAAGCGTACTGGGAGCTTCCAATGACGATTGTCAGGTCTTCGCCCCGCTCCAGAATCTGCTTTATCGTGTGAATGTGTCCCTTGTGAACTGGCTGGAAGCGTCCTATGAACACTGACCGCATTGTAATCGTCATGGCGTGCATTGACACCGCAGATAAGCCTTGAGTGTTTGAAAAAACCGACCGAGAAACGGCCGTTGAACTGAAACGCAGAGTTTCTTAATAGCAATGCCACATCTGCCATCAAGATGGCTGCGATGATTGATATTGATGGCTCCTATGGTGAAGGCGGCGGACAGATACTACGAACCTCGGTTTCATTGTCCGCTCTAACTATGAGACCAGTAAGAATCACGAATATCCGGGCAGGGCGGCGTAATCCCGGACTTAGAAGACAGCACATGGCAGGAATAGAGCTCACAGCCCAGCTTGTCGACGCTTCTGTCAGGGGCTTGGAAGTGGGAAGCACGGAAATCGAGTTTGTACCAAGAACAAGACAGAGTGGTGCATTCAGCTACGACGTAGGAACAGCCGGTTCCATATCCCTAATCCTTCAGGCTGTGCTCCCACCTGCGGTGCTATCGCCAGAACCAGTAAGTTTCAGTTTCAGGGGAGGCACCGATGTCGCTTGGAGCCCACCAATCGACTACATGCGCAACCTGTTTGTCAATGTTCTGTATCAGATGGGGCCTCATGTGAGCATTGTCCAGCATCGACGCGGTCACTACCCCAGAGGTGGAGGCAACGTTTCATGCAAGGTAGTCCCTGTGAAAGCAATCAGGCCGCTAGACTTGGTGCAGTTTGGCGAACTGCAACACGTGAACGGTATCTCTCATTGTGTTAGGCTGCCCTCACATGTTGCGGAGAGACAGGCTTCGTCTGCGGAGAACACCCTAGCTGAACACGATATAGAAACGGACCACATAGTTCGTGAGAGCTATCCAAAGAACAAAGACCCGCATCTGGGTCCAGGAAGTGGCATTGTCATCTGGGCTGAGTCTCGCGATGGTATTCGGCTTGGGGCTGACAGGCTTGGAGAGAGAGGAAAGAGAGCAGAGCTTGTCGGCGCGGAATCCGCTCAGCATCTCCTAAGTGAACTTGCAACAGAGATGGCCATCGACTCGCATCTGAGTGACATGCTTGTGCCATATCTTGCTATAGCATCGGGCAGGAGCAGAATCGGTGTGACTAAGATAACATCGCATCTAGAAACAAACATCTGGGTGGTAGAACGCATCTTGGGTCTCAGGATGACACTTGAGGGAAAAACGGGATCTCCGGGAATCCTAATCTCAGAAGGAATTGGACTCTCCTCTGGAGAGGGATGAAACGTACGCATCCACTGACTCCTGAAGAGAAGTCAGATCGACCGCCTCAACCGCGTCGCTCATCAATTCGTCGATGCCCACTCCCTCACTGGCGATAATCTCATGACTCGGCTGTAACTTGATTCTTGCCGCCTTCAAATGCTCTGGAGGAGTGATGTCTACCTTGTTGAAGACCACCAACAATGGATTGAGGGGGAACATTCTGCGGACCTCGTTGTATAGATTTACCTGCTCATCGATGCTCCAGCCGCAGGCCTCAGATGGATCCACCATGAAGATGATGACGTGAGCCAGATACTTCAGAGCTGCAATGGCTGACCTCTCAATTTCGTTCCTTTCAGCCATCGGGCGATCGAGAATCCCCGGCGTATCAACAATCTGAACACTGTGGTTCTCAACAGTTAGGTGGCCCACGATGACTTCACGTGTTGTGAATGGATAGTATGCAATCTCGGGTTCTGCCGTGGAAACAGCCTTGACAAGGGTGGACTTGCCGACATTTGGGAAACCTGCACAGACAATGGTGGGCGAGTTGGGACTTATACCGGGAAGACGGGACATGACCATCTTGGCCTCGATGATGAAGTCCAAGTTCTTTGCTGTAGCTCTCAAGATTGACGATATTCGCCCCTTCGCGGCGCTACGTGACCGCTTCAGCTGCTTGAAGTCATTAGCCAGTTTGAGTGCCTCAAGATGCTTGCTGGCTATGTTGTCGATGAGGTTAATGCAATTGTACACCGCTCCCAAGGATTGCTTGAGCTTGTCAGTTCCCACGAGAACCTCTGTCAGTTCTAGGTAGAATGGATGCATACGTTCCAAGGACGGGAATTCCTCCACTGTTATTCGGAGCTTCGCTTTCACGTGTTTCACGAATTCCTGAAGGCGCGTAATCTCTCTGATTCGTGTTCTTTCTACCTTCTTTAGCCTGTGCGAGCTCTTCATGCTCGCGCGAGTCGATTTGCTATGCGCAAACGCAATAAGCTCCTCTGCAGTCATGATGGTTGGAATGTTTGCAAAAGGATTCATTCGACGCATTGATGGATTACATCCTTGGGATCATTATTCAATTAATCGAGCAGAAGAGCGGAATAGGGAGATTTTCTGCAGTGAGTTCACTCACTGAATGTCAGGTATGGGTAATGTTTTAAAAACAACCGGCATGACCAAACGAACCAAAGAGGACCCCATGGAGACAAAAATTAATGTCACTTCCAACAGGCGCAACTATTGTCGGTATCAAGTGCAGCGACGGAGCCATTGTAGCAACGGACTCGATGATAAGCTGGGGTACAATGGTCCTGAGTGAGAAAGGCGTGAAAGCGTTCAAGCTCACGGATACGATAGTGCTAGCTTCCGCGGGCCTAACCTCTGATTATCAAATGCTCGTGAATCGCTTGCAGGCTCAAATCAAGCTTTATGAACTAAACCAGAAGAAGAAGATTGGCGTCAAGGTTCTGTCAAAGATGGTTGCAAACACGCTCTATTCACGACGAATGATGCCTCTATTTATCCAGACTGTAGTTGTCGGACTTGATGCAGATGGACCAGCCCTTTACACAATCGACATGGGAGGTTCTCTAATTCCTGATGAATACACCGCTGCAGGTACGGGTGTACGCACTGCCTATGGTGTGCTTGAGAACGATTTCAAGGCGGGCCTAACCGTGAAGGAAGCCGAGGAGATTGCTATCCGCGCCGTGAAAGCAGGTATCGCACGAGACGTGCAGTCAGGAGGACCCATCCAGGTCATGGTTGTGACCAAGGATGGGGTTTCTGAACGAATTATTGAGAACTAGTGCGTGTGTACCTATTGGACTCACACACACTCGTTTTTTCGGCGCATTCTTCATCTAGATACAGTCTTGCGGCTCTTCTTGGTGCTGTTGAAACGGAACCACGACTTGCAGATCTGCACGTGGTTGCTCCATTAGAGCTCACTGAGAGTGTACTGGAGAAAACGGCCGCTCAGGGACGACTCATCATTGCCCACTCGGTGATGTCAACCCAAACTGAGAGAGTCTATCATGAAGTGAACAAGACTCGGAAGAAGCTTGGTAGTAGTGCGACGCTAATAGCTGGGGGAGCCCACGCAAGCGCGCGACCAGGGGAGCTGTTGGATGCAGGTTTTGATTATGTGGTAATTGGTGAGGGTGAGCAGATATTTCCCGAGCTCTTGTGGCGCCTCATGAATGACCAAGATACTGATACAATGGCAGGAGTGGTTTCGGAGCACTCTGAGAACTATCCTAGGCCACGCGACTTGCCTCGAATACAGCTGGATGACTATCCGCCATTTGCATTGGACATGAATATCGTGGGCCCAATAGAGGTCACCCGTGGGTGTCCATATGCCTGCAAATTCTGTTGTACGCCGTTTCTGACAGGAGGCCGAGTCAGACATAGATCTGTGGAGTCTATCACGAAGTGGCTCCGCACGGCGGTGGAAAAGAGAGGATTTCAGCGTGCATGGTTCCTGTCACCGAATGCGCTTTGTTATGGAGGACGGGGCCGTGATGTAGTTCCTGAAAAGCTGGAACACCTTCTGAAAGAGAGTACCTCCATTGAAGGTCTTGATGAAGTTTTCTTTGGCTCCTTTCCATCAGAGGTGAGACCAGAGTTCGTGAGCAAGGAAATTCTCGAACTATTACGGCACTACGTAGCAAACAAGACCTTGCAGATAGGTCTGCAATCTGGGAGTGATAAGGTTCTCAAGGCCGCAAACAGGCAGCACACCGTCGCTGAGGGGCTAGACGCAGTCAGGATTGCGCTGGATTGTGGATTCATACCTTATGTAGACATGATTTTTGGGCTCCCAGAAGAAGCGAAAGAAGACGTGGATGCAAGCATCGAGCTCTGTTATGATCTTGTAGATATGGGTGCTAGATTGCATGGGCATGTGTTCATGCCTTTACCCGGAAGTAGTTTCGAGAATATGCCACCAGGTCGACTGGATGATGAAACTCGCGGAGTTCTTGGAGATCTATCAAGACGCAAGGTGTTGACTGGCGCGTGGAGCAATCAAGAGGGCCTGGCTGAGAAACTGGCTGCAGTTGATAGATAAGATGTGGTCACTGCATCAATCCGCTCATGTTGCCAAACGCTGATAAGAGAAAACAGAGGTCCCATCGCGATTGTGACATTGAGTTCGAACATGCCTGACAAGTTGTGCAAGAAGCTGAAACAGCAGGGATATCATCTTCTCGGTCAGAGAGGGGCATACAAGGCATGTCAATGGCAGAAGAAGAGCCTTCTCCACGGAAATAGCTGCTACAAAGAGAGATTCTACGGAATCGAGTCGCACAGATGTCTACAGATGACTCCAGTTGTAGACAAGTGCACACAGAACTGTGAGTTCTGCTGGCGTGTAATGCCCTCCGATCTTGGCATTGGATGGGACCAGATTCATGTTTCAAAAGAGGATGTAATGCGACCAGATGAGCTGCTTGATGCCACAATCATGGCGAATCTCAGGTCACTGGGAGGGTTCAACCCAGAGGCAGGAGCCAGCGTTTCCAAAGAGAAGTACCTTGAGGCAAGAAACCCCAAACACATCGCTATATCGCTCGCAGGGGAGCCAACGCTCTACCCGTTCCTAAGCGAGCTGGTTGATGAGGTGAGTCGAAGAGGGATGACTTCGTTCATTGTCACAAATGGGACCCGTCCAGATGTGTTGGCGGACATGTCACTTCCTACTCAGCTTTATGTCACTATCGCTGCGCCAGACGAGAAATCACATGCAATGCTATACAAGCCATCAATCAAAGGGGCCTGGGAGCGTTTGATCGAGAGTCAGGAGCTACTTCATTCTCTGTCTTGTCGAAGCGTAAATAGATTGACAATGGTAGCTGGTCGTAACATGCATGACGCGCGGTCATATTCAGCATTGATTCTCAAAGGCGAGCCGGATTTCGTCGAGGTTAAAGCCTACATGTATCTCGGTTCTTCGAGGGGGCGATTAGACAAACAGAATTCGCCCTCGCATAGGGAAATTCGCGCGTTTTCGCAGAAGCTGGCATCACTGACAGGCTATTATCTGGTTGATGAGCAGAACGAGAGCAGAGTGGTACTGCTCTCACGGAGCAAACAAGTTAAGAGGATTCAACTCTAAATTGGCGGCGAGTCATATGAGTCTAGCAGACATTTTGAAACCTCTTAGAGAAGAGATTGAAGCTGATGATGATGTGCGGGAGAAAGTCTTGCCGCAAGCTCGAAAAGCAGTGAGATTATGCAGTCAATCAATAAAGGCATCTCATAGAGGACAGTATGAAGAGGCAATGGAGTCCATGAGTCAGGCGCACAGCGTCATCCGTGAAGCTGTCAATGATCTATCGGGTAGTGCTTATGTGTCAAGGTCGAGAGCCTTGGACACTGCATATCAGGAACTGGCAGAGGCGGCTAATGTCTTCTCCTTACTCAAGGATGGCGAATTCGCTCCGCCCCAACCATATGGGATTCCGAGTAGGGCATACCTAACTGGACTGGCTGATACAGTAGGCGAGCTTAGAAGAGCATGTCTCGACTCACTGCGCGCCGATGATGTGACACGGGCAGAGGGTCTACTTGGTGTTATGGAAGAGATTTTCGACGAACTTCATTCACTTGATTTCCCAAATGCATTGATTCCGGATTTGAGGAGGAAATGCGATGTTGCACGCTCACTGATAGAACGCACTAGAGGCGATATCACGTCTGCTGTCCGACAGAATAAGCTTGTAAGCGAGTTGAAGGGATTCGAAGAACGAATCAAAGATAATGGGAAATGAATAACTTGGATGGACCGGTGAATGTGTCCATTGGACAGAGAACGAGCTTAGCAACAGCTATAAGAATCATTCAAGCGGGGGGCCATATCGAAGTCAATCGTAAGGATGAGGGAAGTGTATCGCAGAAATGAACGCACCTGACATCTGGTTCACTCTATTTGCGCTCGCCAAGAAGGGAGCAATACATCGAGGAATTAATCTTACTACACGTGAGCTGGGTGAAACCCTGAATGTGAGTCAACAAACCGCGTCACGAAGAATCTTGTTCTGTTTCGAACAGGGGCTTGTGAGTAGATCACATACCGCCAACGGCATGGTCATTCATCTGACTGAGAAGGGGCGAAAGGAACTCGTTCGTGTATCTCAAGGATTGGAGGTGGCTTTTGCACCCCCCGAGGACGAGATCATAATAGAGGGGCAGGTGGTTGAAGGTCTTGGTGAGGGAGCATACTATGTAAATATGTACGCCTCGCGATTTCAAGAGTCATTGGGCTTTGCACCGTACTCTGGGACACTAAACGTACGAGTGACGGACGAAAACTCGAACAAGGCCGTCAATAGAATGAGACAAACCACCCCGCTCATTGTGAAGGGTTTCAGTCATGAAAGCCGAACATTCGGAGACGTAATCTGCTACAGGATTAAAGTCAACCAGGCTGTCGAAGGAGTAATTGTAATCGCTCAACGAACACATCACAGTCAGAACATCTTGGAAGTGATAGCCCCAATCAACCTGAGGAAGAAGCTTCGTCTTTGTCGGGGAGACAATGTGACTCTGACTGTTGTGCCACTTCATTTGGTCACCTAGTCTAATGACCATGCTTGCCTGTCAGCGGCACAAAGGCAACTCCACCCCATCGCCTTATGGTGACATTTCCATTGGCATCTTTCTGCACCATCATTAGCTCTTGAAAGAAGCCTCTTGAGCCTACGGGGATCAGCATCAATCCCTCCGGTGCTAGTTGTTCAATGAGTGGTGGAGGAACTTTCGGTGCAGCTGCCGCAACTAGAATCCTGTCAAAAGGAGCGTGCTCAGGAAGCCCTATACCCCCATCACCATGAATCAAAGTCACATGCTTTGCGTATCCAGTCCTTTCGAGATTCTTCCTGGCGTATTCAATCAAACCCTTGACTATCTCGATTGTGTACACATGACCGGGGTCTGGCTTGTCTTTCTCTGCCACCAGCTCTGCGCACAGAGCGGCATGATAGCCTGAACCAGCCCCCACTTCCAAGAGCTTGTGACCATGCATTAGGTTGAGATCTTCACACATTATCACGCACATGTGAGGCGCTGAGATTGTCTGTCCCAGCCCAATCGAGAGGGGGGTGTCCCTGTAAGCCGCTTCTCGTGCCTCAGGAAGAACAAACTCTTCGCGCGGCACGGCTCTGACAGCCCGTTCTACTGCGTTGGTCTTCAAGTATCCCCTGCCCTTGAGCCGCTGAATCAGCTTTTCTTTTGCTTCAAGAACTCGAGCTTCAGACATCTTAATCACAGAGCAGAGGCATAGGAAAGATAAAAGCATTGAGAGAAACCCCAGACGCATGCGAACCGTGGATTTCCATGCCTACGGCCATCCGAACATAGTCGGTGAGCACAAGACCACACTGGAGATTACCACTGAAGCGGAACTCACATCGCAAGGAACCTGCATCATCGGAGTTCGAACCACCCAGACACTTCGCGACCTTGATGACGAAATCAAAACACTGGCTAAGTTCGCGAGAACACAGATACAGCTCACCATGAAAGCGGAGGGCCTAGTTGAGAGAATCATGGGCAGAGGAAGTCCGGGACTTACATACTCTGACCCAATAAGCATGGTTGCAAGAACGAGCTCATTTGAATGCGGTCGCACAGTCATGGTGGAGGCTGACAAGGTAGCCTCTGATCTGAGCCGGGATTTCATTCAGAAGCTGAGAGACCCTGACATAGTCATCAAGTGCCAATTGAGCTATGCTAAGAGATGACCAGATCAACTACCATCTGGTATTCATGCGGGGCACTATCTCTTACTCGTCGAATGTGGCGGACCTCAGGAGTGTCCCTACCTGCTTCTTTTACGAGTCTTGAAACCTTGTTCATAATCTCATCCTCAGGGTTCTCGCCGGCTCCGAAATCATAATAGTGCATTATTCCGCCATCTCTGAGAGATTGGCATGCATCCGCAATGAACTCGAAAGCCCCTGAGGGGTGATTCATTATCACACGGTCCACATCATGGTCGAAATTCGCAGGAACGTACTTGTGCGCATCCGCAACAACAGGTTCGATTGTGCCTACCAGCCTGTTCATTGCCATGCTCTCATGAAGGAGCTCTATTGCCAAGGGGTTGATGTCAATAGCAACCACACGCGCATTCTGTTTGCGTGCTATGTGTAGCGCAAATGGACCAACGCCAGTGAACATGTCGACAACTACCTCACTTGCATCTATCTGGTCCGAAACCCTGTTGTGTTCTTCCGAGAGTCTTGGACTGAAATAGGCGTTCGCAAGGTCTACTGCAATCTTGCAGCCGTATTCAGTGTGAACTGTCCTTGTCTTGTCCTCTCCAGCTAACAGGCTGTACTCCCGCACTCTGGTTTCCCCGGTAATTGCGCTCTTCTTAGCTAGGACAGTTACGAAATTACTGTGGACTGATTGGAAGGCTTTCCCGATGTGAATGGAGTGTGATTCAATCTCCTTCGGGATTTCGAGAATAGCGATATCGCCAATGAGGTCGTAAGCCCGTGGGAGGAAGCCAATCTCTTTCGGACTCAAGATCCCCTCAAGTGCTTCAGCTAAGGTTCGTGGCCCTTCAATAGCAGGCTCGAACAATCTGGTCCCCATCTCAATGCTATCATCCTTCAAGAGTGCACGAATCCCTTCGACGGTGGCATCTGGTTGTAGCGGAACGTAGAGTGATATGCCCTCAGCCAGTATCCTGTAATTTCTTGCTAGTAGTTGCACTTCTTGAAGCAGTTTCCTGACTTTCTCTCCGTTTTTTGCAGGAATCTTGATGAAGGGCAGCTCTCGTGACATCACATCTGAGTCAGGATGAGTTGCCTAAGATAGTTTTGATAGTTTGATGGAGCACTAGAATTCGACAATTCTGATGCATTCCCGCCCTACGCCTTGCTTTGTGCCCACCATTATCTGATAGAATTCGATGCTTCTGCCATCATTCGATTTAGGGCGCGCAGGGGCAACCTTCTGCAAGGATCCCACGACCTCAACTCGGTCACCTTCCCGAAACAACCCTCTGAAGGAACCATCGTAGATCATAATTCGTGTTACTCGATCTCCATCAATTTGAACTACTGGAGAGGAAGTTCCCTCGTAAATCGCAGGTATGAAGATGCCATAATCGTCTTTTTGGATGTCCATCTCAATTGTGACTGGCTTGGATCTCAGTGGTTCATACGACTCGCTACCGTATTTGATAGGTGCCTCGTTAGGAAGGAGTACTGGAGTTACTCCGACGTATTGCTCACCGTAGTACAGCTCCTTCTTCCTACTGAAAAGAGTCCGCAGATCATCAGCCGGATACGATGGAATCCTGGTGAGAATGTTAGAAATCGTTCGTTCCCATTCTGAGAGA
>DAOVDG010000155.1 GCA_030669595.1 Candidatus Thorarchaeota archaeon
CTATCTGGTAAACCCATGCTGCTGCCAGTTGGTAGCGCTGCTGCTCGTGCAGGTCGTCAGGCTGGTGTGACTGCTGTGGGTGGCAAGAAGGTTTACAGCGATACGGCATTGAAACTACAATACGACCGCATCTTCAACACAGACATTGTGTGCATTGGACACTCATCGACCACCGCTTCTGGAGCAGGAATAGAAACGAAAACTCACTATCTGGATGACCCTGCTGAATTCGCCAAGATTGCACTCGTAACGACCAAGGATGATCGTTTGATTGGAGGACAGGTTCTTTCCGCCAGAATGGGAGCTCCCATCGCCTATCAGATTCTTGAGCGAATTGAGTCAGGAGCAAAGCTCAGCGAGAAGCCCCTTCTCAAGCCAAGACATGAGCGCATCAAGGATCTCTTGGAGAACATGCTTGGCCCTATTGGATAGCGGGAGGATCACCGTTTCCGACGCTTATTTCCCACTCGGGTTCTCCTCGGCGCTTCTTTCGCTTGCCTATTCCAAAGTGTTTGATTCCGACGTATACCAACCCTGTCACGACTACTGCCAATAGGGCAACGATGACGCCAATCACGACTTCGTCAGGTACGAAGTCGACTGGCACCAAGAAAGTCCGTTTAGCAATCCTTGTGTTTCCATCCGCATCGGTGGCAACTATCTTCACCTCATAGAACCCAGCACTCTCCAAGGTGAATGTCTGAGTGAATCTGTAGCCTAGAGTTTCCGTAGCTGCTCCGGTGATGTTCGTGCCATTAGGTGAATACACTTCGATTGTGACTTCCTCAATGTTGTCGCTGAAGACAAATGCAGTCACGTTCGCTGGTTCACCTATCTGTCCAACCTTCATTTCGACGTCATAAATTCTTGGCTTTACTGAGAGAAGCGAAGATGCGATATTCCTCAAGAACCTAAGGTTGTCTGCATCTTGGCGGATGGCATCATACAGCCATGTATCGTATAGGATGGACCCATCTGAAACAACTATTACTCTGCCAAGACCGTAGTCAACCGTTGCTACGATTGCGTGTGTTTTCGCCGCATCCACCCAGAGCAACCCTTGCGCTCCTGCGACTGAACCATCAATGTGCAATGTGCTTCCCCACGTGATGTATAGATTATCCACACCCTCCACTAGCGAGTGATTTTCTACAGCTCCTCCGTGATCTGCTCCATATACCTCCCCTGTCATGGGAAGCGGACCCACACCAATCTCATACTCCTCACACTCGATTCCATAAGGAGCCAAAATCTCGTTGTATGAATCCATCGCGAATGAAGCAGTATTATCGGTGCTATTGTAGTACTCTGACATGATAAGCAGAGTTCCGCCTTCCTCAACAAGTTGATGAAGTGCATCAATCTCATCTGCGTCGTAGGGGGTTTCCGTATCCATAATCATGAATGTATCCGCGGCAGCTAGTGCATCCGAGTCAATGGGTTGGGGGTTCTCAGGGCTTGAGAATTCCTCCATTATAACGCCTTGTTCTTCCAGATATTCCCTGAAGTATTGATAGAGTGATGGATCATCAGGGTCTTCATACGAGTGATGAGCCATATCTACAAGCAATCGCCCGCCAAATACGGTGATTGTGAGACGAAGGTCCATTGTAGTGAATGTATCTGTGCCTGAAACCAACGCCAATTCCCCTTCGTAGGATCCAACTGCATCGAGTGATAGGTTGGCTGGAACTTTCAAGTCTATGGTGAAATACGAGTATCCTACTGTTACAGCAACGCTCTCGTCAACAACGATGAATTGACTCACATTTCCGGTCATCTCAATGTCAAGAGAACCTCGGTTCACCGTGGACATTACAGTGACATTCTGTGGTGCTCGCTCGTCACCTATAATGAACACATTGAAACCGCCGGGAAGCGTGGGATACCTCTTTGGAGTCACAATTGTCAGCGACCTCGATGACTCCTCAAGAATCTCGGATGCCCTTGTTGCATTGGCCAGACCCCAACCCTGTTCCATTGGATCTGCGCCGAGATCGGTTGCCCCGGACATCAGAGCAGTCTTAGTTTCGATAGGTGTTAATGCGACGTGCTTGTCGAGAAGGAGCGCAGCAAGACCCGCAATCTGTGGGGTTGATGCCGAGGTTCCAGACCACATAGTATAGGAGCTGCCATACTGTGATTGATTGTATATGGCGTACTCGAACGAGGCATCGGTTGCCCTTCCTGAAAACACATTGTAACCCGGTGCGACAAGATCGGGCTTGACAAAGTAACCGTACGGCTCTGTCTGTTGATTCACAACAGGTCCTCTGCTGCTGAACCCAACAACTCCATCGGCTCCCGCAGAAGCGCCAACTGTTATGACTTCCTGGGTCACCCCCGGCGAGTTCACAGTATATGCAGAAGGCCCTTCATTTCCTGATGCAATCACTAATGTCACTCCTTGGGATACAGCCTCCTTCGCCATGGCTATCGAGGGTTCTGCAGTATCCACCCACTGACCTCCTACGCTTATGCTAATTACATCGGCATCTTGGTCAACAGCGTACTCGATGCCTGCAGCTATCACTGAATCTTCTCCATTTCCCGCCGCGTCTAGAATCTTGACGATGAGGAGATCCGCCCCCGGTGCCATTCCAGTGTAATTACCTCCATTGTCAGCTCCAGAGCCTGCCACGAGCCAAGCACAAGCAGTTCCATGACCGTTGTCGTCATTGGCATCGATTCCATCTGACGGATCCAAGTCTTCATGGTCGTTGATGAAATCTCGGAACCCAACTAGGCTATCATGGAGATCCGGGTGCAAAGCATCCGCGCCGCTGTCTAGTATCGCCACCTTGATGCCACTACCATCATAACCCTGGGCCCACAAGTCCTCCACGCCCAAAACCTCGTTTGGATGCTGATAGCCAAAACCGTCTGCAGCAGCAGCTTCTCCTTGGTCTGAAAGTTCGGTGTCAATGGACATCTTCGCGTCCAGTGAAAGAAATTTGACATCACAAAGTGTAGCTAATGTAGTGATTTCATCGGGGGTTGCATAGAGCGACACCATTGGTATCATGTGGAATACGTGCCTGACAACGACATCATCAGTGTCGCTTGCTTCGATTACGTATTGCATCCAATCAGACTCAGATCCATCAGAGAATCGCACCACGATGGGTATCAATTCGTTAGACTGAATGCTAGCCATCTTCTCGCCTAGGCTCACGCTAATCTTGTTTGTCTGCTCCGTACTTCCAGTGCTGGCAGCTTCTACGACCACTATTGATACGGGCATCAAAAGAAGCGCAAGGAATGCAGTGACTGCGACTTTCCTGATGAGGTTATTGTGAATAAGCGACATTGTGGTGGTTCCGTCCGTGCAGAGGGTTTTCCTTCTCAAAATAAGGATTGTCTTGCGGCTGCAACGAACTTGGAACAAGTTGGACAGAGAAATGAATGCCTTCTGACAAGTTTGGATGATGCTGTTGTCGGCTGTTTTGGCGCTTTTCATACGACCTCAAGTGCAACATAATCAATCTGAGAGCAGAGTCCAGTGCCGTTCATGAGCAGACACGACGGTAATGTCCAAATCACAATGAACGGTTGTCTTAGGCAAGCAACACTCAGCTCGGCTCTATCACTCGGCAACTCCGAGAGATGAAAAGATATTCATTAGTACAGAATTAATCCTGAGGGCAAAAGACCTAGATGTCCTGCCACGAATAGGAGTCAACAACAAAAATGGGAATCAAACCGTCGCATTACGAACGTCGGCTGCAAATCAAACATTTCTTTGATGATCGACAGACGGGTCAAACACGTAGGACTTGGCTAGAGATCCAACTTGCGCCTCCCGAGAGAAGCTCAGAGGGCTGGATCAACGATGGTAAGGTCCGTCTTTCTTCGGGTGAAGACCGTGACATCAAGGGGGCGTTCTTGCTCTCAATCGACGAGGTAAGCAGGCTCATTAAGAGTCTGGATCTCATAGTTGAGGATCACGAGACCGTTGCCCGAAACTTGTACAATCCTGGACATCAATGTCCTTGACTGATGTTCGGTTCCTGCTTCATCGAGGTTGCTTTTTGTTAATTCTGAAGAATTAACTGAAAGTCTTACGTCCTCTCCACGGGCATTTTACGTCC
>DAOVDG010000065.1 GCA_030669595.1 Candidatus Thorarchaeota archaeon
GGACGTAAAATGCCCGTGGAGAGGACGTAAGACTTTCAGTTAATTCTTCAGAATTAACAAAAAGCAACCTCGATGAAGCAGGAACCGAACATCAGTCAAGGACATTGATGTCCAGGATTGTACAAGTTTCGGGCAACGGTCAGACAGTCCCAATAGCCATGTTCGATATCGCCCTATGGACGTTCAACAGGCCCTTCCTGTTGATGCGCCATCGGACGACGAACATAAGCGATTCGCCACTGGAAGACCTGAGGATCTACAATCTGATGGACTTCGATATTGGCGGTCCGCCTAGCTACAGGGATGACACGGCGAGATTCGACCCAGAAACAGGCGTCATGCAGGTCTGGGATGAAACGCCACTCCATGTGAAACTGGTCTCAAGGCCCAAGCCAGCCGGTTGGGAGATATCGCCTCCGCTGAAGCTAAAGGTGACAGATACCTACCGCGACCTGAAGAACAACCTCGAGTTGGGACCAAGGGATGTTGCAGTCGCAGTGCAATGGAACCTTGGGCCCCTCGACAAAGGCGAGAGTAAGTTCGTCGATGTCGTGATCTCATCAGGGATCAGCCACGAGGAGGCGGAGGTTCTCATTCCAACGGCATGGGAGCTCTTCAGCAAGAAGATGATGCAGTGAGGCTGGTGTGTAAAGCAGTGCAACACCAGCAGAGCACGAGGAGTCCCTCGATATCTTCATTGGGCCGTCAAACACCAAAAAAAGAAACGAGAAAGGGGAAACTCGATGGAGTCCCCCTCTTTCTCAATCTACATCAGATTCTTCGAGGTATGCAGCTAACATCCGCCCAGAAGGGGTCAGACTTGCTTGCAGCCCTCTGCGCTGAGTATCGCCCCCAGCAAGCAGCCCCAAGTCCATCAGAGAACGTAGATTCCATTTCGCAGTCGAATATGGAACGGTGCTTCGTCGGGATAGCAGATCTGCAAGCCCAGTGACCGTTAGACAATGATGCCCTAGGAGTTGAGCACTCATTCTCAAGACGGTTTTCTGAGTGCTGCTCAACCTTAAGTCAGCTAACCGTAGGAATGATGCAGCAAGACTCTCAAAAGTAGGCTTGTCAGCAGGATGAGTGAACTGCTCAGAGACCTGATGGCCACTGGAGAACACATTCGCCTCGTTGGCTAATTTGACACTCACCTGTTGATTCTGCGACCCGACATCGATGGGCCGAGGTTGTGGTTTTACTTCCAAAACCCATTGTGTTATCACCTCACTTTGTTAGTGGGTCGAATTCCCTCTCGTGTATTGATACTTAAGGTTTGTCAGGTGCATTGACGAAGGTCCTTCGCTCCTTCATGGCCTACACCATTTCGTCAGGAATCGTGAGCCCCAACTTCTTCAGCTTCCTAAATCCTGCACTATAGAGAGTCATGTGGTGCCGAATATCGTCTTCAGCTTCAACGAGAGATGAGAGGTAGTGAAAGACTTCATCGAGCCCCCCAACCTTATACTCCTCCATCATCGTAGCTATGACATCACTCATGCCCAGCATGCTGCCCTGTATTCTTGTGCTCAAGTCAATCATTGACTGCACGGTTTCTATGGACGCCGGCTCGGGCATATATGGTAAAAAATCCTCGAAAGCAACAGCGACCGACTTGCAGCTCTCAACACGCCCTGGAATCACGTCACTGTACATGGAGTGCATCCAACCCATCCGCTCCTTGTCAGTAAGGTCTCGTAGATTCTCTGGGGAGAAGTATGCAGTCCATGGAGCAAACTCAGAGCTCTCGTAGGAGATCCAATCATCGAATGCCTTGAGGACCCGCCCCCAACCTTCTAAAGATTCAGCCATACTCACTCAAGCTATTATCACAGCAGTGGGAGATATAAACTAGAGCGCAAAAACGAAGAAGTGAGATGGACGAGAACATCCTTGACAGTATTCTGTTTCTCCTGAAGAATACGAAGGATTCGAGTGCTCTCGAGATTGTGGACAGGAAAACGGTTGGGGTTCTTGAAAGCCTAGGGACTAGCAGGGGATTAGATGATGCGTGGATTGTATCGAGACGCAACCGTATCGCACTCGCCTTCAAGGCGGTCGCTCTTGGATCAGCCATCGAAACGGTTGTTGAACTGCTGACTTGGAAGGACTTTGAGGGGTTTGTTGCGGAAATCTTGAGAGAGAATGAATTTCGTTGCGTGGAGAGCTTCCGAAGAAGAGGTAGCAGCATCATAAAGGGCATGGAAATCGATGTTGTCGGCGTGAGAGGAAAGACTATCGTGTCCATAGATGCAAAGATGTGGGGGATTAGATCAGGGAAATCCGCGGCACTTGCGCGCGCTGCAGAAAAGCAGAAGGAAAGAACCGCCCGATTAGCGAATCAAATGAACAGGCTCGCACGAAAACTAAAACCCTTGCCCAACGGATCCTATTCTCTTGTGCCAATAATTGTGACTTGGATGGTGGAGGATATCGAGTTCCATGAAGGCGTGCCCGTGATACCCATATTCAAACTAAACCCCTTCATACTGGACCTCCAATTGTATGATGGCATGTATATCACCTTCGAAGGCGTCATGAAGGCGTGATGATGTCAATAATCTCATATCCAATCTCACGGAGCTTGCTTGTAACTGCATCCATTGCATCCTGCGAATTCTTGGATTTCAACTATTGACTTGGCATTACGTCTTATTCTATAATACCACTCGAAAAATCTTCGTTAAGAACGGTTTCCAGACGTTCAATAAAATAATCTACATCCTCATTAGAGAATATGATTGGGGGTTTGATCTTGAGGACGTTACGAAGATATCCATCCACACTGATTAATACTCCAAGCTCTTTCATCCTATTGACAATATATATTGCTTCTTCTGCTGCTGGTTCAAACAATTCTTCCTGGTCTTTTACTAGTTCAACACCAAGAAACAGTCCGAGACCTCTTACATCTCCAATTAGAGGGCATTTCTTTTTCAGATCGAGCAGTTTTTCTTTCATATATTTTCCAACAGAGAATGCATTCTCCTGCAAGTTCTTTGATTCGATCTCATTAAGAACAGCTAGTCCAACTGCACATGAAACAGTGTTTCCACCCGTAGTGCTGAAAAATTCCATTCCATTATCGAATGATTTTGCTATCTCTGGGGTTGTAACAACAGCTGCTAATGGATGTCCGTTTCCTATTGGTTTACCCATAGTTACGATATCCGGTATGGCTCCTTGTGTTTCAAACCCCCAGAAATGACTTCCAACTCTACCGAATCCGATCTGCACTTCATCTGCTATGCACACGCCTCCCGCATTTCTTACGTGCTCATAGGCTTTCTTTAGGTATCCCTTTGGAAATACGATTTGTCCTGCACAACTCATAATGGGTTCGCAAATGAATGCAGCTACGGGATGACCGCTTTCTTCCAACCTTGGTATAGCAAAATCCTTGACATAAGAAGCATATTTCTCTCCGGCCTTGGAGTCATCAGAACCAAACTTCCCCCTGAATGGATCTGCTTTGAAAACTGAAACCACATGTGTGGGTGGTTCACGTCCTCCGGGTCCTTTGTGTTTGTATGGACTAAGATCGACCAAGGTGTCGGTGTTTCCATGATACGCATCATCCACAATGATAATTCCATCTCGCTGAGTATATGTTCTAGCTAATCTCAATGCAAGTTCGTTTGCTTCACTCCCACTATTCACGAAATAACAGACACTAAGTGGTTCTGGCATTTTTTCAATAAGTTTCTCCGCATACCTAACAAGGTTATCATGCAAGTATCTAGTATTTGTATAGAGTGCAGCTGCTTGTTTCTGTAGAGCTTTAACCACAGTTGGATTTGAATGACCGACATGGGGAACATTATTCACTGCGTCAAGGTATCTCTTTCCATCTTCATCATACAAGTACTGCATGTATCCTCTTACAATCTTCAATGGCTCTTTATAGGAAACACTCAGATTTGGTCCGATATACTCCTGTCTAGTCTGTAATATCTCTTGTTTAGTTAGGAGAGGGTCTGGAAACTTATCTTCTGGAATCTTTAGAATCAGATTTGGATCAGGACAAATGCTTCGCCAAACATCACGTTGATTTACCCAACAAGCTCCATTGTAATTCCCCTCCATGTCCAACATATCTGTGATTATTTGAAAATGCAAATGTGGAGGCCATCCACCATTCTTAGGGTAATCCCCTATGCGCGCAATTTCATCTCCTTTACTTATCTTCTGTCCGATTATTAGTCCGTCAAGTGAGTCCAGACTTAGATGTCCATAAAGTGTATAGAACTTAGTATCGGAAGTGGGGTTATGTTCAAGGATAATGGTTGGTCCGAAATCTAATGGAATGTCATTGTTTTTCAGTGAATGAACGATACCATCTAGAGGTGCGAAAATGGGAGTTTTGGGTGGTGTAAAGATATCAATACCAAGATGTGTTACTCCTGAATTCTGTACGAGATCTTTATTCTCTGAATATTGGTCACGGGTATAGATAAGACGACTTTCATCGTATCGACCAAAAGCAATCTCTGCGTTGTGGTCGTCCATCTTATTCTGGATTATTCTAGAAAATCTTTCAAAAACCACGACATCCTCAGGATACTCGAAATCTAGACTACCGACACCTAGGTCAATTACTACGGATTTGTACTCTTCCACGCTTTTAGTCAGGACCTTGCCAAAGCGACTTTCATTATCGGTTATCCATTTTACTATTCTCGGATTTTCTGGGTTTGGCGGAAATCCACATGCATCTCTGAAGATGTACCAAACGTGTCTGGGATGCATTTTTCTAAGTCTGCTGAGAGTTCGCCATGCGGGAGCTTCAGTTATCGCCAAGTATTCATTCTCTGGTTCCAGAAACTGCTGGTATGCTGATACACAAACACTAGATAGTAATCTTGCGCATATAGCTGGAAATAGAACTTTCATTTCTAGTTCTGTTAGTGGAAATACTGAGTGATACCCCTTAATCATTGCAGCTGCAGCCATTACTGGATTATCATGGTCTAATATTGCGTACGCAGTAGCAATTGCTAGTTCAAATATCGTGCAAGTAAACAACATGTCACCAAAATCGAAAATTCTTAGTTTTCTCGAATCATTAGTCCAATTCGTATCAACGACCACATTGTAATCGTTTGCGTCATTATGCACTATACTTGACCGTAATTCTCGGATATGGGGTATTACTTCTTGATTAAATAGATTGTAGAAATAGTCTGAAATTTCCCTTTTCTTCTTGTCACTAATCAACTCTCTATATTCAACAATCATTTGAGGTGAGTTTTTCAAATCCCAGTAGAAGTCGCGATTAGCAGCAGGGTGCGAAAAGCTCTCTAATGCCCTAGAAAGGGAACCCATGAATTTTCCGAAATCTTCCATCAGTTTCATAGTATGCGGATTAACTTTCGCGAATACTCGTCCCGGGAGATATGTCAATAGCCTTATGAAATGCTCATGTCCCTCTTCGGTCGAAATAGGCAGAACAAATTCCCCATTAAGAGAATGAATTATTCTTGGAATCGCTATTGATTCATCAACCTCTTGGATATGTTGCAACGCGGCATTTTGACAATCAATGACATCTCGGGATTCAGAGGTTGCAGAAATTTTCATCACGTATTTCTCATTGGTTTTAGTAATGAGCAGGAAGTTCCTATCACGTTCACTTGGCAATTCCCTTGCAGCACAATCAATACCATATATCGTCTTGGCTAGTCTGACAGCATCATTACGTGAAAATTGGGGGCGCATCTTATCCTTTGTTGACAATATCAAATAACCTCCCGCATTCAAATTCAGGAATCTGATTTCCTATTAAACAGTAACCTTAGAAAGAGGCCAATCTTTGGGAACGCCAGTGCCATTCTGGATCTGCAATTGTATGATGGCATGTATGTCACCTTTGAAGGCGTGATGGTGGCAACGAACCCTTATCCAATCTCACTGAGTCTGCCCGTAACAGTATCCATTGTCACTATCTGAAACAGCGATTCCATGCTGACTCCTTCTTCTTGCGCTCTGGCTATCGCAGGGTAATTTCGCAAATTGTGTTCAGTGGCCTGACCAATTGCGAGAACTCTATCTTTGACTGTCTTGGAAATACCATCTTCGAATCGAAGTGCTTCTCGGTGGAGTATCTCAATCACGGGGCGCAGAAATTCCCCTTTCACCTGGTGTAGATTCAGGGATGCCTGCCCTGCACCACATGGCGGTTCTTCCTGGGTGAATCCCCCATGTTCAACTATCAGAATCCGTTTCTCACTGGCGTCTGTAGAAAGCCAGCCTGAGAAGAAATCATTTAGCTGCATTGTTTCGTCATCGGCACCAGTGTACTTGGAAACATAGGCTCCAAGAGTTTGAATCGCATAGGGTACTCCGACTGGAGTTGAAGGAGGATGAACACGCGAGTCTGAGCATAATAATACAAGAACACTCTCGTCGCATCTCTCGGGTTTGACACACCTCGATACGAACATCTCCTCAACATCTCTATTGCGATGGAAAGAGTGACCTATTGCCTGAGCAAGGCCCTGACCATAGTCAACACTGAGAGCTATGAGGGGGATCCCAGAAAGCTCCGGATGTTCTGTAAGATTGACAAGTGATTCGTGAATTCGTTCCTGTGGTTCATCTATGTCAAACGTGATCACAACACCATCTTTCTGAAGGAAATTTCCATTGTAAGCAGCAGGTCCAGCAAACAGCACTGGCGACTTGCTGGGTGAGAGGAGCGGACAGCCTGAAACGCGAGTGCCATGGAAGGCATCTCCTTGTTCAAGACCCAGAAGCTTCAGATCTTGAGTGCTTCGATGGATTTGAGAAACTATGAAGAAACGAGGGTCTTGTCCCTGAGCGGCCACCTGCATCTTGACAAGCAGCTTTGGATCGTCCTTTCTCTGCCGCTCTAACTTGTCAGATATTTCAGTCATCTTGTTGATCACAGATGCTCACCAAGAGCGTTCCAGTCCAATGCAGAAAGTGCGTTTCTGCTGTTTTGGCCTCGGCGCCAATGGACCACTTAAAACTTCTTTATCATTTGATATCCCAGAAATAGAGTCCTTCTGCCTCTATGAAACTGATTTCCGCCTGTTGGATGGCGTCCTCTGCAAATGCACGATTCAGCTTGGAGAGACTCTCCAAATCAAATGGTGAACCCCACGCAATGCCAGGCCGCTCTTTGTAGACGCTTGATGGAACATCGATATCCATAACATAGAGCTCATCTGATGCGTTCCGTAAAACCTGCAAGCATTCAGGTTTTTATGGACCGAGCCGCTTGTCCATTATGCACCTGCAACAAATGGAGGTCATCCTTGAATGCGGTTCGGAATAAGCTACCACGAGAACGTCAACAACTGGGCCACGAAAGGGCTGATTGATGCGATGAAAGCTAAAGGCCACGACGTGAAGCCCTTTCGACTACCAGATGTTGCAGCTGAGATTCCTCATAGATTCGTACACCTCGAAGAGGATCTTACATTGGACGGTGCTATCGTGAGGACCATTGGGTTCGGTACAGGCAATCAGATTACGTACCGAATAAGCCTCCTTGAACATCTCGAAGATGCCGGAATCTACGTGATGAATCCAGCCTACTCGTTCCGACGCGCTAAGGACAAGTATGCCACGCTCACTGCCCTGCACAAGGCGGGCATAAGAGTACCACGTACGCATGTGAGTGAGAACCTAGAGGCCGCTACAGCATTCTCTGAGGAGGTGGGGGATGTAATCATCAAACCTCTAATCGGAGCGCGTGGCATGGGCATGATTCGCGCAGAGAACCAAGAACTAACCTATCGCGCACTGAAATTCATTCACCAGCTTGGACAGGTTCTCTACGTTCAAGAAATGATTGAGAAACCTGACCGCGATATCAGAGCATTTGTCGTAGACAATCAACTTGTAGCTGCAATGTACCGCAATGTACCGAAGGGGGAATGGCGAAGCAACATACACGGAGGAGCAGAGGCAGAAGCTGTGGAACTCGATGATGAGTACAAGGAGTGTGCCATCAAGACCGCAGAGGTGTTGAAGCTTGACTATACGGGTGTCGACATCCTTGAATCAAAAGATGGCCCTTGTGTTATAGAAGCCAATGCTTCGCCATCCTGGAGTGCATTGTCAAGGGTCACGAATCTCGATATAGCTGGGATGGTTGTCGACCTACTCGTGAAGAGATCAAAAAGTGCTTAGCCCCAGTCAAACTTGATTGTGGCACAGTCAAGCTAGGCAAAAGTTGCGAGAATAACCTCGACCTCATCTTGCGGCAATATCTTGAATGCACGCTTAGTGGTATCAACCCGGCCAATCTCGATAGTCTTTGCCTTCTCAGCTGGGTCAGATACAGTCTTGTCGCTGCCAGGCGTGAGAACGCCTTCTATTGCCAACTTGAGCGCACCATCTATATCAATGCCTGGTTTGTACTTCTCAGCGAAGAACTCACGTACCACGTCCGAATCCTTACCTATCGCAGTTGCCTTCCAACCCCAGTAGGACCCAGAAGGATCGGTGCTGAATAGCTGGGGGCCGAGGTCGTCTACGCCAGCGACCAGAAGTGCTACTCCGAATGGTCGAACTCCACCATATTGTGTATGAAGCTGTTTGGTGTCACAGACATTCACAACTAGTGACTGTATCGACACGGGCTCGTCATAGCTGAGTCTATTGATTTGTGCATGAACCCTAGCCTGATCAATGAGCTTCCTAGCATCAGCATGCAGCCCTGCAATTGCCGTTCCCACATGATCGTCGATGAGAAGGAGTTTCTTCAATGTGGTTAAATCAACCAGCGGGTGCGGAGAACGTTTCTCGCCAACTAAGACAACACCATCAGTAGCCTTTACACCAACTGCAAGCGGTCCGTGACGGACTGCTTCTGTAGCGTATTCGACCTGATATAGGCGTCCTTCGGGACTGAATACTGTGATTGCGCGGTCGTAGCCTAGTGATTGTGTAGGGAACATGCTTCAAAGACACTCCTGCAATGACCAACCGCCAAAAGGGTGGAGGTCGAATTTGAGCACGGCCTTCGGCGTATATAAGCGTATTTCTGTGTCTGAATCGTGCGAGCGTAGCGACCACCCATCTCGACGGCTGGTCTTCAATCCTATGTGATTCATCTCCACTCGAGCCGCATCGAAATCCCAGAGGGAAGGCTGGAAAACAGCGGTTCAATCTCATCACGATTCGGTCTCTCAAAGGCGGCTACCTCTTCATCTCGCGTGCCTGCCGAATCAATGTAATTCTGAACTAGATACTCACCTCTGAACCCAAGTTCATGCAATGTCTCAAGAATCGCCTTTATGTCGTCAGGTGTTGTTAGGTTTCCAACATATGTTGTGCGGGGCCAGAAAAGAACATCAGAATCAAGGAGCAACTCCAGACTCTGCTGGATCCTCGGCCATGGATCGTGAGATGTTCTTACAGTTTTCACATATCGAGTAGGGCTTGCCTTCATGTCAAACCAGACCGAGTCAATGTAGGGTAGAGACCTCTCAAGCACGGACGGAACTGACCCCTGCGTATTGAGATTGATGTGACAGTCGCAGTCTTCTTTGAGGGCTTTCAGCATTTCTGGGAGATCCTTGTGTATTGTAGGTTCCCCACCAGTTACACAATAACCATCTACAAGATGACCGCGCGCGCGATCTACAATATCAGGTATCGTCATGCTCTCGCCTGATAAGAGCGGGATGAGTTCAGCGTTTTGACAGTACGAGCAGTCGAAGTTGCACCCTGCTGTGAATATCACAGTGACTGGAATCTTGGGCACATCTACAAGACTGATGTCGATGATGGATGCAATCCGCATATTATGTCACGCGTCCACGAACGGGTGATGATTTGTGCCTGATAACCGTATGCCAATGTCCCTAGGCGGTTTGTCTTACTAGAACTCTTAATTGGCATCGTCATCCACAATACGGTGGGACCAAGTAATGGCAACTCGGAACATCAGTCGAGCTGAGATATTGCGAAACACCCTATTCCATATCCAGCTCAAACGATGCCAGTACATCGATAACTTTCCAGAGCACGTTACCACGATTTTTGACGATAACATTGACGGCAGGGGAATCCGGAAATACGACAATCTCAAGCCAAAGCTATATCGCATAAAGACAAACTTTTTTGCAATCAACAGGGGTAAGATTCGCAAAGGAGATTTCTTTGAGGGCCTTTACCAAAGAATCTCCAGAAACACCAAGTAGTCTATAGCAGATCTTTCGGAAGGCGCTGCTTTCCGTAGCCCAGCAGATTATCCAATTTCACAACTAGAGAGTTGAGCCTAGGAACATGACACGTAAGCCAGAGAAGAATCCTAAGTGCAGGTCCATCGCGTTTGTCGTAGGGGCAGCTTCGAACGCAGTTCGAACACTCAGCGCCATTCTCCACCCAGAAACCATAGCATGACTCCACATCCACGTACCACTTCTTGACACCCGGATTGTTGGACCTGCTATCACCATGCCAAGTACGGTCTTTTCCATAAGGGATGGACTGACTGGGACAGTGCTCTGCACACTTCTCACATACTTCGCAGAAACGAATCACGGAGTTGCAGAAATCCAAGTCAGGACTATCTGGAAGAAGGGGCATGTCGGTAAGCACCTTGGCAATGCGCACTCGTGAACCGAACTCCTTTGTAATCAGGAGACCATGCCGTCCGTATTGTCCGAGACCTGCATCAATAGCTAGAGGCACACTCAGAGCAATATCATTCCCGCAGGGTATCGCTCGATACCCAAGCCTGCGAATGAAGGCAGCCAGCTCGATCTCAACGAATGCCATTGTGGAATACCCAAGAGCAGTAGCAGCCGAGCTGATGAATGTCGGGGAGGCTGCTATGGCGTCGTAATCCATTGAAATTGCCATCACGACGGCGTAATCTATACTATCAGGTATGGAGTACTCTACACCTCTGCGATTGGCAGAATACAACCACCGAGGGTCGAGAGATGCAATCCCAACAAGGCTAGCTCCAAAGAAACGAGCTGCCTTCTTTATCATCCTAGAAAGCGAGTCGGAGTCGAATGTGCTTTCATTCGTAGGACTTGAGTCATCTCCCTCAAGATCCGCCAGAGGGTTCATCATAGATGTCCGATGATCGTACAGCTCCCATCCAGCCCGCGCCAGCTCGCCGTAGGTTCGGCCATACCCAGGAAGACCACTCTCCATCGCAGCCTTTGCCCCATCCCATTCGCTCTTCTTATAGTACTTGAATTCGGGATCATTCCATACCCTAGCGAATATCATATCTGCCTCGGAGAACCTAGCGAAATCATCAGCCACTTTATAGGGCTGTTTGGCGACTGGATTTGATGTGGTACGGTTCCTACGCTTCATTGCGTGACCAGCACTGGCGGTGAATCCCTCAACTTCGATTGCATTGAGAGGGCATGCTCGCACGCATAACAGACACGCTGTGCACCCGTCATGACGAATACTTGGACGGCCTGTTTCGTTCGATATCGTGAGCGGCGCATCGTCGCCCTGTACACCTTGACACGCCTCAACGCACTCCAGGCTGCACTCGGAAGGATTGCATGACTCTTTTACCGCCAGCACGAGGACCCATCCTTTCAGTGATGGCATTGTCGGAAATTCGTCTGATTAATGCATGGGTACTTACGATGATACCTATCCACAACGCTTGGCTCTACTTCGCAAAAGGTTATTGAGCGGAGATACCGTCAGAGATTGAAGGCAGCATTGAGCCAGCGTGCAGCATTGGGTGCTGATGAGATGTTTGAATACACAGCAGAGCAGAGAGTTTTTGAGATTGGCAATACGAAGATAGGAGGAAGGCCGGGCATCAACCCCACCGTCCTCATAGGCTCCATCTTCTACTCGGGAGACAAACTTGTCAAGAATGCGAAAGAGGGATCTATTGATGTGCCCAGTGCCGAAGCGCTGCTGAATGCATTAGCGGACGTATCCAGTGCTACTGGACTGCCAAGCATGCTAGATGTCGTCGCAGAGTCTCCTAAAGCGATTGAGAAGCATCTGCGGCACCTTATAGACGCCACAGATATGCCTCTGCTGGTTGACGGGGTCGGTTCTGAAGAAGTGAATCGTGCAGGGATCCAAGCGGCTCGCGAAGGCGGGTTCCTAGACAGAGTGATGTTGAATTCTATTACACCAGACACAAGCACGGAAACGTTGGACACGTTCCATAAGCTTGGCGTGAAGCATGCAGTAGGATTGACCTTCTCTAATGCTGCGATGGCATCATCTACGAAACGGTTGGATCTCGCAGAAATGCTCCTAGACAAAGCAGCCAAGGCAGGA
>DAOVDG010000026.1 GCA_030669595.1 Candidatus Thorarchaeota archaeon
TATCGCGAGCCAGATGATTAGGTCTCCAAGGGTTGCTATCAAAAAACTCTCACCCATTGGGTCCAACCAGAGCTGCCCGAGCTTCATCATCTTCACAAGAGGGAAGACAAGGATCAAGCCAAAGACCTGCTTGAGCTGAACAGCATTGATTTTGCGCGCTATCCTTGGACCGATCTGTCCTCCAATGATCATTCCAACACCTAGGGAGAGACCGTACAGTAAGAGTGTGTGAAATGCTTCTGGCCCCAACAACAGGTAGTTCATTGTTGTTCCCGCAGTCGCTGTGAACATCATGATGAACATCGACGTGGCAACAGCGATATGCATGGGCAGTCCTAACAGAACACATAGAACAGGAACCACAATAGCTCCTCCTCCAATCCCAAGGAGTCCAGCCGCCACACCACCCACGAATCCGCCGAGCAGTGCAATTGCTAGTCTGCCTTGGCTCAACTGTGAAAAGTTGAATGCAGCTATCTCACTAGCGAAATCTCCCTTTCCTCCCTTCTTAGCAAGTAGCATCTTCAATGCTACTGGGAACAGCGTGATGCCAAAAATCAGCCTTAGTATGTAGTCATCCGTTATAAGTGTCCTAAGAGCCACACCAATCAGGGACCCCGGTATTGTTGTGACCGCTAGGAACAGCCCGACCTTCAACGAAATTGGCTTTGGTTCTTGCCGCCAGTAGATTACCGTGCTGGCGACTGCTACAAAAAACGCGGCAATTAGCGCAGCGACTGGTGCGTTAATCGCTAATAGTCCAAAACCGATGATGAGTAGAGGGGTATTGATGATGCCTCCCCCAATTCCCAACATTGAAGAAAGAGTGCCTACTCCGATTGCAAAGACAATCAAGATCAGCGCTTCAGTAAACAATACCTGCAAGGATGCTCCGCTCAAGAGCGCGGAAACGGTATCAACTACTTAAGGAGTGCCATACGAGCGTGTGCTGGTGTCAGAGAATCCAAGACGCCTGAAGATAGTGGGCTAGGATGGTGTCTTTCTCATGCTTATATAGAAACAACCGGCCATGATGACTGCCACTCCAATCAGCATTAATGCTGCGCCGAAGTTCTCCATCGGTATGTTATCACCTGCAGTCATTAATCCATAACTTCCTATTACCGCTACAACCAGACCAAAAAGAGCAGCGATTTTCCCGGGTCTTGTATCGAACTTCATGAAATCAGGAACGTCTTCTCTACCCTGAATCACAGGAGCTTCGGAAACCTTTGCGTCGTGTTTGAAGTACCTCTTCCCATCCTCTGTGAGATACCCATTCAGTATTCCTTCTTGGGTGAGCTCGGTCAGGAGGGTCCTAACTTCTTCTTGAGGGATTCCTAACTTGCTGCTCATCATCTGAACTGAACTCAAATCATCAATGGTGACTAGATGAACAAGACTCTCTCTCGTGTTCGTCATAACGGTTTCGCATCACGGGGAGTTGTCTATGGACTTAAAGTTGGCGTTACAACTTGGGAGTTGCTGGTACGCTGCTCTACGCAAGTCAATCGCTGCTCAAGAATGCAAGTACTATGATAGCCGGCTGATGATCTCCTTGACCCAAGTGTCTGCCTTGCTTTATTGTGCTTTTCTTGTACAATCTTAAACATTTTGTAGGTGGTTATAACATACTGCTCAAGATTGAGTAGTGTGGACGTTCAATGCTGATTGCTAGGGCGTGCATGCAATTTGGTCGCCGCCAGTTGGACGGAAACAGAAAACGCTTATGGAGAGGACGTGAGACTTGTCGCAGATTCAGCAGGATCTGCAGAGCAGACCTCAATGAATCAGGAACCGAACATCAGTCAAGGACATTGATGTCTAGGATTGTACAAGTTTCGGGCAACGGCTTAGACTTCTCTCCTTACCGTATTGAGAGTTGCACCGCAATAGGGGCACTTGATGCGTAGTGGTCCGACCCATTCTACTGTTTCGGTGCTGATGCCTGCGCCGCAGCTTGAGCATGTTTCTGGGGGCTCGTGGATGAAGATCTTCTCCCCGGACATCTCAATATCCATTGGTTGACCCCTCGTCCGTGAGAACAGCGATCCCCCTGGAAATGGAATTGCGCGTAGAATCAGGGTAACTCCAATCATGCAAGCTATGCCCGGGATTCCTAGAATGTAGAATAGAGTGAGCGCAGTAGAGTCGCCGCCCACATCTGACACAAGCAATATCAGACCAGTGATTCCGCCTAATACTATCACAGTGATTCCACACATCATCCCCGTAAGGTTGATAGATTTCGATTTCTTCGTCGTCATTGCCAATCCTCATAGACTTGTCCTGACAACTGCAGATACAGCAGGATACACCAAGAACGCATCTAATGGTTATAAAACTGCATCTCATGGAGCCCTTCTGCCGTGGGAATGGCTGCTGGGTAACACTCCAATCATGTAGTGGGCTTTCTTGCTGTAGCGTTGCTGATGATATCCTTCCATCTCCCATTTGCAATTCTCAATCGCAATTGGTTTGACAGGATATTCCTCTTCAATCAACAACAATTCAAAATAAGCCTCAGCTATGCTCTGGTATGCCAAATAGTCGGAAAAGGTTAAGAGTTCAAGATTGTAGGTTCGATTAATCACACATACAATAATGCAATGGGATGGTTACGTTTGAGTCGTGAACAGTCATATTCTCAGATTCACTACCTCGGTGCGGTAGTTGGCTTTGTTGTTGGAGTTGTCGTGAGTATCACACTAGCAGTCGCCCTTCCGGATTGATTGGCAGCTTACTTCTTCATTATTTCCTTTGATTTCAGCCTACATCTCGTAGAAGTACTTGCCTTTAGAGTAGATGACCTCATCTCCGGCAGTGACCTCGCCTTCTATCATGGACTTGATTATGTCGACGTGGACGGCGCTCTCGTTCACACCGTTGCAGTCTTTGTATGCTCTGCCAAGGGCGCAGTGGATTGTGTCACCTATCTTCTCATCAAAGAGCATGTTGAGTGTATACCTCTTGATTCCCCGATTGGTACCTATTGCCATTTCACCGAGACGTCGAAACCCATCATCTATCTCAATAATTCCTTTCAGAGTCTTCTCTTCCTTCTCCGCAGAGTAGTCGACAACCTCTCCTTTCTCAAACTTCAGCCTGACGCCCTCAATGTCTTTGGCAGTCCTGTGACCTTTATCCCGACTAGGTGCGTTGTCGCCCTTTGTATAGAACCTTCCATCCCTGATCTCGACAACCCTGGGAATGACCCGCCCCATTATGCCCCAGTCCGCTGTGAATGCAATGATGTCGCTCACTTTCACAGGTCTTCTCTAAAAGAAGATTGGTTCTCCACCTCGAAGTATCGGAAGCATGGATTCAGTCGGGCCAATGACACCATAGAATAACTCATCCGATCTCATTCCAATACCATCTCCCGCTATCTGGATCTGCTCCCAGATATTCAAATGCCTGCTGAATCAACACCTCTCGTATTGGGAAACGGGTTGGTGGGACACCCTGCTTCAGAAGCTTGTTGTCGCTGAGCCCTCCTTTGGATCTCAGCCATTTTTTGCTGGAACTTGTTTCTTGCAAGTCTCGGCATCAGACTGTTGGCAACTGCCTTGAATACGTTACCCACTTCTTGAAGGCAGAAACCATAGACTGCATATGACTCCTTGAAACGTTCCAGCTCTTCATTTCGCTCATACTTTTTCACCATTATTATCAGAAACTACCACGAATACACGGGAGTTCCCCGTGTCCTCGACTTCAGGGACCCATCGCTCGACCAAGTGAGAATGGGTTTCAGCAACCAAATCCGCGACATGATTCGTAGAAGGATGTGAGTCTTAATTGCGCCCTGAGATATGGACTTACGATTTTTCTTCTTCTATCACTCACATGAGAGTTCATATCTGCCCCGTTTTGAGGGATTTCATGTATTTGGTAAAGGAATATATGGAGTCACAATAACCCCAACGCCCCTGCAGATCCCCTGCGGGACACCCCTTTTTTCTTTTCTTCTGATGTTGGACTCACAACTCGATATATTTATCTATACAAGCGATTATGGACTGTCGCATGACAGAATCAAACGCCCAAACGGAAATGATTCTCAAAATCATGACAGAGTGGAAACAGCAGCTATATAGCGAGCTTAAGGCATTCGATGAAGTCATGAAAACCATGATACCAGAATCTTCTACATCCAAGAACACTATACCGAAGATGGCATTCCAACTTGCAATGAGGTTGAAGGAACGGACTCTTACCGGAATCAAGGATGTAGAAATGACCATCTCGCAGTGCCTCTTCGAGCAAGGATTCCCGGCCTCTCAGCAAGCCGAGTAGTAATCCGGTTCTTTCTTCAGGTCTAGGGTGAACCAATATCATAATCCGATTTTAAGACAGTCGTGGATTTCAATCGTAAGGTGCGACTTTAAATAGTGATTCGCCTAAGTAAGGTTATTTCATACCAAGCAGTAGAACGGATGAGGCTAGCGGTGTTTAGGTACTTACAATCCCCCCCCCTGACGATAATGATAATGACAGACCCCGGAAGATTGAAAACATCATCAGACGCTTAGAACGTGAATTTGAAGAGGCGAATGACATAAAGAAGCTGACCGTTCTCAAGGCTGAGATAGAGGAACTCAAGAGGAAACTAAGTGAGCTGAAATGACCGTTGTGACAAACGAGTTAGTATTGTCCTTTGTCATTTGGCCCTATCTTGTAATGCCCTCAATATATCTCGCTTCATGGATTGACGGGAAACTACCTAATAGGAAAGTGACAAAGAAATGATCTTAGAGTCGATTCATTTCGGGGTTTTGTGTTTCCTCGCTGGCATAGGCTGGCTCATATTGCTTGCCATGATAACTGGCATATGGCCAATCGGAGAGAAGAAGGAGTGATAGTACTCATAGTGTTGATGATTGTGGGAATATCTTTTTTGGTAGCGAGAATAATAGCATATTGCTGGAGAGGCGGCTTAGATGACTATTGGCTCGACCTGATAGAGAGGTTTGAACAAGCACAGCCAAAAATCGAGTCTGGTGACGGGAATGTTTCGGAATGATGCCAATATTCCTAATCTCTGCGCTTGTTACTGGAATGGTGTTTCTATTCCTCTCAAGCACGAAGGCCATTGAACACACGGTCCATCTCGCCTCAAGACTCAATGTTTCTCCCTTTCTGATAGGCTTCGTGATGGTTTCTGTTGGCACAGACTTACCGGAGGTCGCAAACTCGATCATGTCGTGTTTAGCAGGGCATGGGGATATAAATGTGGGAGATAGCATAGGTTCAGTCTTGGCACAGACAACCTTGGTATTGGGCCTTATTCCCATCTTTGCCAAAGGCTTCAAGGTCGACCGGAGAGAGATGATAATATTGGGCATCTTTGAGGTACTTTCACTTGCACTATTGTTATCAATCCTTCAAATTGGCCTAACACAATTGACTGCGCTCCTCTTACTTGTCACTTGGCCGTTGTCGATTTTTTTAATAAGAAGGCTCAATCCCGAGAGGGATGCAACGAAAGAATATGTTTGGCGTCTAAGCAAATATACTATTTACTTTCATCTCATAGCAGCGACAATATCTTTTGCAGGCGTTGCACTCGGATCGTTTGTGGTGATTCAATCAGTAATCATGTTATCGGTAGAGATAGGAGTACCAGAGTACCTAATCAGCTTCTTCGTTATTGGACTAGGCACTTCTCTTCCTGAACTAGGGGTGACTGTTGAGGGCGTCCGCAAGGGACATACTCAACTTGTGCTGGGAAACATTGCTGGGAGTTGTGTCTTTGATAGCCTTGTCGCAGTCTCGGTGGGACCTCTGCTCTTTCCCTCTTTCATATCAGAAGGAGTTGCTCTGGGGACAGGACTATACACGTTATTTGCAATTGCTGTTGTCTTCTTGACATTATCACTTAGGAGGAAACTTGACAGGAGAGCAGGCCTATTGTTTGTCATCCTGTATATCCTTTCCTTTTCGTTACTGTTAATAGGATGATGAACATTGAAGGATCATAATTCATGACTTTCTCTCAGTCATTAATAGGACTATAGAACACATGAAACCTCTTCCAACATCCTCTGCATAAATTCGATCTGAGGGGCCGATACTAATAGACGTTCGTTCGCGGGGTTTCGAGATTGTCCCTTAGATCCTCAGGGACGGAATCTGAAGAGTCAAACTCGTCCGAGTTGTAGTGACGACAGATGCCAACATCGATCCTGCACCGGACACTATGTTATTGAAGACAGACTGCAACGATCCCTGTAAGCAATTGAAGAATTTCTTCAGAGAAATGTTTCACGACTCCAGTTTCTAAAAACAAAGTGAGCCTTATGGCCCTATGATTTTCTTTTACTCACCCAACATCTTTCGCATGAGTGCGCGCTGTTTGCACTTGAATTTCTCTTCGTCACTGAGTTCATCCCACGGTTTGATAAAGACACCGCCACCAAGTCCTGAGTTGTCCGCGCCAGATGTTGCTGAGATGAACTTCTAGGCATGGCTGGCTATGGGTCGTGCAACGTTTGGCAAGTGGGTGATTCTTTTTTTGAAGAGGGCGCTGTTGACATATAATCCAGAGAGATGTGCCGTTTCGGTTCACATCTCGTAGAAGTACTTGCCCCTGGAGTAAATGACCTCGTCGCCTGCGGTGATCTCGCCTTCTATCATGGACTTAATCATGTCGACATGTACCGCACTTTCATTCATACCATTGCAATTCTTGTATGCCCTGCCAAGGGCACAGTGGATAGTGTCACCGATTTTCTCGTCAAAAAGCATGTTGAGTGTGTGCCTCTTGATTCCCCGATTGGTGCCTATGGCCATCTCACCGAGACGTCGAGACCCTTCATCTATCTCAATAATCTCCTTTAAAGTCCTCTCTTCCTTCTCCGCAGAGTAGTCGACAACTTCGCCTTTCTCGAACTTCAACCTGACGCCCTCAATGACCTTGCCCTGCTGCATGAAAGGGATGTCGAAGTAGATGTGCCCCTCAACAGAGTTCTCGATGGGTGCAGTAAACACCTCGCCGCTGGGCATGTTGTGTTTTCCATCCGACGCAATCCAAATCCGCCCCTCTGTCTTAGCGTAGAGGTCGGTCTCTGGACCCACGTATCTGATATCCTTGTGTCTCTCAAGGTGTTCCTTCATCAGGTACATGTTCTTGCTTTCTTCCTTCCAGTCGATGAGGGTTGCTCCATAGACGAAATCCTGATACTCGTTCATACTCATGCCGGCCTGTTGAGCGAGACTTCTGCAGGGATGAACAGTGCTGCACCAGCGCTTGCTGAGGATAATGTCGGATATCTTCTGATTCACCTTGGAAGTCATCATCATTCGCTTCGAGTCTACTCCAGCGAGTGCCTTGGTGTTCATGGGGGCGCCAAGGGATATGTATACGTCTGCCTGCTCCGCGAGCGCTTTCATATGCTTAGGGAATACCTGAAGCGTTTCATCATCCGCGCCGTCGTAGAATGCCCGAGACATCTCTTCACTAGCCATCAAGGTGACCGTAGACCCCCCAACCTTTGCAACTTCCTTGTACACTGCGACTGCAAGGTCATGAGATTCCGGGGTGGCACGGATGACGACCATGTCGCCTTTCTTGACTTCTGTACTCCATTCGACCAAAATCCTCGCGTGATGCTCAACTCTTGAATCCATCGTGCAACAACCTGAACTTGCTCACACTGCACGCTCAACATATAGGTTGTGTATCGAGTATCGGACTTCTTTCTAAGCGGGTACTGACCATGGCTTCAAGCCCATTTAATAGTGGGTAGTGCGGCACATGCGGCAGAGCGATGATAGCTGCGACACTTGTCCTCATAATCTTTATCGTCACGCTCATCGTGATAATTTCAGAGAAGGTCAATGAAACCGCTACTGTGTTATTTGGCATGTGTTTGGCGGGAGTAGTCCTCTTTTTTGAAGGAATAGAATTTCCAGATATGTTGCAGCTAATCCAATGGGATGCGATAATTTTTGTAACAGCTATGATGATAGTCGTTTCGGTGGCTGGCTCGTCAGGTATGTTTCGCTACATTGCTCTCCTGTTGGTGAGAGGCACAAAAGGCGACCCAAGGCAAGTGTTCCTTGCATTCATGAACTTGGTCTTCGTGCTCTCTTTTATCTTCGATCCATTACCGACGATGCTCGTAATGGGTTCCTTCACCATTGAGGTATGTCAGGCTCTTGACATTGATTTCAGACCAATCCTGATTTCCGAGGTCATCGTTGCAAACTTCGCCTCGATACCCTCCGCCGTTGGCTCTGTGCCTAATCTGGTGATTGTAGTATTAGCTGGCATCGATGTCGGGCTCATGTTCATAGCTCTGCTTCCCCTAGCAATCATTATGCATGTTGTGACCGTCTGGTACCTATTGAGATACTACAAGGAGAAGCTTGTAGTGGGAGAGGACAGCGATATTAATCTCCTCATGATGATTAAACCAAATGCGATGATAAAATCGAGTCATGATTTCTATCTCTCCATTTTCGCTCTGGGGATTCTGGTGCTGGGCTTCACGCTGGGTCCAAGTATGCGCCTTGAGGCGAGCTTGATTGCAATGCTCGTCGCTTCGGGGATGCTCATCTTCACTCACGAACGGGCAAAGGACCTTCTAAGACGACTGTCGTGGGACACTGTATTCTTCCTCATTGGGCTCTTCGGCTTAATTGTGGCATTAGAAGAAACCGGCCTGATTAATTTGCTTGTTGATGGCTTTGGCGGAGTTATTGGCGATAACCCGTTTCTTGGAATCCTTGCTCTAATCTGGATTCCCGGTCTAGTGCTCTCAATAATTGATAATATCCCTGTGGCGGCGCTTCTTTCGCCTCTCGCGGTGAGATTTGGAACCGGCAACCAAGCGGTCCCGTTGTCATTGATGATTGGGACGAATGTCGGTGGGTATATTATTCCATTCGGTGATGCACCAAATATGATTGCCGTGAGCTTGGCTGCTGAGAAGGGAAAGCCAATCAGTTTCCGAGAGTTCACGCGTATTGCATTTCCAATGGGATTGTTGCACCTTGTCATGGGCACAATCTACATGTTCGCGCTTGTGTTCGTTCTGGCTTGATTTTCAATCGAATTTGGCCTTGGTGAAGTAGACGGGGTCGCTATTGGAGTATGAGAACCCCATTCTCTCATACAGTAGTTGCGCGGGTCGGTTTTCTTCAAAGAAATGCAGAATCACAAATGGAATGTCACCGAGCAGTTCATCAGCTACAGCACGGATACATGATGACGCAAGACCCCTTCTTCTGAAGCCGGGATGTGTGGCCACGTTGCCAATCTCAGCACCAAATCGAGTTACATAATGAACTCCTGCTACGCAGACGATGTTCTCCTTTGCATCACGAATGCCGTAGAACGGGCCGAGTTCAAGAACGCTTGGTGTCCAAGCAGGGATTCCACAGTTGATGTAGAGTCTTCGCAGATCATCTGCATCTAGCGGAGAGAGTTTCTCCGGCGGAATATCTCCCCACGCGCTCAGACTCGATGAATTGTCTGCAATCATCTGACGCTCACGAAGCGGTACTACATTATCGCACACTGCGTTTAGAATCCTCAGTTGGTCCTCGTTGCAAATGATTACCAGAGATTCTCCTCGTATTCGGTCATCGAAATCGCGCAAAAGCGTTTGCAGGCTGGCAGAGCTCTCTGCCCAGAACGCTCCCGCAAGGAAATCAAGGTCATGGTACAGAGAGAATGCAGCCGTTGGCTTTCCGTCCTGTTTCAGAATGCGTGTATCACACCAAGGCTTGAGCTGCGTGCAGTCGGCAATCATGGTGATGTTGGCACGCGGCTTGGCAGCCAAAATGCCTAGGAGCTCATCCACATTGCTCTCGTCCAAGTCTTCAATCAAGTCTGTCTGTCACCGTCCTTTTCTATCGCAATGGGCATTTGAAGACTGCTTATGTCTCGCGAATGGGATTGTCTACAGCTCCTGCAAGGCTGAAAAGTTATTAGTCTTCGTTGCACAAGCTACATACAACTGGGGGGATAACGAACTGAATTTGAAACACATTCCAGCGCTGCTTTTCATAGTATTACCGATTATCGTTTTTTTGTTCATGATGCAAACAGCCTCTGTTCATGAGAGCGCATCGTTTGTACTGGTGATAGTGATTTGGCCAATGCTGGCCTGCCTTATGGTATACTTGGTATCTCGCTACAACGCCAAGATTACTACTCCTGTCACTTGGAACCTGTTCAGCCGGCCTATAGATACATCCATTGCACACAGAGTAATCAGGGACATGGCAACTAAGGAGGAAGCAGTGATTGATGGCGATCATGCAACATCATTCAGAAAGGCCATGAAAGATGAAGAAATCTGGGTATTTAGCCAAATCAGTAGAGATTCCAAGTGGATCATCACTGATGATCGCGGGAACGATATTAGCAACCAACCCTTGAGCTTATTCGATGGGATTGCTCGGATAGAGGTCCTTGATGCTTAGCGGGAACTAGATGGGGTGACTCATCCGCCAAGATATCGACAGTTAATGTTAAGTAGAGGGGTGTACCGCCACGGCCGCCTGAGCATACCTCAAATGGGGGTGCGAGTCATTGGAAACACACGTGACGATTCTCAAGTCCTACCTTGACGAGACCAATCTCGAGAAGCTACTAGCAATTCCCAACGAACATGTTCATCGGTTCATAGCTGAGGCTATCGAGCTTTGCAATCCGTCATCCGTCTTTGTGGCTACTGACGACCCCGATGATATCAATCGAGTACGCAGAATGGCGATTGAAACAGGTGAAGAGGCTCCCCTTGCCACAGAGGGACATACAATCCATTATGATGGGTTTCACGATCAGGCCCGGGACAAGGGACATACGCGGTATCTGGTGCCTGAGGGCGAAACTCTCGGCAAGAATCTACGGCAGATTGAACGCAAGAAAGGTCTGGCAGAGGTAAAGGGATTCCTCAAGAACAGCATGAAAAACAAAGAGATGGCTGTACGGTTCTTCTGTTTGGGCCCGACCAACTCAATCTTTTCTATTCCTTGTATTCAATTGACAGACTCGTACTACGTTGCTCATAGCGAAGATATTCTGTATCGATCGGGGTACGAATACTTCCAGAGCATTGGCAACACGAGTGATTTCTTCAAGTTCCTACACTCTGCAGGCCGGTTGGATCAATTTGTTTCAACGGATATCAAGAGGCGTCGAGGGTACATCGACTACGTCGATGATACTGTCTACATCGTAAACACACAGTATGCTGGCAACACTGTTGGTTTCAAGAAGTTCGCTTTAAGACTGGCTATTCGCAAAGCTAACCGTGAAGGATGGCTAGCGGAGCATATGTTCGTTATGACAGTACTTGGTCCTAACGGTCGAAGGACCTACTTCACAGGTGCTTTCCCCTCTGGGTGTGGCAAAACCAGCACCTCGATGGTCAAGGGTGAGAAAATCATCGGTGATGACCTTGCTTACTTGCATCACCATAAAGGCGAGGTATACACAGCGAATGTAGAATCTGGCATCTTCGGCATCATTCGAAGCGTGAATAGCGATGATGACCCTGTGATTTGGGATGTTCTTAACCGTCCTGGCGAGGTGATATTTACCAACATCCTGATTTCGAACGGAGATCCGTATTGGCTGGGAGACAATCGTGAGATTCCGGAAAAAGGAGTGAACTACTCTGGAACGTGGTTCAAGGGCAAGAAGGATGAGAAAGGGAATGAGATACCGCGCTCACACAGGAATGCTCGCTACACTATCAAGCTTTCAGAGCTCAATAATCTCGATCCAAAGGCTGATGACCCATCGGGCGTTCCACTTCATGGCATAATCTATGGTGGGCGGGATCCTGATACATGGGTACCTGTTCAGCAGTCCCTTAACTGGGCTCATGGAGTCCTTGCAATGGGTGCCAGTCTGGAATCCGAATCGACTGCAGCTACATTGGGGGCGGAAGGCATTAGGACTTACCAACCTTTTGCAAACCTGGACTTTATCTCTATTCCGTTGGGCCGCTATATCCAGAATCATCTGGACTTTGTGAAGGGCCTCAACAAAGTACCGAAAATCTTCAGTGTTAATTATTTCCTTCGCGACAAGGAAGGGAACTACCTCAATGGAAAGCACGCCAAGAGGGTGTGGCTCAAGTGGATGGAACTGCGAGTCCACGGCGAGGTGGGTGCCCTCAGAACCCCGACTGGCTATATCCCGAAGTATGATGACCTAAAGCGTCTTTTCAAGAGCGTCCTCGATCAGGACTACAAAGAGAAGGACTATGAACAGCAGTTCAAGATTGAAATCACTGAATTGCTTGAGAAGATTAGGAGAATTAAGAAGAAATACCGCGCGAGCGTGCCAGATGCACCAGACATTCTGTATAGACTGCTTGATGCGCAAAGATACCGGCTCCTTGCAGCCAGATCTCAATTCGGAGACAGCATTCGTCCCAGTTTGTTTGAAGACGTGGAGTAGAGGCGTTTACTAGTGGCTGCATTCGTTTCCAGTGTTTTGTGATTTTCATTAGCACCGAATTGAACCCGGTGTGTGACCGAAGCCCGCATGTTTGTCTTCTTCCCAAATGTCACCAATGATTGTTAAATGCGCAACTTCAAGAGCCAGAATGTAGTCAGAGGGTCAGCCTCAGGAACTGTCGAGGCGGAGGCCAACCTCATGTTGGATGCGCCAAAGGATTTCATAGGCTATCTAATGTCTCAGCTTATCACCAGACAACTCAAGGATCCCAAGCTTGAGTCGCGAGTCAAAGGATGGACGATGACAGTTGTGCTTGCGACTGATTACTACCCAGTCACGCTCACTTTCGACCGAGGTGTGAGATTCTCGAAGGGTGCCGCCAGCGATGCCACGTTAACAGTTGAGATATCTTTTGGTACTATAATCCGCCTTGTCATGGAAGAAACATCGACAATCAAGGCTGTTCTCAAGGGCGAAATCAAGGCGAAGGGGATGTTTCGCCATCCAGTGGCAATGAAGAGGTTCTACGGACTCCTCTCTGCCGCATTGAAGGGGTGATATGGTGAGTTTGAAGGAGAAGTTCGGGAGAATAGTTGGAGCTGACCGTGTTTCGGATGGCGCTGCAGAGCGATACGTGTACTCCCGTGACATGACCGAGAATCCCCCACACGAGCCTCAGCTTGTTGTCATGCCATCAACCGCCGAAGAGGTGCAGCAGATCGTGCGCCTTGCCAATGAAGAGCGCGTGCCCCTCGTGCCTTTTGCCACAGGGCAAAGTGTAGGCGGGCTAACCATTCCTCAGGTTGATGATGCTGTGATTGTGGATCTTAAACGCATGAACAAGATTCTGAATGTGGACGAAGAGGGAATGTACATAGTGGTTGAGCCCGGAGTGACTTTTGGACATGTCCGGAAGTATCTCGACGAGAACCATCCAAGCTTGCGGTACACGTACCCCATCTCATCGCCTTTCACATCCGTCATTGCCAATGCGCTTCTTCAAGGGCTGTGTGATCTCTCTACGCGTTACGGCGCCATGGCTGAGTTCATCAACGGTCTCGAGGCGGTCTTGCCCACGGGGGAGATTGTTCGTGTTGGCTCTGCGATACTAGGGGACGATAACTGGTTTGGACGATTTCCGTTGCCGGACTTGGTAGGTCTGTTTACTGGTTGGCAGGGAATGACAGGCATCGTCACAAAGATGGCTCTCCAACTCTGGCCTAAGAAACCGTTTACAAGGCATTTCGCGTTGTTCACTTTTGGGGAGTTCATGACTACTGACCTTCTAAAACAGATAGCTCGCGGAGATTTGGCAGAGGATGCGGGTGCCCTCTCCTTCTCGGTTGTTAAGGCTCTCATTGGCATGCCAGCTCCAATTGAAGCAATTGAAGGCGAGCCGGATTATGGAACATTTCTGACCCTTAGTGGCATAACAAGCTTGGAGCTCGATGAGAAGGTTCGAGTGCTGGAACGCATTGTGGACCGCTCAAAGGCGGAGGAGCCAAAGAACCTACTCATCCCATTCGAAGCGGTTGCGCGGCTTATGAGCGAGGAAGCGTATGGGTGGGTCGACTTTCCGTCTGACTCGTTCAAGCAGCTCACCGAATATGATGGGTTGACATGGATGGGAACATACATCCACCCCAAGAACTGGGGCGAGGCCTTATTCAAAGGTAGGAGAATAGTCGAGAAGTACGGCTATGAGCTGATGGCTTTCCTTAAACCGATGAAAGGGATGCACTTCTGTGAGTTCAAGTTCATCATTCGTTTTCCAAGGGACGATGAGAATCTGAAGAAGGTTCGTCAATGCAACAATGAGTTGCTGGACCTTGCATTGGACCTGAAGGCCATCCCTTACAAAACGCCTGTCTGGTCGGCCAGGAAGCTCCATGAGCGTGCTGACCCCAACTTCATCGAACTGGTCCGACGGATTCGTAACCTGCTTGATCCAAATGGCATCATGAACCCCGGGAGGTGGGGTCTGTGACGTCAGATGGGTCAGTGATCGAACAATGGCTTCATAGCTGTGTTAGGTGCAGTAACTGCAAGTATGTATTCAGAGAATACTTCCCCTCTTGCCCTTCCGGAGAGTACTTCGGTTTCGAAACTTACTACGCGTCCGGCCGCATATGGCTTGCACAAGCCCTCTACAAAGGAGAGCTGGAATGGGAGCCATCACTTCTGGACCCTATCTTCGCATGCACCACGTGTGGCAATTGTGAAGTTCAGTGTCTAGCACCGCACAGGGAGCACATCGTTGACATGATTGAAGAGCTTCGCGCAAGGGCGGTTCAAGAAATTGGCGGGTTACCAAGTCATATACGCTTCCGCGAAAATGTAGTTCAGTTTCACAATCCGTACGGTGCAGAGCATCATAATCGAAATCTCGTAGAAACACACAGTCTGCCTCTTCAGGCTGAAACCGTGTACTTCGTGGGCTGCACATCCAACTACAGGGAAACCCAGATTCGCGACGCTACAATCTCTGTGCTGAAGAAGGCAGGTGTGGACTTCACAGTGGTTGACGAGTATTGTTGTGGTTCCCCCCTGATTAGAACCGGGCAACTTGGTCCGGTCAACGAAGCTGCACAACACAACGTCGATGCTATCAGAGATGCGGGTGCCAAGAGAGTTGTCACATCGTGTTCAGGATGCTATCGAACCCTGGTACGGGACTATCCAAAACTTGGCATTGACTTGGGAGTTGAAGCCGTGCACATCACTCAACTCCTCAAGGAGCTGATAGACAAAGGCACTATTGTGCCAAGGCCAAATGAACCTCGTCCGATTATCACATGGCACGATCCGTGTCACCTCGGAAGGCACATGGGCATCTACGATGAGCCACGAGCTGTCATCTCAAAACTCCCAGTAGACTTGGTGGAGATGGAAACCACGCGCGAAAACGCTTGGTGCTGTGGGGCTGGCGGCGGGGCTAAGGCTGCCTACAAGGACTGGAGTGTTGAAACCTCGAAGAAGCGTATCGAACAAGCTCTTAGGACTGGCGCTGAACTTATCGTAACAGTATGTCCATTCTGCACCCGAAACCTCCGAGATGGCAGCTCCGAGGATGGTCCCCCGGTTATTGATCTGACAGAGCTAGTGGATCGGTTCATTTAGGCTTGATTCTTCGAATAGGTATCATCTTAAGCTGCGCCTACTAATGGTGAAGCTATGACCCAAGGCGCACCTATGAACAACTCTAGGAATGATGAAACCCCTGCGGCCGGTCATCCTCAAGAGAACTACAGGGCATTGGAGCTCGTTGCTTACACACTCTTCGCGATAGGTCCGATGGTTGGAAACGGTGTCCTTGTTATGCTTGACGCAATGGCTTCTGACTTCAATGTGAATCCTACTGATGTCATGCTTGCTATCACTGCCTTCATGATTCCATTCGCTATTGTTCAGCTCTTCTCAGGCGCAATCTCGGACACCAAGGGACGAGTGCCTGTGCTCACGTTTGGGATTATTGTATACTTGGTCGCTATGCTACTAGAGATTTTCTCTACTTCACTTCCGATGTTCATCTTGGCCAGCGTCATCAGCGGCTTTGGATTCGGCTTTGTAAACCCCGTTCTTGTTGCTCTTATTACGGATGGCTGCGCACCTTCTAGGATTCCTAAACGGATGGGAGTTGTCGGGGCACTGGCTGCGATAAGTGTCGGTTTGGGTCCGGCGATTGCTGGTAAGCTGGTGGTCTTTGGTTGGCAGATGTTCTACGCGCTTTTCTTGGTTCTGTCGCTGTTGTGTCTTGCACTTCTTCTTCTTGTGAACCGTCCAGTAAATAGACAATCAGACAGGCCCGCAATTGGAGATCTCATTTCCAACCTCTCACTAGAACTCAAACGCCCGGTTGTGCTCCTACTGATGTTGTGCATATTCGCGCTTGGCTTATCATATTCTGCAACAATCCAATGGACGTCTCGGGGCATGGCCGGAGTTGACGAGGGGACGATTGGACTTCTTCTCTTACTCACTGGAATCGTTGGGTTTGTGGCTGGCGTTTCTATGAACCGGATTATAGGGCTTCGGGGCATCGGTACCGTAATCGTTCTCGGATTAATTTCGCTCTTCACAGCGGTTGTCATTCTCCTGTTGGCTGGAGACCTTGCATCGCCTGCTAATCTACCACTTGTAGCGGCAGCACTTCTCATTGCAGGCTGGGCCGGTGGTACGCTCTCTCCAGTCTTAATGACATACAGCCAGATACTGTCTCCTGAACGTCGTGGTGTACTTGCTGGAGCTCTTACTTCGTCGATGTTCATTGGCAATGCTCTCAATGTGCCGATATATTCAAGCATCTTCGCTTTCGGAATTCAATGGGTCTACACTGCAATCCTAGTTGTTGCATTGGTTCTGTCCATTCTGATGGTACTGTTGTACCGAGCTGCGCCAAAGCCGTCTGTTGATTGAAGACCTGTGGCCAATATGACTGATTGCTTTGCAGTTATGGTATCATACGGATATGCCTTGACACAATCGTAGTATCTGATTTCCCTACTTCACGTAGCATTCTAAGTCACTGGCATCATTCTAATATTATTATTTTATGCATAATCTTATATTCTTTCATTTCTTCCAACGGAGTACAATTCGCGGATAGATCAATAAGCCAGTGCCGCGAGATTGCATAATGGTTTTCGTGAATTGAGGGTTATTGATATGCGATACCGGCGAACGACAAGGGATATTGTAATAGTAGCCTTAGCGGTCATTCTAGTTCTTGCAGTTAACAATTTGAGTTCTCAGCGTTTCATAGATATTCAGATGGCCGGGAGCCCAGAAGATCTATCAAACATACCTGATCTCATGGACCCACAAGACGAGGTTATTCTGGAAGCCACTCCGGTCTTCGTGACATCGTCAGCAGGTGACGACTATGTTGACTCCTTTGAGTTTCTTACGTATGGGTCACATACTAATTTGCCGCCATCCGGAATGGGTGAGGACAATTCTCTCGATACAGAGATGACAGAAACGAGTGCAGTTTGGACTGATATGCTGACTCAAACAGCATTCTATGGCCGGCCCTCGGGCTGGTCCGACAGCAACATTCAATACCTCTCTGGGGACTTTAACAGTGATGGGAGCACACTAGGATATCTCTACTGCAAGAATGTAAATACAACTGAATACACCAATGTGAAATTTACATTGAGCATAGGCATCCAAGATTTCGCTGGTCAGATAAGTGTTAAAGTCTACTTCTACGACTTCTTATCCAACTGGAACGAGATTGGCACATATCCTGAAGGAGCAAAGCAGGATTATGCATTCAGCTCATCTTCAGGGCTGTACATGCATTCCAACTTCAAAGTTCGGGTCGGATACACGGCTTCGGGCGATTGCTATTTCGGTGCTGACAACTGGAGGATACAAGGTCAACTACTCTCGGACAACTGCCTTTTCCAAGCTGTCTACAAATTCACCGGCGTAGACTTCGACACCTACAGGTCAGAGCGACTCTATGTTGATTTCAGTTATGGAGAACCTAGTGGCGAGTACCTTGACTTCAGATTCGAGGCCGACGATATTACTCCTGACTACCTCGTTGGGAATCACAAGCGCAGCGACTTCAATGTGGATATACACCCATATCTCAACGGCTCTGAGTGCTATGTCGAAATACGTGATGAGTATCGATGGGGGGATGAAGACATTGACACTTGGAAGATAGACCGGATGTACATCCGACTCACCAACGCCGTACCACAGAACGATCAGGCTCCATCCTGTGCCAACTTGGACGACAGTGACAATCTCTATGCTGGGCTCAAGTACTACCAGATCACAACATCACACCAGGATATTGATGGGTATTCGCACATCGACTTTATTGACCTTGAATGCTGGAATGATGGCCGGACCACACGATACTGGAGTCTCAGATACGACGAGGATACCGATTCCTTCTCTGAGCAAGCGGATTCGAACAATTCCGTGACGCTGGATGCAGAGTCTTCTTCTGCATCACGCTCTGGGTACGACCTCAATGCAACATTCCGTATCATAGTCAACTGGACTCATCCAGACACAAGCGACATAGATCTGTGCTGCTTGGTCTATGATGCTGATGCAGCATATGATACTGACTACTATGAGACCGATTGGGACATTGAAACTCGACTCGATGTCTCGAGCTTCGGGCTAGATGACTCCTCTGGTACACCAGACCGCGGCAGCATCAACAACGACATACTGGCATCCGGAACCCTTGTGTATTTTGGTAGCTCCTTGCATCCGTCGACCGACTTGGTCGATGTTTATGTATCCTGCTCAGATGTGAGCACAAGTCCTTGGGAGGCCACGAACTACGAGGCGTCCGGAGGCAGCTTCTCCGTCACAGTACAGGCAGACGATATCGTCGGGCTTGATACCTACACCTTCAAGGCAGTCGTCGAAGGGACGGGGTCTGATGGGGATGACCTGCTCCATTCCGCGCATTCGAACACTTACATTGCTGACCAGATAAGATGCGTCAGTCTATCATCCCCCAGCTTCATCATTGATAGTGCAGATACTGGCCAAATGGACGTGCAGGTGCAGTATGCATACAACGGTGATGCTGTGACTGATGGGATATATCGGTTGGGCTCTGAATGGATGGTACATCAGTCTGGTGATCTGTGGCAAGCAACATATGCCGCGAATGAATTGACAAGCATCAACTATGACACTATCTCCGTCATGGCTGCCAATGAGCACGGGGTCTTGTCCGTCGACATGAATGATCAGAATCTGACGATGTACTGGGAGCAACTCGTCTGCTACATTGACGGGCCTACTCCGAATGTGATCAATATCGGCGAGAACGCGTCGGGGATCCATGTCTGGGCTGAGTACTACTTCTGGGAGAGTCATGGCTACCGGTACTACGATGGGACACTCAATCTCAACGACACGACATTTGTCTATGGCACTATAGGAACAAGAGGATATGCCGTGTCCAGTGCAGATGGGAATGACACATGGGGTGTATTCACGATTAGCTCCGCCGAGAGTACGAGTTGCACCTGGGTATATCCCGACCCACCACCCTCGTGGGAGGAGGAGCCTCAGGACCAAGTGATAGAGTTCGGCTTCAGTTTCAGCTATTCACTACTTGCCACAGTTCCTTCTGGTGTTGACACGTGGTGGTTGAATGACACTCTCCATTTCATCATCTCCGACACCGAAGTAGTTGAGAACTCCACAAACCTCCCCGTGGGCATCTACGGTCTGCAGGTCTGGGTCAACGACACTTATGGTAGGGAGTTGACTGGAATCTTCACCGTGACGGTAGGAGAGTCCACTGCACCTACATGGGGCGAGCAGCCGGAGAATCAGATGTTTGAGTTCGGTCAGCCCTTCAGTTACGTCCTGTCCGCTGAGGTCCCCATGGGTCTTGACACGTTGTGGTTGAACGACACCATTCACTTTGCGATTGACGAGCTTGGCGTAGTGACCAATTCTACTAATCTACCGGTGGGCATCTACGGTCTCCAAGTGTGGCTCAATGACACATGGGGTCGGGAACTCACTGGAGTCTTCGCAGTGACTGTGCAGGACACCACAGAACCCAATTGGGTTGAAACCCCCTCTAACCAGATTTTCGAATATGGTGCTGTGCTGGATGTGCAGCTGGCCGCATGGGACTTGTCGGGAGTTTCTCACTGGGCAATTAACGACACTGTGAACTTTATAATTACAAACACGGGTCGGCTGTTGAATCTCAGCATATCTGGCCCGGGCACTTTCGGCCTGATAATAACTGCGTATGATGTCTTTGACAACCCGCTGTCAATCACGGTCACTATCACCGCTATGGCCCCTGCACCCCCGACTTGGGTGATAGAACCAGTGAATCAGACGGTAGAGTTCGGAGATGCTTTTCATTGCGATTTGGATGCAGAGGATTACTCTGGCATCGATGATTGGTGGTTGGATGATACCGCACACTTTGCAATCGATTTGAATGGCACAATCACGAATTCAACCAGTCTTCCTGTGAGTGCATACTATGTCGAAGTCAGGGTCAGCGACATGCTTGGTAACATTCGGGGTTCTATGTTCATCGTTACAGTACAGGACACGGTCTTGCCTACGTGGGTGACAGCTCCTACTGACCAAGACCTTCACTATGAGGAATCGCTCGGTCTGCAGCTAGAAGCATGGGATTTGTCAAGCATCTCCCAATGGACTGTCAACGACACTGTGCGTTTTGCAATCAACGATACAGGGTATCTCACCAGCATCGTAACTCTTGAACCCGGCACTCACGTGCTAAATGTCACGGTATACGATGCACATGGCAACACCCGCAGCGCTACCTTCGAAGTCACTGTTGCTCCGAGTACATCGTTTATGGGTCTTCCACCGGGATGGTTCGTCCTAATCATTATCGGTTCTGGTGGCATCATCATTGTCGTAATATTCATTGTACGGGCTAGGGTGCTGACTGGTAAGGGTATGTAACAGCTGCAGAAAACCTGTACAAAGCTGGACATCTCTTAGATGAATAGCGAATCGAAGACCCTTTTTTGTAGGCGTTAATATACTCCAGAGAGGAATCTGTACGTGTAGTGTCAGTCCAGGACGAGAACCAAGTCCAAGGATGACTCTACCGTCACCGTCAGTTGGCCGGGGACGTAAAATGCCCGTGGAGAGGACGTAAGACTTGTCGCAGATTCAGTAGGATCTGCAGAGCAGACCTCGATGAAGCAGGAACCGAACATCAATTCAGGACCTTGATGTCCAGGATTGTCGAGGTTTCGGGCAACGGTTCCTAGGTGTACCCCTCGTGAGAGAATGTAATATCCCGGAAGGAAGTCCTTGAATCGAAGATGCGGTAGGATATGGTTAGGACAATGGTGAAGTTCCAGGCGCCTGAAGATTCAGCATCGTAGAGTATTTGCTTATCAGACAGTACAGGGAGCGTTTCGCCCATTGTGAAATTCTTATCATAACCTGGAAACAGGAGTTGGTCCTCTGTGGGAATGTTCTTTCGCCATTGTGTTTGTGAGTAGACAAACTGCTCCCCATTCAGAGCGACCGATGCCTGGAGATATGAAAGTGATGCATCACCGAAATAACCCGTTGGCGTTTTGATGTTAAACACGAGTGTGATACGAGGATTAATCGATTCGTTCGTAGGATCCAAGCCTGTAACTCTGACCTCCAGGAGGTCGAACTCCAACTTGGTGACGAGCGCATAGCTCCCAGCGAAATAGGAACTGCTTGTCGCCAATCCCAAGCCGCTCACGATTCCAAGTATGAGTGTCGCAACGACAATAATGTTCTGTGTCTTTGTGTCCGCAATCATGTTGACCAACACCATTTTTGCTTGAAAGGGTCGAATATCTCCCTTGTGCTCTGCGCATAAGAACAGAGCGGATTATCCAGCGATGAGTGCCAACGTCACTAGATGGACAACCCACGGAAACAGGGCAAGAAGCGCTGGCAGCGGACTTGCAGGGAGTATCTTACCTTCCTTCGCGATGACAGTGACGTTAATCATAATGCCAAGCAAACACATCAAGATAGACGCCGCCCATACAAAGGAAGGGAAATAAACGAAGGAGTGCGCCGAGATTAAGGCAAACGT
>DAOVDG010000008.1 GCA_030669595.1 Candidatus Thorarchaeota archaeon
TGACCACCATGGACCTTGTCATGGCGGGGCTCACCGGCATCTTGTCATTAGCAGTTCTCGCAATAGCCTTCAAGATGTCATTGAAAGGTACACCCAAGTGGCAAGCAAGAAAGCTAGTCCATGTTTCCCTAGGCACGTTCATCGCACTCACAGTACCTGCCTACTCGAACTTGAGTGGGCCAACGCTTGCCGGGGGTATTTTTCTTACTATTCTCATCTACGCGTGGGCTCACAAGAGCGATTTGATCTCTGAATTGCTCATTTCAGGTAGCAGAGAAGGCGAGAGCGGACTCAACACATTCGCATCCGCCTTCATGGGAATGGTCGCGTTCATTTCAGTATTCATCTTGTTCAGGCCTGAACCATCGATATTCGTCGCATCCATACTGGCGGTATCATGGGGGGACGCCGCAGGCGAGGCTGTAGGAAGGCCGCTGGGCGGTGAGTACGTCAAGAAAAAAATAAGGCAGAAATCAGTGGAGGGGAGTGTTGCAGTCGCGGTGTTCACCAGTATTGCTGTCCTCACCGCTCTTGCATTGTATTCGAGTATTGGATGCCCGCTTTACATAATCCCACAGATATTATTGATTGGCGCAGTCGTAGCGATTGTTGAGATATTGAGCATTGGCTGGATCGACAATTTCGCCATCCCATTTGCCACTGCCCTGTTGATGTGGATTCTATTATTCCCAGGGTTGGTTATCTTCGGGACGTAGGTGTGTCGCTGCTCTAGGTCCAATCTGCTAGCCTTGTTACGCCTGATTCTCCAAGCTCGCAGACTAGTTTGAGCTCAGCGAGCATACTTGACCACCCAATGCGATAGCCAATGACATCCTCGGGCTTTTCAAACCCATAGTGATGAAGGGTCACAACGGTACTATTATCAACGGGGTCAAATCGAATGTTGACACGAGTTTCTTTCTCATCTAGGTACACCCAGGAGAACTCCAGCTCACGATCTTGCTCCACCTTGGTGAATACAACTGGCCCCTTGCCCTCGGCCCACCATGTGAAGATGCCAGCATAACGAAGGTCAACCTTTGGTTTGTCGGCCCTAATAAAATGACTAAGCTTTTCGGGGTTTGAGAAGGCATCAAAGGGCAACTGTGGAGGAGTGTTAATCCGCACACTAAGGCGCAAATCGGTAGGATCGTATCGAGTAGTGCTCAACGGTCTGTAATTGGAATAGTCGAATCTGAGAGCAGCCTCACCAAGCTCCAACACGGACTTCAGGTTTGCGAACATCACGTTCCAGTGCTCAGGAAGATAGAGATTTCTCGCCTCCCTTGGAACAGCACCATGCTTTACTTCCAATATCGAGCCGCCATCAGCCTTCGTGAGTCGCAGAACGAAAAGGGTGTCAACCCCCATAATCCTCCAGCTACACAGAATGGCCCTTTTGTCTTTCAGCCTCTTTATCTCCCAGTAATCTGCCATCTCAGGAATCGTTGGAGCATTCCTGCCCATGAAGCGTATGGTGCCTCCAAGCTTGACGTCTGCTGTTATCTCATTGCCCAACCACTGAATCATCAGGAGTGGGTTTGTGAGTATTTCCCATACGTCTTCAACAGGTTTGTTGAGACGTACAGTCAAGCGAATGACAGGAAGTACATCTTCCTTAGATTGCTCACCCAAGGTCCTCTACCTCGTCCAATTGTAGAATGCAACATTAATCTGGCGACTCCACCATATTAATGATTTCGCATTGGGAATTTAAGTCAGGGCGTTACAACAGTCCCGGAATCGGCGATAGGCTGAAGCAGGCGATATTCACTAGGTAGGAGTCGGAAAGCACACGGGGATCACGCATAGGACTTACGCTTGTGAAGCTAATAGTCAATCAGTGCGGAGGACACATTCGCGTTGAAGACCGGATGGAAAACGACCCATCACAGGGGGCTCGCTTTGTCATGCTCCTGCGCAGGCCAGCATAGTTCGAATCAATGAGCACTATCGAGGAGTCAAATCATCAAACGTTTCACATGCGGTCCATTCTCATCAAGGTGACGACAGCTTCTCCGTCAAGAACCACCTTATCCTCTTGATTGATGCAGACTGTTTTCAGCGTGAGGAATTCCTTTTCATCATTTTTGTCTGTGACTTCAACACGAGCAGTGATTGTATCACCAATTCGAACGGGTTGTCGAAACTTCATGCTCTGACTCATGTAGATGGTCCCAGGACCAGGAAGTTTCATCCCAACCACCGTGCTTACGTAGGTGGCAGTCAGTATTCCATGCGCGATTCGGCCCTTGAACATCGTTTTCTTCGCCCAGTCCTCATTAAAGTGAAGTGGATTATAATCGCCACTCACTTGACCAAACATCTCAATGTCCTCAGATGTAACTGTGCGTACGTATTCTGCATGCTGCCCAATTCTGATGTTTTCGTACTTTGCTATCTCCATTCGATTTCCTCCTTGTCCATTCAACAGGATCCCACCTAATCATCATGGCGTTCCAAGCTTCCGATGCCATCGACGGTCAGCAAGACCGAATTGTCAATCCTGAAGTTTCGCGTCCATTCCAGACGCTTGACTTCGAAGAGTCAATGCGAGTTTCGAACCTGACCTTTCTGAGTTCCTTGCGCATGATAGAAATGTTGCGGTCTTCGTGGGGCATTCCTGCAAGGTCACTGTGTATCCATGAGATAGATTCGCACAAAGACAATTCATATGGTCAAAACAAATATAGCTCGTTGGCCTAGTTTCAACAATCCTGTGCATATGGTCCACCGAGCCAGAGTATGACGGGACGAAGGTCGGGGTCCACATGAGTGACAAACCTCCTTTGAGAGAGACGCCCACGGAAGGCATGGATACCAGCGATGATATTCTCCGTTATCGTGCGCTAGTGGACTCGATGAATGAAGGGTTCGCTGTGGTCGACAAAAAGAATGTCTTCACCTATGTGAACAAGCGATTCTCCGACATGCTCGGATACACTCTTGATGCAATGATGGGCTTTAAGCTGACCGATTTCCTTGATGCGAAGAATGCCAAGGTACTCAAGGCGAACGTGAAAAGGAGGAAGAAAGGTCTGGCATCTCAGTACGAGCTAGTGTGGACGTCCAAGACCGGTGAAGAGGTCCCTACGATTGTATCAGGTGCTCCTCTAATCGATCACAAAGGCAAGCATAGGGGCTCGTTCGCGGTTGTCCTTGACATGACAGCGTTCAAGAAGGCTGAGAAAGCCCTTGCGCGTTCAGAAGCGAGGTACAAAACCCTAGTAGAGAATCCGCTTCAGGGTGTCACCGTGATACAGAACAGCCGGTACGTATACGTCAACCAAGCATTCGCTGACATGGTGGGTTACTCAGTTGATGAAATCCTAGAGATGACAACCGAAGAAGGATGGGGACTTGTCCATCCCGATGATAAAAGCAGGCTTCTAGAATATGCAGCGGACCGAAGAGGAAAAAAACCGACCCACACACAATACGAGTACAGGTTCATCAAGAAAGATGGCTCTCTCCTATTTGTAGAGGCGTTCTCAAGCGTGATAGAATATGATGGAGAGCGTGCACTTGAAGTTTTGATAATCGATAGGACGGAGAGAGAAAAGGCAGAAGTAAGACAACAAGAAACGGAGAATCTCTACAGAGTTCTGATAGAAACCTCCCCAGATGCGATTACGCTAACTGATTTAGAGGGCAACCTCATAATGGCCAACAAGCAGGCAATCAAGATGCATGGCTGCGAAACTGAAGAACAACTGCTAGGCAAGGCTGCCATCGAAATGATTGTTCCGGAGGATAGGGAGCTCGCCATGACCAACCTCCATAAGACATTGACCGAGGGGGCGATACGCGATGTTGAGTACACCATGATTCGCTATGACGGAACGGAATTCCCCGCAGCGATGAGCGCTTCTCTGCTACGAGGCTCCGATGGTCAACCAAAGGCGTTCATAGGCGTAATTCGGGACATCACTAAGAGAAAGTATGCTGATTCTCAGCTGAAGACCTCCACTGATGCGCTGGGCAGGTCAGAGCTGAAGTATCGAACGCTGGCTGAGCAGTCCATGCAAGGTCTGACTATCCTCAATGACAACGGGTTTGCCTACGTAAACTCCGCATTCGCTGACCTGGTTGGTTACGAAATCGAAGACCTCCTTGCAATGTCACTGAAGCAAGCGTGGGATCTCATCCACCCTGATGACGCCGACCTTCTGAAGGAGAGGATGTCTGGTGGAAAAGAAGACAAGCTCCAGACATCCAGTTTCGAGATACAACTCTTGAGAAAGGACGGAGAAATACGCTGGGTAGAGAACTTCACTAACAGAGTAGAATACGAAGGAACGCCTGCGATTCAGACTGTGTATGTAGATGTGACTCAAGCAAAGAAGGCGGAGAAAGACGTTCGAGCGGCACGGGATAGTGCTCGTCTATATCAAGATCTCATGGGACATGACATAACCAACCAGCTGCAAGTCATCCTGAATAGCGCGACTCTGATGCGAAGCGCGACAGAAGACACGATTAAGGACTCATTCCTCGACATCATCAATGAAGCTGTAAGCAGATGTGCAAGACTGATTGGTGAGGCACGGGCAACAGAACAACTCATGCTAGTTCCCATGGAGGAGAGGTCTCTGAACCTAGCTGCCGCTGGGTGCATAAGGGCCATCTCAAGTCGTGTGAAAGCAGACTTCGACACTTCATTCAGTGCTCAAGATGCAATGATCAACGCAGATGAGTATCTTGAACTGCTGATTTCTAATTTATTGATGAACGCAGTAGAACACAATCCTAGAGAGGACAAACGGGTGTGGGTGAAACTGCAAAAACAAGAAGATGCATTCATACTCTCGATTGCTGATAATGGCCCGGGGATAACAGATGCTTCGAAAGCCGGAATCTTTGATATGTCACGTAGATTTGGGGGTTTAAGTCTTCACCAATCCAAGCAGATTATTGACAAGTACGGCGGCGAAATACTAATCGTCGATCGTGTAGCTGGGGACCATAGCAAAGGCGCCGAGTTCAGAATCCGGTTTCCGAGGCAAAGGAGAAAGTCCAACCAGAGCTCCTAGAATAACCCAGCCACTAACGAACCAGAAGATTCGAGCGTACTTGGTCTATCTGTTGCGAAGTCAGCCCCACCTCTTGCTGAAGGTATTCTGTGGCTCCGCCCATCCGTTGTATCTCAGCAAATAACTGTTTAATGTTTGTTGCTTTGGCCCCCGGCGAAAGCATGTAATCTTGTACGATGGTGTCCTTGTTAAAGCCCATGACATCGAGAAGAAGAGCAGCAATCACGCCAGCCCTGTCACGTCCTGCAAAACAGTGGAAGAGAACGGGATAGCTCTCGCGAGCCTGTAAAATGCTGAATACCCGGGATATGCCCGTTCTGCATTCTTGGAAGATATGATGAAGTGGATTCATGTAGTCAGAATAGTCATCATCGGGCCGCCTAACAGATGTGAACGAATCTAATGGCACGGACATGATTTCAAAACGCGAGAGCATGGCCTCGCTGTAGCAATGTTCACTCTTCTCTTCATCAGTGCGAAGGTCGATTATTGTTTTGACTCCATGAGCCTGCAGTATGCGAATCATCTCGGGCTCCTCTTGAAACAAAGGCAGAGCGGACCTGTAGACAAGGCCCGGGCGAAGAGCAGGTCCCTTCACTTCCTCATAGTCAAGGGAGCGCATGTTGTATAGCAGGGAGTTATTGTTCATTGTTCTCACCTCTTGGCGTGCCTGCAGGTTAACTAACTGACAACTAGCTCAATTTCAGCATCACTCTTGGCTCCGATGCCAATCTCAACTGCATGAGCGATCTGAGGGAGTTCCCAGACATTCCGGTCCAGTCGATTCTTAGCCCCGTAGCTCTGAAGAATCTTCACGCCCTCGACATCTATGGAAACCATATCTCCACTGGCGAGAATGAAACCAGAGCACTCCAACTGCCCACTCATGGGGCCACCTGTCACGAAGCACTTCCGGGCGTCCATGACTATTAGAGATGGCTGGAAGTACGAAGCTAGGTCAACTGCCTTCTGCTCAAGCCGTCGGGCGTGCATCCTAAGTCGATCCCTACGCCTTATCCAGCCTACAAAGAGTTTCATACTTGCAGTGAATCGCGCAAGCCGGTGTGTCTTGAGACATGGAGCCAGCACAAGCTTTCCAAGGTCAAGCAGTGGCTTCCCGATTGAGCCCGTCTTGAGGAACTTGCCACGGGGAAAGTCCACCTTCACCCATTCATTCTCATCAAGGAATATCAGGTCTGCATCCAGGGCATCAGCTACTTCGTCAAGACCAATCTTTTTGGCTACTTCTCGCGTAGACACTCTCAGAGTTGAGCTGTCAATAATCCGAATCTTCTCGGCTCCGGCATCCAGAAGAAGCTCACCAAGAGCTTTGATGAACTCCGGATCACTTGATGCTGGATAAGGGTCAGCCGTGTTGAGATTCGGTTTGATGGTCACCGTATCACCTTCTTCGATGACTTTCTCAAAACCACCAATGAGTTCCACGGCTCGCTTGATATCACTCTTCAAGTCGCCACTAATGGAGGTCTTGCTCACTAGAAAGCGACCATCCTTGGTGTAGGGTTTCAACAATGGAAGCATTTAATCCCACTCAATACCATACATTGGCAGGTTAGCTATCATTAAGTTAGCTGATTGGGCACGAAAAAGCAGCCTATTGCTTATTCCGTTCTGGTAAATTCCCAAGACCCACTGAACAGTAATCAACAGTGGAGTTTTTATACTCAAATGTGGATAAAAAGGGGTCGCCGCCAGTTAGACGGAGACTCTAAACGCCTGTGGAGAGGATGTAAGACTCTGCAAATCAAAGATTTGCGAAGCAGCCTCGATGAATCAGGAACCGAACACCATTAGGAGGATGTCCTAGTTGGGTAAGTTTCGGGTAACGGTGTGACAGATGCCATATTGAGGGAACGATGTCTTAACCATCAAATAGTCTTCCATGTAGGTGTTCACGCAGACACAGACGGGACTGCTAATCTTTCTGTTTCCGCTTTGGAATCAAGAATCCTACACGGTCCCTGTACTCCAAGTAAGGCTGCCCATATCTGATTACTAGGTCCCTCTCCTCTGCAAGGCAGAACACGTAGAATATGGGAAACCAGAGAAACGAGTACAGTATTAGAAACGGCGAATTGAGAAAGAAGGAAATGGCCAACCAGATGAAAGCCTCTCCAATGGCTTGGGGATGTCGAAGGGTTTCATAGATTCCGCTGGCCAATGTATGTTCCTTCTTGGGTTCAAGGCTTTCTTTGCCAGCATCCCTCAAACCCCTGAACATCAGAGTCAGCGAGGGGATGAGAATGACGAATCCCATGACTACGGAAACCCAGTATTTCCATGGAAGGAGCCGCGGAAAATCATTAGAGAGCGGATAGAAGTAATAGATCAGATAGTTCACAATCGTCATGACTTCGAAAACAGATGCGATGATTCGGTACTGCTTGCACTTGGAGTACGCAGATTCACCAATCTCCTTCTCAAGAGCGGCAGGTCCGACGCTCTTGATATAGAAATGCGCCATTAGTACCGCTGACATTACCAGCACAATGAAATTGATCCAATCAATCATCGATGCCATCTCAGAAGGAATTGCTCAATCACCATTGGGGATGATTAGCTATTAAGTGACATGGGAAATGAAGTGTTAGTCACACGCCCAAAACAACGAGAATGACTCCCGCAATTGTAACTACAACGCCAATCATCGCAACTCTCGTGATACGTTCCTTCAAGAAGACCATCGATATAGGCAGCGCGAAAAGTGGAGATAGAGAACCAATAACCGAGGTGACGGCGGCACCCACGAATTTCACCGTGGAAACGTAGAGAAGTGAACCCAAACCCATTCCAAACAGTCCTGCAACAGCTATTATCTTGACAGTCCGTTGGGGAGGCGTCGGCATCCCGCGATGCTTAGCAATGAGGAACATCGGGATGAATGCGGCTGACCCGAATGCCACTCTAACGAAATTGCCGTCGATAGGATTAACATTTTCAACTCCCACTTGGAGGAGGATGGTTGCAAATGCATAGAGTACTGCAACCAGGAGAGCCAATCCTACTCCAACTTTGTCGAGCTTGCGCTTGACTGCGTGGTCTTCATCTTGCCCCTGTTCCTTTGAAATGAGGATAACTCCTATTACAGCCAGGAGGATGCCAGCAGATCTGGATAACAGGGGTTCTTCAAAACCAACTGCAATGGCTAGAACATAGGTAAGGATTGGGAATGACATCGCAATTGGAAATGCATAGGATACACCGATTCTCTCTTGCGCCGAGAGATAGAAAGTGTCGCCTAGCACGGCACCGAAAATCACCGATACGACAAGGTATGCCAGCGCCTCCTGAGGAATGTAGAACGGCTCAGAACGAATGGGCAGAACAACCAGCACGGTCATGAAAGCCAATGCAACCCACATCTTGACCGAGCCTATTGCGAGAGGCCGAATGGAGTCGCTCTGTGACCTGTAGACAACAACGGACACCGCATAGATGGCTGATGACAGTAGACCGGTTGCTATTCCAATCATCATCTCGGGGGTGAGTTGCATAGTAGAGATTCAGGCCGCTACTTGCACCTAAGATGTTATCGGAGTGGATGATAAGCACAGGTTACCTTATTACAGTTCATCTGCATTTGTGAATGGGGGAAGAGTCGCATTGGAATCTGAAAGATTTCCAAAATTCGAAAAATCGCTTGAACGCGAGCAAGGTTCAGTCTATGAGGAGGATCTGAGCGACATCTTGCTTATTTCTGGCGGCGGGGTTCTCGCTATTTGTATGGTCTATCTCGTGTTTGAGTTCATGTCAAAGTCCCCTTTTGTGGGATTGGCAGAGCTTGGAGCCCTATGTGGATTTGCCATCCTCACTTATGGCCTATACATTCGAAAAAGAGAGCATGAGAAATATCATTTTCGCGGTCTCAGTCGACGCATCAAGGATGGAAAGCGGCTTCTGCCGATTGCCTCAATGGTAGCAAACTTTCAGAAGCCAACCGAGAATCAACCATCTCTCCTAAATCATTCAGAGGTTGTGACCTTCTTCCACGAGTTCGGTCATCTAATGCATGCCATTACAAACAAAGCTAGCTACGCAAGATTCGGTCTAAGTGGAGTCTTGCGGGATTTTATCGAAGTTCCCTCACAGATGCTTGAGAATTGGGCGTGGAAGGAGGAGGTACTAACACTCCTGTCCGGGCATTTCGAAGATAACAAGAAGAAACTCCCATCAGAGATGTTGAAACGGATGATTAAGGCAAAACTGCTAGATATCGGTTCTTTTCAACTCAGACAGGTTTTCTACTCATTGATAGACCTCAAGTACCACACTGAAGGAGCTGAGGACACAACAGCGGAATATATCAAACTCTTCAGGGAAATCACTAGAATAGAGTTGCCTGACGAAACTACCCCCGATGCTGGCTTTGGACACGTAATGGGGGGCTATGCTGCGGCTTACTACAGCTATCTTTGGTCCAAAGTATACGCGGAGGATCTCTTCACGAAGTTCGAGAAAGCTGGATTCATGGATGAGAAAACAGGGCTCGAGTACCGTGAGAAGATTCTGGCGCCTGGTGGTAGCAAAGACCCTGATGAGATGGTACGTGATTTCCTTGGACGCAAATCGAATAACGAAGCATTTCTGAGATCACTTGGTTTTGGCAAGAAGTGAAGATGGCGACTAAATTGTCCGGTTTCTCGGGGGTGAAGCGCATTAGGGGAAGAACAAGAGATATGATTGTGGCAGGACCTTGTCCCTTCGCTCTGACATGTTGGTGGAGAAAGCCAAATCTAGAGATTGAAAGCATCCGCAAGTGAGATGACCCTTCGTCTGAAGTCGGGATGGTCAATCATTAGCAGGTTCCGGCCAACTTCACTGTCAAACATCATCTTGCTAGGATTTTCGCGAAGCATGGCAAGCAGGTCAACAAGCTCGTCAGTTGAGAGCCTGCGGTCGCCGTCGGAGTCTGCCTTACGCCAGTCAACAACCATATTCTTGGGCCCTGTGCTGGATTCATCGTGAGTTTCCTTTTTCCTCTGTGCGAGAAGATTCTGCGCCGCAGGAGCTACGGCGTCCTTTATCTGTTGATTACTGATTTCTACACCATAGACGTCGCGCATGTTGGTAAGGCGAGTTGTGAGAAAGACCCACGGAGCCATTTGCCTTGCATTTACTTCATCTATTGCGTCCAACGGATATGATAGAATCATCTGATTGAGCTCTGCATTGGTCAAGGGGTTCATCCGCTCTGGGTTCAATGACTCAAGCCAGCGTATCTCACTCACAAGGGCGGTCACTGCTTCAGCTCTCTGACCCAATCGAATGAGCCCATTAATGGTGGCTTCCGCTCCCAGAACTTCCGCCGCATGAAGGTCAGCAAGGAGCTCTGCTTCCCGGGATGCTCTCTGAGCGAAAATGATTGACCCTGACATTATCATCCTTGATGCGATAAAGAAAGCAATCAGGACGCCAAGACGAACTGCCGCCAGAAATAGATCGAAGTTCACCAGTAGAGAGCTAGCCACGCCAAGTCCGAGCCTCACATATACGTATAGATAGATTAGGTCAACGAAGATGGCGGGCATTCTCACAATGATAGAGATTAGGGAGTCGGCATTTTTAACGTGTCCAAGCTCATGAGCGATGACAGACATGACCTCGCTTTGGCCAAGTACGTCCAAGAGGTTCGTGTGAATTACAATAACGGTTCCGATGAGTGGTAGGCTGAAAGTGAAAGCATTCGGCAGAGGAGAACGCATAATGAAGACCCTGTCCACAGAGACCCCGCTCTTCTCTGCGAGCTCCTGAGTCCACTTGACAAGATCATCCCGTGAGTATTGACATCTCCATTTTGTGCTGGCGTCGAACGTGGGATAGAGCTCAACCATGCCTTCTTTTCGCAACATGCTCATTGCAACGAGATAGATCATAACAGATTGCGCAAAGACGATTCCGATGAACAGAAGAACCGTGGTGAATGGATTTGAACCCCCAAGACCAATGCTAACTATTAGCGGAGTAGACTCGTCAAGAATCAGCAAAGACACAAAGGCAATCTGAACGACATCCAAAATAAGGAAAAGAGCAAACGAATTCCACTTCTTTCTGCTAATCGTTTCAGCCAGGCTCATATAATACACTCCTAGGAATAATATCGGCACTTGTCAGTCCATGAACGACACCGGACTCTATTTGAATCTTGACAATGCTGCGAGTAGTCTTTCGGTTCTTTGGCAAATCAGTTAGCATTTGGCTCAATTGGCTGTATTATGAGGAGAACATAACATCTCAAGTTCTGTGTTTTCTATGAAAACAGGGGTAAATCGATGAACATGAGATGTAGCACGTGCGGCTCAACAGAAGATACACATGTCGTGTATAACTCGCTGGTGAATGAAGCGGAATGGCAATGCCGCTCCTGTGTCAGCAAACGTTTTCCTTCAGGCGCTCGCGTTGTCAAGTTCACTGACACTGCAAATCCGCACCATCCTACTTACTACATGAATGTGAAATCAAACGCAGATCTGGACCTCGTCATGAGTGTAAGTGAGCGGGCGCAGAAGATTGGAGCAAAGGGATTTCAAGCATGCTTCTACACGGCTCACAATCAGGAGAGGCTCATTGGTCCTATGGCATTCCCGCTCGGGTATGCAGGCAACAATCGGCGACTGCGGAAACACGTTGATAAGCTGCGAATGTGGATGGAAACTACAAGCATACTCCCGGGTCGAGATGAGTCTAAGAGCAACCTAGAAGACTCAACTCCGCTCTTTGCCCCAATCAACCTCTGAAGAATGCGAGTTTCGAGTGCTAGAAATCGCCCTCTTCCTGAGGAGTCTTCTTGACACTCGATTCAAGCGTACTCGTCCAGTTGAGTTCTCTCTCCCCACTCTCTTTATCCTCCTATCTCTCCCCCCACGAGAGCCTGACGTAGAACCGTGGCATGACATGGAAGGCTTGAAGCACCTAGACAACACGGCTTGCCCCTTGAGTATCCTTATCAGCCAGTACCGTGTGAGGTAATCTAAGCCCCACAGAGGGACCCTAGATACTACTCGACGCCCCCTTGCGAAGTCAGGCTGCGTCTCAATGATATTGCGATACTCCTCTCAGCCCCGTCGAACAACCCCCTCCTCTGAAAGCTGAGTCCCTCGCCGAACAATAGTCCAAGTTCGCATCAGATGGGATCTTTCAGTCTGTCATCTATTCTTCTCCTTCACTGCGATTGGTGGACATGGCATTCATGCAGCTAGACTCAGGAAGGGTCTTACGCGCACACGGATGCAAGGGGCCAACTACCATGCCAATGTCCGGGTCATAGTTGAGTACAACGCGCTAGTCTTCTGCGGTTTCTGCGAGATCTTGTTTCTCTTTCGCGGCCCCTACGACCACCTCTTTAGAACTGGACTGAGCCGGCTTGGATTCCGGAGCTGCTGCATCCTTGTCCCACCGCTGCTTTCGTTCTTCCATTTGTTGCCACGGTGTGGTGATCTCCGGCGGTGGCCTAAGCTTCATAATCACAAGTCCTGTCAAGAAGAGGACTGGGATTGGTCCGAACAGCGGGACCAAGATCTGACCGGGGTCAGGACTGGAAGCCAACTGCCCTATCATCCCAAGATATGCCACTACTAGAATCTGAAGCTCGGATGCAACACCTACAAGGAGTGTATTCAGCTTCGTCGTCCTCCCATTGTAGTATCTGACCATTTGATAGGCGAACACTGGTCGAAGGGAAAAAAAGAGTAGGCCGGCCGTCAACATGGGAAGTTGAACCATGACAATATGTATGGCGTGGTCCCAATAGGATGCCTCCCAAGTCATGGCCATAAGTTGCCAATTGAAGCCGTACTCGAAACCGGGATATACTGTAAAGGCAGCAGGTCCAAGCAAAGCCACGAAGGTCATTATAAATATAATACCTCTCGGACGCGATGTGTCTTGATTGACTTGTGCTGTATCACTCTCTTCCACGGATTAATGCACCTCCATCACTTCTGACATTAGCTCTGTATGCGATTTTAAATAGCTTGATTTGGCTCAGGGCTTTGTTGTGCTATTCGTCCTATGGCAGGTAGTACACTATCCTGCTGACTGTCAAGGAAGCCGGCTCATCGTGATCGGTGCGAGCTGTCGCCATGTAATAAGGTCCACGTCTGATAACCGTGACTTTAAGTGCGACCTTAAAAACGTAGGCGTTTCCATTTGCTAGATCCACTGAGAAGCGTTTCTCTATGCTCCTGGTGATTACATATTCTTCATTGACCCATCCCGACGTAGTGTACACACCCGCTGACCATGCGTACTTTTCCTGAAGTAGCTTGCCTGCTGAATTGTAGACCTGATAGATAACTCCTATCTCGATCTCTGCTGGGTGCCACCAAAAGTCCGCTCCAGCACATATCCGATAATCAAGGGTCCAGGTAGAAGAAATGCACCAAGAAGCCGTGACAGACTGAGTCATCATCTCATCAGACCCCACCCACGCACGACCATAGGCCCCAGCGCTGTAAGGGAGAAAAACAAATTTATCTACCGCTTTTACTGTACACACGCCCGAGGACTTGGAAGCAGATACTGTGATGCCAGCATCGGTGCTTGTTGTGCCTTGGTAGTCATACGGGGGGATATAGTGCGCCGCCGAACGCGGCCGCTACAGGCGCCACTTCGAATGACGCGAAGATGAGGGCCAGAAGCACTAGTCCCATCGCGTATTGTCTTGTTTCGATTTTCATCTATTTCTCATCTCCTTGACATAGTTTCATGCCTTCTAGCTCTAACTTCTATACAAGAGAATCAACGGAGGGACGAAACTCAGTCTGCTTCACCCCCCATGAGACTCACCGCTACTCAATCGAGGCCCTTTGTTGGAAACCGGACATAATACCCAGATATTACCTTAACATCTGGCCATCATTATGGCACTAAGCACTGCACATCCGTGTAAGGATGGCATTCATCACAGCTGACAAGACCTTCGACGAGATTGTGAATACATGTGTCTCCGAGTTAGACAAATCGCTCTACAGTGGCCTTGAGGTTGCTACGATGCATCTCTTCTACAGCTCCAGGCTCCTCCGCGACGGCCTGCTCAGGTTCCCAGTCCAATGCTAGCTCCCCAAAGAGGAAGGCGGCCTTAAGGGCCGGTGCATCATGATCGACAGCAACAGCGTCCTCAGGACCGACAGGCTCACTGATATCGCCTTCGAGCTGGGCATCGAGCCGGAGGCTGCCATGCACAACATCTTCATCTCGCGTGTCTTCAACCACTCTCAGACCTACGACCTCGTGATGACCAAGCTGGACTCCTTCTTTGGATGCATCCCTGCAAGGCTTCTTCTCCTTCCTGGTTTTGCTGATATCTACTATCGAGAGGGGGTTGACGCTAAGGGGAAACAACACCTGACTCACATGGCACACGGGCTCATAACCTTCTCCCTTAAGCATGAAATAACCACCATCATCGAGGGGAGTTTATCACCCAAGTTCAAGAGGTGATCTGCTGCCAGTCATGCCATCAAGCATAGTGCACAGGTCCATGCATATGTGAAGGAACCCCCTAAACGGACCATCTACCATCTCATGAAACACCCTCAGCTACCTCCAAAAAGGTCGGATACAATTTCCAGTTGCATCTGATGGTTCGTCTCATTCTGAACTTCCAGATTTCGTTTCGGAAGATGAAGAGTGAGCCCCGGAGGGCTCAAAGCTGTATTAGAAATCCCCTAGTTCCTCAGGAGTTTTTTGGACTCCGGTACATACTGAGGAGTATTCAAGAAGTTTCCATTGTCCACTCGAGTTCTTGCGCACCTGCAAAGGCGTCGGGTTTGATTTCCCACCACTCTGAATGAATATCTTCATTCCCTTTCCATGGTCCTGTTTCTTAACCACAGTCATGGTCAGAGAGCTCTTACTGAACTTGTATCCATTCTCAGGAGTGCCACCAACATAGGAGCGTGCAATGTTCCTATTCTTCTTGAACTGTCCAACAAAATACTTCGCACTTCTACCAAGCTTCAGTCCAGAAGGGGACCCTCCTTTTTTGAGACAGTCCTTCTTTGACACAATCACGGTCATCATCGCATCAGCCAAATCGGGATCTTTCTCAATGTTGAGTGCTGCGATAAGATAGTACATGATGGTGTTCTCGGGTTTTCCTGCATCCTTCTCCCATTCAGATTCGAACTTGGAAAATGATGTTATGATCTTCTTGGTGACCTTGGCCATATCAAATCACTCCGCTTTCTATCGCATCGGTACACAAAAAGATTGGGTGGCCAGATGCCGCTATTGCTTCTTGGGCGCACTCACTCTTGTATCATCCGCATACTTTATTTTGCCACTAAAGGAGTGCCAATAGCTAACTGGTGGCAACGCATGACCGATGGAAAAGACATCGCAGAGTACTGTGTGGAACTTGGACGTGAGCTTGGCGCGAAATATGTTGAAGCGCGTTATGAAAATGAACGGGCCAGAGGATTGGCTTACAGGAACGGAGAACCGATCTCAGGTGGGACGACACCATCCGTGGGGATAGGGGTCCGACTTCTTGTTGATGGAAACATGGGCTTTGCGTCTTTTGACAGAATGGACCGTGAGATTGCTAGAGATGCGATTCAGGTTGCGCTCAAGATGGCAAGGAATGCTCAGAGGGAAGAGCACATAGAATTGGGCGAACCCGTGGCCAACAAGGCCAAGTGGACCACGGATGTCAAGGAGCCGCTTTCGGACGTGGACATTGATACGTTGATGGACACAGCCAAAGAGCTGAACGCTCAGATGAAAGACCTAGCCCAGTTCGTTCTCGTGATGAACCCTACTGTTATCGACAAGTACATCGTAACCAGCGAGGGGGCTGAGATCACTGGACATATCTCCTACATTAAACTGTTGACGGTGCTCACTGCAAAGGGGAAGGTAGGCTCCGAACAGAAATTTCTGGATATGACACAGTCTGGTGGCTGGGAGCGCATAAAGGAGGCCAAGGTCAATGAAACCCTTGGCGACGAGGTACGAGAACTCCAGAAGGCTGCACTCACAGCGAAGAAAGTTCCCGAGCTGATGGAACGCCCAATTGACATGATAGTCGGACCCGAGGTGGCAGGGATTATTGCGCACGAAAACGTTGGTCACCCAAGCGAGGGCGACAGAATCATGGGCCGCGAGGGAGCTCAGGCCGGTGAGAGTTTCTGGAGAGACCTCAAGATAGGCGATTCAAGAGTTGGGAGCGATGCAGTGACAGTCAGCGAAGATCCTACCATACCCAACACAGGAGGATTCTATCTCTATGATGATGAGGGAGTCAAGGCAAGGAAGAGAGTCCTGATCAAGAACGGCATTCTGAATGAACCCCTCCTCAATAGGGAGTTTGGTGTCAAGTTTGGAACTGGTTCGAATGGTGCCGCTAGAGCCTCAAGTTATGATCGAGAGCCCATTATCAGAATGGCAAACACCTACTTTGAACCTGGTGACCATTCGCTCGAAGAATTAATTGAGGATGTTAAGCTGGGGGTTCTAAAAAAATCGTTTACGGAATGGAATATTGACGATAGGCGCTACCAATCAAAGTACACGGGATGCGTTGCGTATCTGATAAAGAATGGTGAACTGACAGACACGATGGTAAGAAGGCCAGTGATGGAAACCACGAGCGTTGGCCTGCTAAGCGCGGTCGATGCAGTCTCGAATAACCTTAGATTTGACTTCCCAGGCACCTGTGGGAAGAGTGACCCGATGCAGGGAGTACCTGTGTACGCAGGAGGCGGAGAGGTAAGATTCCGTGCTATTCGTCTTGGAGGTGTTGGGTAATGACTAGTCTCGATGATCTCAAGTCCTACGTGGACCTAGCTGTTGACCATGCAAAGGGGAAAGCCGACGGAGCAATCGCGAGGGGAGTGCTATCCAGCAATTCCCAGATCAGATTCTCGCAGAATGCCATAGACATCAACAAGCGCTGGGAGAGCCTCTCACTGCAGCTCTTCCTGATTGTGGAAGAAGCAAAGACAGGATTCAGCGAGAGGTCAGTGTCAAGCGCGGAGGATGTCAAGAAAGCAGTGGATGACACCATTGCATTCACAAAGCGTCTTCCGGAGTCGCAATTCTTCGCAGGTGTCGAAGAGAAAGTTTACGAATACGAGGCGATTTCCGGCACATTCGACAGCAAAATCGATGACTTCGGTGAGAAGGCTCCAGGTGTGGTCAACGCAGCCATTGATGTTGCTCGCACACAAGGAGCCAAGCGAGTCGCGGGCGCTCTCAAGTTTGGGAAGGAGTTCCAGTTCTTCAGATCGAGCTACGGTCCTGAAGGCTCAACACGAAGCACATCATTCGACCTAAATGTCAGGGCATTCATGGACGAGTTGGACCATTCAGGGCAAGGTCTCGAGTGTGGGTCCAAGCCGTCACAAGCGTTGAACGGCATGATTGAAGCTGGCGCACAAGCAGGTAGACTGGCCAAACAAGCGGTGGGTGCCAAGCAAGGCGAGGCCGGAACCTATGACCTTGTCATGAATCCGACCGTAGCCGCAAATGTACTGGGCTTCATGGTTGAATCAGCTAACCCATTCATGGTGATGATTGGCATATCACCACTCGGAGACAAGATGGGACAGCAGATGGGACCAGAGTTTGTTACAGTTGCCGACGATCCAAGAATGGCGGGAGGCCTAGCAAGCAAGCCATTTGACGCGGAAGGCACTCCAACTAGGGCAATCAATATCTATGAGAAAGGCGTGCTCAAGTCATTCCTCCATAATACGAGTACTGCTAGGATGTTTGAAACTGAATCCACAGGTAGTTCCGATCTTGTGGGACTTGGACAGGGTTTGAAAATGCTACTTCCTAACACCTCGAATATTGTGTTCGAGAATGGGGACCGCTCATGCGAGGAGCTATTGGAGGGGGACAAGCCAACCATCTATGTCACGTCGAACTGGTACACAAGGTTCACCAACTACCAGACCGGAGAGTTCTCGACAATTCCGCGTGATGCGATGTTCCTCGTAAGGAAAGGAGAGATGAAGCCAATCAAGAACGTGAGGATTAGCGACAGCATGCTGAGAATGTTTGCGAACATCACTGCATTTGGCAATGACCGCAGACAGGTCTACTGGTGGGAGGTTGAAACGCCCACATTCATTCCTTCGGTGAGGATTGCAGACTGTAGGATAACAGCGGCAACTCAGTGAGTAACGGATGCAGAAGAGTCTCGATGTCAGAGAGAAAGACTAGACGCTGCTCTGCTCAGCCATGTTGCTCTTGATCCTGGCTCTGCACGACGATGCCGCGTGGATGAAGATTTCAGCGACATTCATTCCGGTCTTCGCGCTGGCTTCAAAGTACTTCATGGATAGCAGATCGGCCAATTGGCGACCCTCTTCTTTCGTCACTTCAGTGGCATCCGTCATGTCAACCTTGTTTGCAACCAAGGATCCAGCCAAGAAGATGTAGCTTGGCATTCTGATGCCATCGGTTAGGGTTTCATACCACTTTGGAATGTTTTCGAAGGTAGACCGGTCAGTTTTGTCGTATACTAGGATGACGTGGTGAGCACCCTGATAGAATCTGTTTCTAAGCGCAGCGAATGTCTGCTGACCGCCAAGATCAACCACACTAAGCACAATCGTGCCTTCAGGGAAGTCGAAAGTGGCTACGCTGAGGTCAGCGCCCACCGTAGCAGTGTAGGTGGTTTCGAAGCGACCCAGAAGATATCTTCGAACAAGAGACGTTTTCCCTACATTGCGTGAGCCAACTATAAGTGTCTTGTAAACCTCGGCAGTCAGCGCGTGCACCATCCTTATGCCTAGGTTAGCATCCCCAAGTTCGCTTATCAGCATTCTTATGGCATCTAGGGTCAATGCATTAGATGACACTTCCGAGAGATACAAAAGGAAACACTGTGCAAAAGCGCTTGAACAGTGTGCCATTGTGAAGTTGATTGTCATGGTCGACCTCAATGAAATCCGGACCAGAACCGTCACGTGCAGAGAATACCTGGAGAGTCTCAAGGGCGAATCGAAAGATGAGCAGATGCAGACATACAGCAACTACAAACTGAATGAGCAAGCAATGAAAGAGCTGAAAAGCCTCGTGAAAGGCATGAGTGTCGTTGCGCTGGGCGCAAGCTGGTGCAAGGACTGCCGAGCGGCAATACCAGTTTTATTGCATTTGGAAGAGAAGCTTGGTCTGGATGTCCGCGTATTCGGAACGATGAAGGTTGCAGCGCTGGATCCTGACCACCAGTGGCGAATCCCACCATCACCGCCTGAGGCTGAGGACTGGGGTGTTAAGGCAATCCCCTGGATTGAGATCTTCGACGAGAATGGCGAAAGAATCGACACAATAATAGAGAAACCTGACTTCACTCCCACGCTCGAGGAGGAATTCGTATTTCTGCTGAAAAGGGCGAGTGGGAGAACATAAAAGAGAGAATTGTTCTAGCTCGAATAGTGCAGGAGGTAGTCGAATGGAAATTCCTATGATAACCAAGTTTGTAAATGGACTAAAGATGTTCTGGGCGTCAAAGAAACTCCGATGGCTCACGATTGTCTTTGTGTTGGGCTTAGTGATGACCACGGCGTTGCAGCAACTGACGCTTTACATGCCAAGTGCGTGGGCATTTGCAACACTGGTGTCAGCAGCATTCCCAATGTTCTTTCTCTTAACTGCGATACTGTCACTTTTTGGACTGCAACGATTCGTCGCTAGCGAGGAGTCATATCGCTCGTCCGCAGTGATGTTCATCATATGGATATTTGTCAGCATTATACTTCAGGTATACTTCGTATTCAACTTGTTCGCTGTGTTTGTGATTGTATACTTCGGAATCGCGTTCTTGGGCTGGATTTCATTCCAAGCATACTTCTCAACAAGGACAAGCTTAGGCTATGCAGAAAAAGCTGATGTCAGGGAGAACTCCAGACTAATGAAGGTCCTAGTCACAATGAGCCATATCTTCTGCTACGTGGTGATCTTCGGCGCTCTCGTGTATGTCTTGTCAATAAACCTCACTGAACTCTCAGGCAACTTGCCAAGGCTGCTCCTGCTCGTGTTAGGAACTTCGGTGGCGGCATTCTTCAACTTCTTCAATGGGATGATTCTGGGCCGCCAGCGCGAAAAGACAACCTTCGTCAATGTTGCATTGATTGGGCTTTTCATCTCCCTTTATTCTGGTTACTTCATATACAACGCAGGGAAGACTACCTCGCTTGGCTTCGATATAGTCAGTTTTGCAATTACCATATTCTTTGTGTTCTACACAATGAGCTCTGTAGGATCTACTTTAGCCTCAAGATCTGAAAAGGAAACAAGATGGAAAATATCAAAGGAACTGGCTGTGACTCTCACATTCTTCCTTGCTTCTGGCTACTACTTTGCAGACACAATACTACCGATACTACCCACGGTTGACTCGGTGTTGGGAGCGGCCATGGGCGACTTGGCAAAGCTCTTCATCTTTCCGTTGGTGGCTCTCGTGATGGAGTTGTTGTTCATCAGACGTGCCGGGAAGGTTCTCAAGCCGGCGGTAGAATTGCCACCTGAAGAAGAGCCCATTCCGACTGAGGAGGAAGCCGAAGCTTCGGCAGAACCAATCGTGGAAAAGGCTGCAGAAGACGAGGAAACCAAACCTTCCAAAGAACCAGTTGTGGAAGAGGTCACAGAAGTCGAGGAGCCCGATGTCGAAGAAGAGGAACCCTCCGACTTGGAAGAAGATCTTTGGGAAGAGGAGGACCAATAGCGGCTTCACACGCCCAAACCGTCGCAACTGAACGCTTTTATCACCTCGACCCAGAAACGAAGAAATGCACATAAGGTCATTACGACATTGAATGAGCGATACTCAATTGAAACCGGAGAATGCTAAAATGGCACGATGGGAATGTCTAGTTTGTGGTTGGGTTTACGACGAAGACAAAGGCGATGAGGACAGCGGAATTGCAGCGGGCACGAAATTCGAAGACCTGCCTGATGATTGGGTCTGCCCGATGTGTGGCGCTTCCAAAGAAGATTTCGAGAAGCTAGAGTGAAGATTCTCGGGGGTATTCAGCCCCCGAATTCACTTTCTTATCCGTGAACAGCGATTCAGTATGGTCGCTCGTTCTCGATAAGACTCTCAGTGAACGATGGACACATCGGTCTATCTTTCTTATGCCTCCAGTATACAGCCCATTCATCTACCTCGCCCTTTTTCACGACAACCTGTCTGTCTTGGCTCAAATCACTCGCAAGCCGAATCGCCTCTCTGAGGGTCATGGAGGCGCATTCGAGTCTGAAGACCTGGCCCCTGATAAGCAGCCACTTCTCCGCTCTCATAACAGTAAATCTTGATGAAGTCTAATAACCTCCACCTGAGCACCGACATTCAATCACAGAGATTCTTAAAGGGCGCACTTAGTTGATGAGAAGGTTGGAGAACAGAGAGATGAAACTCCTAGACCGTATCAAGAAACTGACAACCCTGAGATTTTTCCTGCTGTTCCTCGTTCTGACGATAGTTGTAGCCGTGGCGATGGGATACATCAATTCCCAGATACTGACACTGTCCGGAGGCTTGCCGGTCCTGGATATCAGACCGGGTTACACCTTTCCTGAAGTCGAACATCTCTTCACTGTGCTTGGCGAGCACGGTAGACGATTGTACACCATGCTACAGGTTCTTGACCTAGTCTTTCCGTTGGTCTATGGCATGAGCGTGACAATGGCACTGACTGGTGTCATCACAAGAGTGCTTCCTGAAGGGCACCCACTGGAGACAGCAGTTTTCATACCCATTCTTGGCATGATCTTCGACTACCTAGAGAATATCACGATTGCAACACTGATTGCGTCATACCCGAATCTCTCGCCGTTGGCTGTCAGCATTGCCAGCATCTTCACTCAACTGAAGTGGTCGTGCATAATTCTGGCATTGGCTCTGCTAGTTATTCTAGCGATACTTGCGTTGGGTAGGAAGAAGTGAACATTACCGTCACGCTTATGAGGCGAACTCACTTGCTTCGAACAGGCTGATTGTGCCTTTCAAGTCCTCGCGCTCTGAGCGAATGTTATTACTCTTGACGATCAATTTTAGCAGTAACCTCTGATAGAGTGGCTCTGAGATTTGTCCTCTGTCCTTCGTTTCATCAAGCTCGAATCTCTTGCGACGGATGTCATTGAAGGCCTTTCCAAGTGCAGCATGTCGTATTCTCATGAGTCTGATGCTAGTGCCTTCAGTGGCTTTTGGGCAGTTCAAAGTCAATGTTTCATATCTCCTAACAGAAGTAGTAATAACAGTGCATATCATAAAGTATTCGCTTATATATACTCCTATTCATTAGCAAACGAACAATATCGACCGCAATCGCTGTTAAGCCGGGACATTAGAACTAGATGCAGCCGACTCAAAGCATAAATGCGACAAAGCTTGAAGGACGCGAGGAGAGGACTTTGACAGAGCTTGAAACCAGAATATCAAACGTCACCGTCTTCCGCGATGGCGCTCGCGTGACGAGAACAGGCCAGACCAATCTTGCTACCGGCGCTCAGAAGGTTCTCATATCAGGAATAACCGCTTGGGCACAAGAAGACAGTTTTCGCGTCAAGGGAAAAGGACTTGCTACCATTTCCAGCATCGATGTAAGAAGAATGGAAACCGTCTACGAGCCAATGGAAGACAAGAAACAATTGATTGCTCGACTCAAGAAGCTTGAAGACAATCGCAAGACTATTGCTGACGAGGTTGAGATGCACACAAGCAGATTGACCTATCTCAATGGTATGATGGGAGAGTTTGCTACCACCTTTGGAATGGTCTACGCTGCTGATGAAGCAGAAATATCGCAGCTGACTGAGATTGACAATTCCTCTGGAAAGATGATTGCTCAGACGAAGAAGAAGCTGAGAGAGCTGGATGACAAACTCAAGGACATAGACGATCAGATTCAAGTCCTTAGGCAGAACCTCGGTGTAATCGAATCCAGGAGAAGAACCGAAACCTTCTACGAAGTTGAGGTCAGCTTGGATGTTTCAAAAGCTGGCGTCATTGAGCTCGAAGTAACGTACCAGTGCAGTGGAGCAGGATGGATTCCAACCTACGACATTGACCTACTTCCGGAAGTCGCGAAAATCAGAAGAATAGCAATTGTTCGGAATCGCACAAGAGAACGGTGGGAAGAAGTAGAGCTAGTTGTTTCAACCGCCACAGCACGACCAGTGGAGGCTGTGGAACCAACGCCCTATATGATAACAGCTTACGATCCGGAGGAAGACCGCAGAAGGATGGCAACGAGGGTATCCAGACCGCCAGCCGTGAAGAAGATGGCTAAATTTGCAGCGGTGCCATCAGCAGCTCCAATGGAGGCAGCTGTCCCTCCACCCCCGCCAGAGATAGAGGAGGAGTTTGCAGAGGCCACTGAAACAGTTTCGGGAATTGCAGTATACGAGTTATCCAAGCCCTTTACCATCCCTGCTGATGACAAGAAACACCCAGTGACCTTGATAGAAGAAGAGATGGACTCACGCACACTCCACTACTGGTTTGCAGACGCCATGTCAGAGGTTGTTGCCCAGGATGAAGTCACCAACGGTGACACAGTTCTCCTTCCCGGAAAAGTCAAGGTCTACTCTGAAGGAGAATACATTGGCGAAACAAGCCTAGAATTGATGTCCCCCAGAGAGAAGTTCAAGTTGGGGACACGCGTTGCGTATAATATCAAGGCGAAGAAGAAACTAGTTGAACGCGAGGTGGAGAAAGCAGGCATCACTCGCGGCAAGCTGAGAAGGAGCTACAAGTACAGACTTGAGCTTGAGAACTTTGCCAAGCAAATGATTGACATTGAGATATTAGATAGAATACCCCACAGCCTCAGCACTTCAATAGAGGTGAAGGCGGACTGGGAGAAGCTTGGCGTCGACAAGCACGAGCTTGGAATTATGGAGTGGCACCGCAAGGTGGACGCTGGCAAGAAAGCAGAGATCGAGTACGCCTTCGAGGTGCAATGGGAACGAGGTATTTCAATCAATCCTCCATTGCCATGAGGTGAGAGAACATGACGAAAGAATTGACTACAGGGATTACCGAGGTTACAGTATTCCGCGATGGTGCAAGAATCACTCGTTCCGGCAAGACGGAGCTCATACCCGGAGAACATGTTGTTCGGATAACAGGGATTTCCGAGTACGCACACGAAGACAGCTTCCGAGTCAAGGGCAAGGGAGCCGCCATCCTGAGAGGTATTGACGTAAAGAAAACAAGTTCAGTCTTCGAACCGCCAGACGAGCTCAAGCAGATGAAGGAGAACCTAGAGGTCTTGGAGAAGAAGCGAGCTGAGGTTTCAGATAGTATTCAATATCAAGAGTCTAGAGCTGCCCATTTGTCATCCATAATGCAACAGTTCTCGGCAGAGTTTGGGAAGTGGTTTGCGGCTGGCGAAAGCACAATGGACCATCTCAGCACGATGGATAAGACTACTCTCAAGCTACTGAGCGATGCCAAGAAGAAGCAGCGAGAACTTCGCGAAGAGCTTGAGAAGCTAGATGCTGAAACACAAGTACTCCACAGCAATATTCAGAGAGTCCAAGGTCAGATGCGGACGATCACAACCACTGACGTAAGCGTTGCGATGGAAGTCAGAGAGAACACCAGAATCGAACTCGAAGTGACATATCAGATAGGGGGAGCAGGATGGAGCCCGACCTATGATGTTGACATTGGCGAAAATACTGCATCAGTAAAGAGAATCGCACAGATCTACAACCACACCCTCGAGGATTGGGAGGGTATTGAACTTGCGGTTTCCACGGCATCCGCACGCCCAGTTGAGGCAGTAGAACCAACACCGTTCTATGTGGATGTCTACAGACCATTTGCCGTGGGAGGATCTGGGTCATCTGGTTTTGGAAAGATGCGCGCTGCCAAGGCGGAAATGGCCAAAGATGGGGATTACCTCGATGATGTAATAGAGGAAGCCTATGAAGAGGAACCATTGATTGATATGACTGAAACCTTTGCTGAGGCAACAGAAACCTTGGGAGGCACGGTCATTTACGATGTGCCCGGCAGACTCGACATTCCCTCAGATGATGATCCGCACCCAGTCACTCTCACCGAAGAGAAGTTCGAATCCAGACGGCTGCACTTCTGGAATGCATATGCAATGCCCGAAGTTGTTGCACAGGACGAGATTACGAATAGCGACTCTGTTCTCCTACCGGGAAATGTCAAAGTCTATGCGACTGGCGATTTCATTGGTGAAACCAGTCTGTCACTGATAGCACCTCGCGAGAAGTTTCGACTTGGCACTAGGACCTCGTACGATGTGAAAGCTGAGAAGAAGCTAGTCGAGAAGGACACGGAGAAGGCGGGGTTCACCAGAGGCAAGAAAAGGCGCGGCTACTCATACAAGCTCGAACTGAAGAACTTTTCAAACGATACCATGGAGATCCGAGTTGTGGACAGAATACCATACAGCTCATCCGAGAAGATCGAGGTCGATTTAAAAACGCCTTCATTGATTCCCAAGAAGATCGAGCTTGGTGTCATCGAGTGGGAAACGAGCATCGAATCGCAGAAGGAGTTAGCTATAGAGTACAGCTTTGAGGTCGAATGGGAGAGAGAGGTTTCGATAAGACCACCACTTCCCTGAACAGCTTTCCTTTTTGTAGCCCCTCAGATTTGGCTATGCGTATATGGCAAGCCACATACAAGATGAGGTTCCAAAAGAGTCGGCAATGTAGTAACTGGCTCAATAACAACATCGTCACTTGTCGAACCAACGTCGCTGTCACGATGTCTTTTGTGGGACTACTTATATAGTGCATAAGCGGTCTTTATTGCACACACACAATTATTTGTGCTGCGTGAAAGGAGGATTCCTCTTGGAACAAAAACAAACTATTGCTATTGTGGTCATTATTGTTGTCATCGCTGGAGCGGTGGCCGGATACATGATTATGTTTCCGGCAATACCCCCAGGTGGTACCATCATTATGGGAACCACTGACACTGTAGAAGCGAGCATTGATATGGCCCAATCATATGACTACTTCGGCTGGGAGATTATTACAGCTCTCAGTTCGGGGCTAGTTGAAATAAAACCGGGGTCAGCTGCGGGAGCAACTGACATCGACCCTGCACTAGCCGAAAGCTGGGTTATGAGTGAAGGGGGAACACAATGGGATTTCAACCTACGAGAAGGTCTTGTCTTCGCGGATGGAACACCATTCAATGCCACGGTTGTGAAATATACCTTTGACAGGAACTGTAACCTCACTGGTACGGGTCTCCAGGAACCTGACGGACCCCAATACAATATGGGTTATGCAGACATCATCGACAATGTTGAAGTAATTAGCAACTATGTCGTAAGATTCAATCTGCATATCGCATTCGCACCATTTCTGCAACTGATGTCGTGTGCAGCATCATACATGGTTCACCCGACATATGCACCACTCGATCACTATGTGGTGTACACTGAAGGTAACCCACGAGCCAGCCATCCGAATGGTCTGGGACCATTCATTCTGGCGAACTGGACACGGGTCGGCGGTAGCGACCAGCAGATGCGGCTAGAGAAGAACCCCAACTACTGGAATGCTGCGAATGGATACCCCAAGGCAGATGTAATCATCATCCAGTTCTACTCAAAAGACACAACCTTAACGTCAGCAATGATATCTGGCGATATTGACATTGCATACAGGCACCTGTCGGCCGCACAAGTAGATGCCTTCAGGGAGAACTCTGATGTGCGAGTGTGGGATGGAATCGGTGCTGCGATACAGTACATGTGCTTCCAGCAAAACATTGCTCCATTCGACGAGGTCGAAATCAGGCAGGGCATAGCAGCAGCTCTGAACAAGAGCCACGTCTGCGAAACTGTATTCCTTGGCAATGCGGATCCATTGGAGACCATAGTGCCTGCCGGAATGGCGTATCACAAGCCGTCCTTTGAGGTGTACGGAAGTGGTGCAAACTACACGTTCACCCGAGAAATGTTTGCTCTGCACGGTTACAACGAAACCAACAAGCTGGCATTCGACCTGTACTATGAGAGCTCAGGACACTATCCTCAGAGCGCGGACCAGGCCGCAGTGTACAAGAGTGATCTAGAGGCAAGCGGCGTTATGACCGTTTCCCTCGTATCACTCGAGTGGCCTACATACAGGCAACAGAGGAACGCTGGTACCATGCCCGTGTACATATACGGCTGGTATCCGGACTACATCGATGCGGACAACTACGGGTTCCTACCGTTCGCCTCTTGGCTCAACATGGGCTTCAACCAGACATATCCACAGGCTGGTATTGATGAGTACAATCTGTGGGTTGATGGGCGCAGTGCCACGACTGATGCTCTCAGGCAGGCAGCCTACTACGATCTGCAGGACCTTCAGGCTGAACAGTGCTCAATGATTCCACTCTGGCAAGGCCGCACTGTAGCAGTGACCAGCACCGGAATTCACGGTGTTGTTCTTGACATCACAGTGAGCTGGCGCCACTGGCTAGTGTACTGGGGAGCTCCGGCAACAACCGGTCCTTAGAATAAGTCAATGACTGTAGGTGCTGCCGAATCGTAATCGGTTTTGTGGCACCGAACTCTTCTTTTTTCGTTCAAAGTAGGTAGCTGAGTTGTTTTGAGATGTGGTCCGGCTTAATCCACATCCCTTAAGACTTCGTTTGAAACTTCAAGTTGTAGAATAAAACGTACTGTGGTGGTATAGGATGACTTTAAGATCGTATGTCACATCCCGTGTGCTACTCATGATTCCCATGGTCATGCTGCTTCTCACTCTCGTGTTTGTCATTCTGCGGGTTATTCCAGGTGATCCCGCTTTGCTTCACTTTGAGAAGGGTGTAGACCCCGTAGTCCTTGCTGAGTTTCGACATCGCCTCGGACTTGACAAGCCAATTCTTGAGCAGTATTTTGACTACCTCGTTGGCATATTGCGCGGTGACTTTGGCATATCGATGCAAGACTATGCGCCGATTAGCACACATCTGATCGGGAGATTTCCTGCAACCCTTGAGCTATCAATTTATTCCATGATCTTCGCTGTACTCCTAGGACTAGCCCTTGGCGTAAAGGCCTCAAAGAACTATGACACAGTCACAGATCACTCGATAAGGCTATTTTCTATTGTGACCTATGCAATCCCGGTCTTTTTCCTGGGGATGGTTCTTCAATTCTTTTTCTCAATATGGCTTGGATGGCTGCCCACAGGAAGAAGATTCGATGCTCACTGGATGCCTCCACCAACGGTGACAGGAATGTACACGATTGACAGTATCTTGGCGGGAGACTTGTTCTTATTGGTGATTTCTGTCAGATACTTAATCCTACCAACCATAACACTGGGTACGATACTGTGTGGTATCTTCATCCGCCTCACACGGACCAATATGCTCGAAACCCTTAGGATGGACTTCGTCACGGCAGCAAAGGCCAGAGGACTCTCCGATGGTACAGTCACCTATGGATACGCTCTCAGGAACGCGTTCCTCCCGATTCTAACGATGATCGGAATTCAGTTTGCAGCTCTCTTGGCAGGAGCTATACTCACCGAGACCACATTTAGCTGGCCAGGTTTGGGAACTTATCTGGTGGACCGTATCGGGCACCGCGACTATACGGCCATCCAAGGGACGGTCGTCTTCTTTGGCATTCTCGTGAGCATGCTGACGCTGTTTGTGGACATTCTCTACGCCTACCTTGACCCGAGAATCAGATTGTGAGGAGAGAGATTGATGGACAAAACAAAACTAGTAAGTGGTATCTTCTTCCAACTGACACCCAAGAAAGAAGCATTTGAAGGACGTTCTGGAAAGTGGTGGTTTGCACTTCTGATTCTTGTTGGCTTGGCCCTAGCTTTCATCGCGGGTCTGATTTTGGTTGCAGTGGGATCAAATAGCGGGATGGGCCTTCAAGTTGTAACGGGAACCTTCATCATTGGGTTCCTAGTGCTGGGGGGTAGAGCCGGAAGTAGGTACGTAGTTGAACAGGGGGTTGTGACTAAGAAAAGGGCATTCGCTTGGTTCATTGGTTTCTGCCTTATCACTACGATAGCTGTTTCTGTGGCAAGTTTTGTATTCCTACCAGCTAGCGCATTCGATCTCTGGTTTGTACTTGTAACCGGCGGATTCACCCTCGGTGTGATGGTTATCGTATTATACGATTTTTATCCCGTGCTGCGAGAACGAGGTAACCCAGGTCTGGCAGTAACAGCAGGCATCTTGCTTGTACTCTCAATTGTCTATATGACATTCATTGCTTACTGGATTGTGCCACATGACCCCTTCACACTAGATGTGGGTCGCCCACTCGCCCCACCAAGCTCAAGTTTGCCATTCGGTACCACAAGTCTTGGACAGGACCTCTTTAGCCGAACAATCGCAGGTGGAGCGATTATGCTGCAGGTGGCAGTTGTGTCGGTAATTGTCTGTTTCTTCATAGGAGTTCCTGCGGGCTTGGGGGCTGCATATCGAGGAGGAATGGTTGACCGTGTGGTTTCACTTCTTATGGACAGCATTTTCGCCTTTCCGGGCCTCGTGCTTGCAATCGCAATCGCGGCCATGCTTGGCCCAGGGATTATCAACATGGCGATATCAATCGCTGTCGTGTACGTTCCCTCATACTATCGAGTCATTCGAAGTCAAGTGCTCTCAATCAAGGAGCTGCCGTATGTCGAAGCGGCTGTGGTTATGGGTGCCAGGGACTGGGAAATCCTATTTAGATATGTCCTCCCCAATGCACTCCCATCAGCTGTCGTTATCCTCTCCATTAATTTCGCAGATGCAATCCTAACAGCCGCCGGACTAACTTTCGTAGGACTAGGATTCCCCATTGACGTTGCGGATTGGGGCTACGACTTGACGGCTGGTTGGGGCGTGCTAGTTATTGGAAAATGGTGGTTGATGACATTTCCAGGAATAATGATTGTGCTCCTCGCGCTTGGATTCACACTAGCTGGAGAGGGCCTGAGCGAAATACTCACACCAAAACTTAGGGAGTGATGCTGGATGACTAATGCACTAAGGATTCAGGATCTAACAGTGGAATACAAGACACGCAGGGGCGTGGCTCGTGCGGTGGACCGGGTTCAGCTGAGTCTCGAGGAAAACAGAACGCTCGGTCTGGCTGGGGAATCAGGTTGCGGCAAGTCTACTCTTGGTAGGGCGATAATGCGACTAGTTCCTCATCCTGGGCAAGTTGCGGGTGGGAATATCTACATCAACATCGATGATGATATTCCGTGCAAGAAGGGAGATATCCCAAAAGGAGAAGTCGATATCACGGGACTAAATGAAGAACAAATGAGGGTTCTTCGCGGCAAGGAGATAGCCTACATCTTTCAGGACCCCATGACATCGTTGAACCCCATGCTGACCATTGGCAACCATTTCATTCAGATGATACAAGCCCACAACCCAGAGATAGAAAAAGAAGAGGCTCTTGATCGAGGAAAGGAGGTTCTCGAAGGCCTAGGTATCCTGCCTGAGCGTGTGACAGATTACCCTCACCAGTTCAGCGGAGGAATGCGTCAGCGAGTCATGATTGGTCTTGGTATGGTCTTACGGCCCCGACTATTGATATCGGATGAGCCAACAACATCGCTTGACGTAATCGTGGAGGCGCAAATCCTCGAACAGATGGCGGAACTGAAAAAGACGTTCAATCTGACAATGATTCTCATCACTCACAATCTCGGCGTATTAGCGCAAACTGCAGATGACATCGCCATCATGTATTGTGGTCGAATAGTTGAGCTAGCATCTACAGAGAATCTATTTGAGGCTCCTCAGCACCCCTATGCACAGGCGCTGCTCCTCTCAGTTCCGGATGTCACAAAACCAAACAAGAAGCTTGTGTGGATTCCAGGAGCGCCGCCTGATCTGGTTGATCCCATCCCCGGGTGTATGTTCAACCCTAGATGTCCCATGGCAATGGATATCTGCAAGACGCAGGTTCCGCCCCTGATCGAGAGCGAAACAGGTGGACTCGTGGCATGCCACCTTTACGGAGGGAAATGAGGATGGCACTCATAGAAGCAAAGAACATCAAGATGTACTTCCCAGTTCAGCGGGGTTTTATCGATTCGCTGTTCAAAGGAGAAACCACTTTTGTCAGGGCAATTGACGATGTTTCACTCCAAATAGAAAAGGGCGAAACCCTTGGTCTTGCTGGCGAGAGTGGTTCGGGAAAGACTACAATGGGAAGACTATGCGTGCGTCTACTCAAGCCCACTGAAGGTCAGATTATCTATGATGGGGAGGATATTGGAAAAATCAAAGGGAAGGAACTCAGGCTTCTCAGGCGTAGACTTCAGTTCACGTTTCAAGATCCTACATCTTCATTGAATCCGCGCCTGTCAGTTGGTAATGCGATAGCCGACGCATTGAAGTTCCAAAGGCTTGGCACACCCGCGGAGAGGAAGGAGAAAGCCGAAGAGGTGCTTGAGAAAGTGGGATTGTCTCCTGCGAGTTCGTTTTATGATAGGCTCCCACATCAACTCAGCGGTGGACAGAAGCAGAGGGTTGTCTTCGGAAGAGCTATCATAATGGAACCCGAGTTCGTGGTCACAGACGAACCAGTCGCGATGGTAGACGTGTCCATCAAGGCTCAGTTGCTCGAACTCATGCTTGACCTGAAGAAGGACCTTGATTTGACGTACCTCTTCATATCGCACGATCTAGCGACGGCAAGACATGTTTGTGATCGCATAGCAATCATGTATCTTGGTCGAGTCATTGAGCTAGGAGACAGGAACCAAGTCTACGAGAACCCTCTTCATCCCTATACTGTGGGATTGATTGGTGCAATTCCAGTGCCTGATCCCAAGGCCCGGAGGTCAGAAGCAATTCCACCGGGAGAGATACCCAGCCCCATAAATCCACCCTCAGGCTGTCGATTTCATCCTCGCTGCCCGAAGTGCATGGAGAAGTGCAAAACGGAAGACCCTGAGTTCCGAGAGGTGGACACTGGCCATTCTGTTGCATGTCACCTTTTTTAGATCGTCGAGCAATCACCAGGGACCATTTCGTCAATGACGTAAACAAGACGATGCATGGATTTCCTATAGTTCTCCAAGATTATGCTCTCGTTTGGAGAGTGCACGCTACTCTTGGAATCCCCACATCCAATGGACACCATTGGAACATGTTCCTTGAAAAGATAGAGAGGTCCAGAGCCGGGGCTTGTTACTTGTATCCTCAAGTTTCCGAACACCTTTTGATTGGCCTTTGCGATGACCTCAACAAAAGGATGGTCAACCGGTGTTTTGGCCGCCGGATATCCATCGGAGTATGGAATCTTCACGTCTGTGAACCCCCGTCTGTCAAGGTGCAACCTGAGCTTTCGATGAATGTCATTCGGATCCATATCCTCCACGAGCCTGAAGTCAATCTTAGCCGATGCTCTTGCAGGAAGCACTGTCATGGAGCCTTTACCCTGATAGCCGCTAGTTAAGCCACAGATATTGCAGGTCGGAGCATTGTAGTAAGCCTCCTTCAACGCACTGCCAGACAGACCCAACAGATACTCGTCTAATCCGTACTCAGTCTTCCACATCTGCTCGTGCATGTCTATCTTCTTAATGGCTTCCTGCTCAGCGACTGACAACTGCTTGGCGTCATCATAGAAGCCGTCGATGAGTATCTTATCGTTCTCGTCCTTCAATGAGGCTAGCGCCCAGACTAGACGATATGCTGCCGACGGAAAAACGCAAGCCGTGCTTGAGTGAACATCCTTATTCAAGCGTTCAACCTCAAGCTCTACGAAGAAGACGCCCTTTAGACCAAGCCAAGCTTCTTGTACGCCGTCGATTCCAGCGCCGCCGAACTCCCAAATCCCTCCATCAGCCTTTAGGAACTCAGTATTATTCTTGGTGAACTCAGGAAGGTGCAGGCTTCCAATCTCCTCTTCACCTTCCACTACGAACTTGATGTTGACTGGCAGGTCAGTCTTGGTTTCAGTAAACGCTTTGATTGTCCAGATTCTTGAAACCGTGTCGCCCTTGTTGTCAGCGACCCCCCGGCCGTACAATCTGCCGTTCCTGACTTCCGGTTCAAAGGGTTCTGAATCCCAGAGGTCGAGTGGCTCTGCTGGCTGCACGTCGTAATGATCATAAAACATGAGTGTCCTCTTTGCCCCAACGTCGAGAATCGCTGTGACAACCGGTGCGCCGGATGTTTTATGAAGCTGGGTTTCAAGACCTGCGTCCTCAAGCATCTTGCTCACCAGTTCAGCGGTTTCTTCAAGACCCTGTCCCTTCGCAGCCACAGTAGGGATACGACAAAGCTCCTTGAGAGAATCTATCGAACGCTCTATGCTATCATCAATGAACTCAATCACAGCATCGTACATATGCATCGACCAATGTCTTGGGGGATCTTGCTTAGTCAAATACCCTCCCATCTAGGAGAACCAATATGTGCGAACGTCGAGACGAACTTCTTATCTTCAGATACTCGGACCCCACACATTAAGGACATCTTCTCACTATAAGGACGCCAACATGATGATTGCTCTCGACGGACCCATCTTCAACAAGGAAACTCTAACCCAGACTCTATCAAAGAGGATTCGTCGAAAAGGTGTGCGCCGAAGACCTATCGAGGCTCTAACTGTGCATCCAATGATCTGGAGACCCTTCCGAAGAGTGCACTGGCACTGCAGTATGATTAGAGGCCAGGAGAAGAGGATGTTTTCATCGCTGCTGGACGAGCAGTGCGCTCCGCAGAGCAAGGAACCTGATGAGCGCTTGCTGCTATGGCGTCCAAGGTATGTTGAATTTCCGACGACAATGATTACAGGGGATGACTCGGAACCTTTGATTGATGACGTGGAATCTTCTCTTGTTGCTGTCTTGGAGGGCATCATGTCACGTCGGAGTTCAGCTCAGGAGAGAGAGAAGGAGATGGAGAAGGAAGTCCAACGGATGCAGAGTGACATGCGGGCTGCAGTATCATTCTTGATTCCCAGAACGCCCGCCGCGCTTCGACGTGAGGACCAGATAGTGGCCAAGAGAAAGGGTGTTCAGGCGGTCATCATTTCGTCCTCAATAGTGACCAACTGTCCTCGCTCGGTAGTCATAGAGGATGCAGTTCTCGGAGACCGCGTCTATGTAGGTACCGTCGCCGCAGAATACAGGTCAATAGAGGGGAAGTCATCAAGATGGACATTCCTAGAGACCCCGGGTGCCAGTTCAATGGAAAAAGCAATTAGGTCCGGCAGCGCCTTGACACGTCTGTGTCGACTCAATGATTCGTGCCTTGATAGAGTTCGTGGCTCAGTTAAAAGCGGGCATGGCTGAGTTAGACTATTGTTGATGTAATGTTCGACGTTTCCTTGATAGACTTGACAGGGCCGGTTTGGGGCCCTACAGTGTGGCTAAGTTCGAAATCCTTTTAGGTATCCGTATCCTTACTCCGATTTCGGAAAGGAGGATAATTCCTTCCTAGGATGGAGAAAAAATGGATGAAAAGAAAGTAGCCCTCTTCTTGCTGGCTATTCTTCTTTGTATACCTGGTGCAATGCCAGTAAGAGCCCAGGCCGATGAAACAATGACGTTCGTCATGGCCTATCCTTCGGACATAGGAGAGCTTAATCCCATGTTCTACCGAAGCGAACGCTCCCACTGGTACGACATGCTGGTGTACGATACGCTAATCTCGTATGACAATGATTTACAAGCCATACCGTGGTTAGCAGAAGAGTTTAGTGTAGCAGCAAACGGGCTTTCGGTCACATTCACCCTTAGAACGGGTGCCGTGTGGCATGATGGAACATCGCTCACGCCGGATGATGTGGAATTCACCTT
>DAOVDG010000054.1 GCA_030669595.1 Candidatus Thorarchaeota archaeon
CAATGCTCTATTCTAGTTTAACGGACGCACTGAGGACCTCATTAATGTTTAAGTTCCTATCTAGAGACCCGGTCAAGAGGGCAAAGAAACACGTCGAGAAGGCTTTAGGAGAGCTAGAGGATGGTTATCCTGACTACGCCAGCATCGAGTTTGAGAAAGCCGCCAAGCTCTTCTTGGAAGGCGAAGGCCCTGATTTCGCAGTCAAGTATTTCCGTGAGGCCGCCTCCTGTGCTTTGGAGAACAATGACCATACAAGGGCGGCGTTAATGAAGAGCGAGGCTGCAGAAACGCTGTTGGTTGAGAGCACTTTCGATGAGGCTGGAGAGCTCTACTCGGAAGCGTCAGATCACTTCTTCCGGACCAAGAAAGTTCGGGCATCCGGACGAGCAATCGCGCTGGCCATTCTCTGTCATCTATCTGTTAGACGATTCAATACGAGCATGAACGTGCTAAGGAAAGCTGAGAAGCGATTTTCAAGCTCTGAGATGAAAAAGATGACTGAACTCAATCTTGCGAGCTTGTTCGTAGGAATACTGTTTGAGGGTCTTTCTATCAGTAGTAAGGACCTTGAGAAGGCGCTTGGCAAGGTTAAGCCACAGCCTGCTGAGGTACATCTCTTTGAGTTTCTATTCAGGTCCATTCGTCTGGCCATTCAGACTGAGATTCGCGTCGAGTGGGCTGGACAGGTGCTTGATGAAGTGAACGCTAAAACTCCCATCGAGTTTGAGTTCCGCTACAAGTGTCCGGTTCCTGTCAAAGCCTGTGATTTCAAGTACACCCTATCAAACAGCTTGGTCTTCTCAAAGGAGCCAAAGATTGGTCCGGATATGAATAGGGAGGAATCATGGTTATTCGAGGTGATGCCGGTTCTTAACGGGGGTGGTATCGTTGGCCCATTCAGACTGACGCTCGAAAGCGATGAGATTCATGTGCACAAAGTCAGTAACACGATTGATTTTCTGATAACGAAGGCGCCGTCAGACCTTAAGGTAGAAATGACACCACAGCATATTTCTTGTGGACTTGGTGAGGACGCATTCCTTGATGTCACACTCAGCAATACAGGAGATGGTCCGGCTGAGAATATAGCCATTGAAATCGTGCTATCTGAAGGCATTGAGATCTCCTTGGGTAGCGACGAGAAGATAATCCAATTCCTAGGCCCAAATGAGAAAATGCGGCTCCAAATCTATGTGCGTGGTATTTCCTATGGAGAAGAGCTTGTTACTGTCAAGGCCACAGATGGGCGCAGTGGACAGGAAGCCATCACGACATCGCAGATCAACGTAGGATAGTATCCCTACTTCTTCTGCTTCTCCCTCTCCTCCAGAATATCAAGGCAGGCACTCATAACCTCTTTGATGGTATCTTCTTCCTTGAACTTCTTCAATAGACTGCCTGCTTCATCCAGCTTGTTCTTGGTGAGAGCATCACTGAATGATAGCAGTGTACCAAGCCAATCCCACCTCGTCTTGTCAACAATCCTCTTCGCAGTCTTGATGAGTTCCTGTGCATCCTTGGTTCTATCAATTGTAGCGAAACCCATTGCCGCTAGAGAGAAATCAATCACGGCTCGTTCAGCCTTGCCGTCATCCAGTGCTTTGCTGGCAGCCTGCTTGTATAGGTCTCCCATATTCTTGGCGCATGTCAAGAAGTATTCTGCGTTATCCAGCTTATGGCAGGCATAAGCCGCCCATAAGTAGGATTGCGCAGCCGTTTCGGTCATCTTCTCTAGGAGCGCCTCCCTAGCTGCATTCTCGTAGAGAGTTAACGCGGTGGAAATATCGCCTGTCTGCCTGTACTGGGTGGCGGCTTCAAAGTATGAAGTTGAAGCGGCCCGGTGGTTACCTTTCTCAAGGCTCGACTCGGCGTGCATGTGATAATACTCAGCAGACTTTCTCGCCATGTCAAGAACCCTTTCTAGGTAGCAGTCTGCTGCCTGTTTGTATTGGTTCGCAGCCTGATAGAATTGCCCTGCTTCTACGAATTCTCCAGCTAGCCGCTCCCATTGACTACATTCGTCTTCCATGGAAAACACACTCATGCCTGGCCGGTTCTATGCCAAGAGGTATCGTTATGTGTCCGTGTGGCATAGAAATATGTTGTCCTGACGTAAGGCCTTCGAAAAATGGTGGCTTGCTGGCAATGTGCTCAAGGAATGGTGTTCATATTGAGTTTCGGCTTCATCGATAAGATTGTTGGAACTTGGGTTGTCTTCGAAGGGATACCCCTCTGGCTGGAGATCCCAATACTTATTCTGCTGTGCATCTTCCTTTACATATTTGTTATCATGAAGTTAGTGAGAAGATTCTGGCAGTTCCCAGCTCCTGCCTTCATAGGGCGCGGCCTTAACTCTACTCACCGGAAGCGAATCCAGCCACCCTCGATGATTGTGAAGGGCTTAAGGCTAGAAACAGGAATGAGCGTTGTTGAGATTGGCTGTGGACCTAGAACATTCACAATTGACGTAGCTAGGGCAATCGCTCCGAAGGGAACTGTATATGCTGTTGACATCCAGGAGGAAATGCTTGAGCAGCTTCGAAACAACATTCAAAAGATGGGCATAGAAAACATCGTGCCAATCATGGCTGACGCAGGGGGACGAATACCGTTGGATGATGGGCTTGCAGATGCCGCTTTCAGCGTCACTGTTCTTCCCGAGATACCAGATAGGGTGGGGGCTCTAAGGGAGATACACCGGGTTCTGAAGCGAGGTGGACTTTATGCGGATGCAGAGTTTGTCATAGATCCCGATTGGCCGCTGCGAAGGACAGTTAAGAAGTGGGCGTCGGCGGCAGATTTTCAGTATAGTCATGAACTCGGTCATGCATTCAGATACGTACTTGTTTTCCAGAAAACCTGAGAGATCAGTTTCACTACTTCTTTTTGAGCTTTTCAAGAATCTCTTTTGCGCGTTCGACCTTGACGTTCTTCTCTTTCACGAGCCGCTCTGCAACTACGTCTACGAGTTTCCCCTTGGCGCCAGCGGTGGCCGCCACGTTTCTTGCGTGTAGTGACATATGCCCCTTCTGTATTCCCTCTGAGGAGAGTGCCCTAAGCGCTGCGAAATTCTGAGCCAGACCCACACTTGCTATGACATGGGCCAGCTCAAGTGCGGTTTCGACTCCGAGAATCTTTACACAGGCTCTAGCTACAGGATGGATTTTCGTGGCTCCTCCAACAAGTCCAACAGCCATGGGAATCTCAATACTGCCCACGAGGTCTCCATTGGCATCTTTCTCGTACTTTGTAAGAGAGTGATAGCCTCCGACAGCAGCATAGCTATGTGCTCCTGCCTCAATGGCTCGGAAGTCGTTCCCGGTAGCAATGACAACTGCGTCGATACCATTCATGATTCCTTTATTGTGAGTGGCGCACCTGTACGGGTCTGCTTCAGCGAAAGCCCAGGCGGCGATTATGGCATCCGCAACCTCCTCGCCCCCAAGGAGTTTCTTGTCAAAGGTTGCTTTGCACAGCACAACACGCAGCTCTGCCAGATTGGACAGAATCCTGAGTAGCACCTTACCTCCAGTGATTTTCTCAATGACCGGAGCAAGAGCTTCTGCCATTGTGTTTACGGCATTGGCACCCATTGCATCGCGTGTATCCACTATGAGTTCTGTGATTAGCATTGGTCCCACTTTCGTGTCAATGACTCTTACTCTAAGGTCTCGGGCTCCTCCTCCAAAGCGAATTAGAATCGGGTCTTGATCGTTAGCCAGTTGAAGTAGGTCTTCCTTTGCTTTGAGCACTTCCACTTTCGCGGAGTATGGTGTTGGCACATTGACGGCTTGAATCTGAGCAATCATGAGAGGCCCCGTATCAGTAGCAGTGAATCCACCATGCGTTCGTGCCATCTTAGCGGCATTGCTCGCCGCCGCTACCACGGATGGCTCCTCAATGGCCATCGGTATCAGGTAGTCCTTCCCATCTATCAGGAAGTTTGTGGCAATGCCAAGCGGAAGTGGCATGGTTCCAACAACGTTCTCAATCATGTGGTCCAGAACTTCGAGGTCCACTTTGCTAGGATCAACAAGGGGTCCAAGATCGTCCTCACCTAAGCCGGTGAGCTCTGCTAACTTCTTCGCTCGCTCTTCTCTGGTGAGCTTGTAGAATCCGGAGATGCGAGAATCTTTTACCAACGCTTCATCCTCTCTACCGCCCCGGTTGCATTCCTAATAAGAATGCTGTCGTATGAGTGTAGTAGCGCAAGGATGCAGAGATTGGTAACGACCATAGTTTTAAGTTTGACATATCCGTGGGTGCTCGGAGGCTCAGGCGAATGAAACCGACAAGTGATTTCAGAGAGACCATTGTTGCACTGGCCAAGAAGAGAGGCTTCTTCTGGGGTCCATCCCCAGAGATTTACGGTGGCAGCTCTGGATTCTTCGACCTTGGACCTCTTGGAAAGCTTCTGAAGAATCGGCTCGAAGACAACATTCGTTCGTCTTTTGTGAAATCTAACTTCTGGGAGGTTGAATGCCCGACAGTTTCGCCAGCAATTGTTTGGAAAGCATCTGGTCACCTTGAGGGCTTTGTCGACCCGATTACTCAATGTACGAAATGCGGACAGCTGTACCGTGCTGATAATCTGATACTGGAGCAAGCACCCGATGCCAAACTAGCAGGACTTTCCTTGGATGATATCACCGAAAAGATTGAGGAACTCAAGGTTCATTGTGCTGCGTGCAAGGGAGTTCTCGGTCCGGTCAAAGAGTATAATCTGATGTTGAAGACAACGCTAGGTCTGGACCAAGAGGCATACATGCGGCCTGAAACAGCCACATCGACGTACTTGCTTTTCAAGCGGTTCCTTACCTTCTTCAGAGACAAGCTTCCTGCTTCGGTATTTCAGATTGGCAAGGCCTATCGTAACGAGATATCTCCTCGTCAGGGAATGCTCCGTCTTAGAGAGTTCACGCAAGTGGAAGGTCAAGTATTCATCCTTGAGAAAGATGAACACGATTGGCCTAGGTTTGAGAACATCCGCGATGATAAGCTGCCTCTCCTTCCATATCAGATTCAAGAATCTGGGAGCGATGAAGTTACTTCCACCAAGGTTTCAGCAGCTCTCACGAAAGGGCACTTCCAGAAACAGGCGTACGCTTGGTGTGTACATCTAGCGTACTCAATCTTCAGGAACATGGGCTTCTCTGAGGATCATATGAGAATCAGGCAGCATCTCTCCAATGAACGCGCACACTATGCTGTCGATGCTTGGGACATAGAGGTCTTCACGAATAGTCACGGATGGGTGGAGTGCTGCGGTATTCACGACAGAGGCAACTACGACCTCAGCAGACACCAGAAGCACTCTAAGGAGAAACTCAGCGTGAAGGTAGACAATAAACCTGTTGTGCCCAATGTTCTTGAAATCGCGTTCGGAGTGGAGAGACCTCTGTTCTGCGCAATAGATAACGCGTACGTTGAGGATGAAGAACGTGCATGGCTGAAGTTCCCGCCAGAAATTGCACCCATCCAAGTAGCAGTGTTTCCATTGATGGGCAAACCCGAGCTCCTTGAACCTGCTCGGGAAATCTTTGAGGAAATTATGGACACGGGTCTCATAGCGTACTTCGATCAAGGCGGCTCCATTGGAAGGCGTTATCGGCGACAAGACGAGATAGGCACCCCGTTCTGCATAACCATTGACTACCAATCACTCGAAGATAAGACTGTCACTGTGCGAGATCGCAACTCTATGGAACAGGTCCGGGTTCAACGGGAAGCTCTTGCGGATCTACTGGAAGACTTGGTGCATAGAAAGGTCGCTTTCGAGTTTCTAAGCAAGTGAGGGGCAGGATTCCTACCTGCACGTGCTACTCGGAAAAAGAGATAAGGCTGACAGGCTATTCTGAACTGAGAGGGTGCTTGATGCGCGAGGAATCTGAAGCAATAGAACTCAAGACAATTCTTATCGCTGTGGATGGGTCGGAACATTCGGACAAAGCCGTTCGCTATGCGTGTGCTATTGGAAAAGCCATGGATGCAGAGATTCTGCTCCTTCACGTGGTGCCAATGCTAGTGTCTGCAACGCCCTATCACGATACTGTTTCAGACCAGCCGTTCCTTGCTCTGCAGAAAGTCGGTGAAGACATACTCGCGAAAGCCAGCACTGTTGTTTCATCACTGAACTGCAAGGTAACCGAATTGATATCGCATGGGGACCCAGCTAACCAGATTATTTCGATTGCGGAGGAACGTGGAGCCAATCTGATTATAATTGGCTCCCGCGGGTTGAGCGGCTGGAAGCGGATGTTCGTGGGATCTATCAGCGATAAGGTGGCAAGCCATGCTTCCTGTCCTGTAATGATTGTCAGGTGATATAATCTTACTCGCACTGTTGCACCCACCGCACGTAAGCTGGAGTGAGTGATACAAAGATGGCACACTCCAAACATTTCGGTGTCACTGTAGATGTTGGCACATCACAACTCACTATCCACTTATTGGACCTAGAGAAACATAATTTACTGTCTCAATGTACATTGCGCAATCCTCAGAGTCCGTTCGGCCTTGATGTTGTGTCCAGAGTAAGGCACGCAGTCGCTTCAGAGAATAATGCACGGAGGCTCTCAGAGCTTGTACGTGGTGTGGTAATCCGGGGGGTTCAGAGCGCTGGGCAGGACGCAGGGGTGGCCCTCGGTGACATCCAATCGATGGTTGTGGTCGGGAACACCGTAATGCATCACTTGTTCTATGGCTTGCCAGTTGATGATCTGCTCACGCCTCCGTATGAAACTAAGACTTCGAACGCGCTAGAGGTGCATACTGGGGATTTGGGCATTCTCCTAGGCAACGGGGCAATGTGCTACTCTCCACCACTCATTGGCTCCTTTGTAGGATGTGATGCTATTGCGGTGGTGCTGGCTTCAGGGTTGATGTCCTCCAGCAAAACAACAGTTGTTGCGGATGTCGGAACAAACACGGAGATAATGATTGGTCACAAGGGCAATCTCCTCATAACGTCTGCTGCCTCCGGCCCTGCATTCGAAGGTATGTCTCTTGACTGTGGCATGCCTGCAGACGAAGGAGCGATAAGTGCAGTTCAGATAGACACTACAAGCCACAGGCCAAGCGTGGATGTCATTGGCCGCGGGAAACCAATGGGGATATGCGGAACCGGTGCTGTAACCGCTCTTGGTGCTCTTCTTGATTCGGGTCTGCTCAATTCCGAGGGATCGCTCGCCCGACACATCGAATCCACATGGCTATCTGGACGCGGGGATGTGGTACATTACATATTGGTTCAGGCTACAGATTCTGGCACAGGACATCCCATATACATCTCCCAGATTGACATCAGAATGATGCAGCAGTCCAAAGCTGCAATCTTCGCCGCCATCGAGTATCTTGTAGATGAAACGAGAATATCTGCCAGCGACGTTGAGCGTTTCCTATTGACGGGCGCCTTTGGTTCTGACTTGAACATAAGCGATGCAATCAAGATTGGACTTTTCCCACAGTTTCAGAATGCAAGGATAGAACAGATTCCGGGCGGGGCCAGCTCTGGAGCTGACATGATTTTGTTAAATCCAGAATTACGCGATGCTGCGAGTGACATAGCTGAGAACACAGACTATGTTGATCTAATGGATAACTCTGAGTTCGATTTTCGATTCTCCAATGCTCAGTTATTCCCCGGTTCTCAGTAAACGAGTTCTTTGTCGGTGAACGACTCTCCGTCCCTAATCCTTGAGGAAGAAAGCGGTCGCCCGTCCTTCGTTCTCACTCGTGGCACTACGACAATGTGGAACCTGGGTATCCCGTTCTCTGCACGCATGGCATTGATATCAAATGCCATCTGGACAACGCCAATCTCGTCAGAAACAACCAGTGCCTCCAGGTCTTTCATCTTGTCAGCGCCCCCTTCCCTTGTTTCTATGGGGAAGATAGTGCACCTATGCAAGCCACATTCTGGAATGATGAATTCCGTAAGAGCCTGTTGACGTTTCTCGTATGATTGTATCAAAGCCCCTCTCTTCTTCCGAGTGAGCATTTGATCACTAGTGAGCCCAATGGAGACCTTCTCGCCGATTTCAAAGGCGGTTCTTAAGAGGTGCTTGTGGCCCTCGTGTAGATGGTCAAATGTGCCAGCGAATACGACCTTCTTGTACAGCCATGGACTCTCCTTCAGGTCCTACACATCCCTCACTTCTAGTACACCCATCTCCTTCAAGTCATCAACGATGCTGACGAGAATCTGAGAATCGAAATGACCGAACTGGAAACAGAGCTTGTCCCAGATTTTGTTGAGGTTTGCCCAGTCTATGCAGAGGTTCAGCATCTCGTCAATGCGCACGTACAGATGTTGATCCTTCTCCTTCAGTTTCATGTACTTACCCATCTTGTCTTTCAGCTTCTCTGCCATCATGGATGGGCTCAACGGATACTTGAAGTTGCGTTTGATTTCAACATCGAGTCCCACTGTATCAAGGTCAATCTCGTGCTCTTCTTTTGCCTCAAGACCGACTTCAGCACAAGCTCCTTCGTAGGCTTTCCTGGCGACCATCATCTCTGAGGTATATGCCATGTCAAGGCTTGTCTTCAAAGCTTCTCTCAATCTGTCTTGTTCTGGGATGAGAGCCCATTCAGTGGCCGCCTTGTTTAGCGTTGCCTTTCCTAGGTCCAGCGCCATGCCCAGCCACCTGAGAACCCTCGGGTAGACCTTATCGGGATCTTCCTTGCACGTTGCTAGCTCCGTAATACCTTGTGTGCCAACTGCCTGCATGATATCGATGGCTTCATTCCGAACTTCAGCAAGGATTGCCTCTTCAACCGTATGCCCCGAGTACAGATAGGTCAATGCTGTGAGGACCGCAACTCGTGTTGCGTAGGCCATCTGCGCCGGGTCGATTTTGTCAGCTGTGTCTGTAGATGTATGATAGAACTTGTCTGGGCTCTGGTTCATCATTACCGATGGAATGCCAACTGTCGCATCTACGAACATATAGTGGTCACTCCCTGCTGAGAATCTACTATAACTCCATGGCAGGGGTGTCAAGGTGCCACCGGATGCTCTTCTTCTCTCCCTGCTGCTCTCCTCACATAACCAGTGTCGAATTACATTGTTGAATGTGCTCGGGATCGAGAATGGAGTCCTGTATATGTGGAGAATTGAACCCGACTTGCTCGGATCTGCGCCAACCATGTCCATGTTGAGCATGGCTTGACACCGCTTCAGTAGATTTTTCTCGTGGTGGATGAACTTGATGGTACCTGACCACTCAGGTCCCCACAGGAAACGGATTGAGATGTCTGGCTTTTCAATCACGCCCTTGCGAATAAGCGATGCCAAAGATCGCAATGCTTCAAGGAGAGCTGCACTTCCTGAAGCGTTATCATTGGCACCTGGATGAGGATGACACACATGTGCAAAAAGCCAAAACTCTCTGGAGGTATCCTTTCCTTCAATGAGTGCTGAGATGACCTCTAACGTACCTTCTTTCAGATCTGCACTAACCTTCGCCTTTACCCTAACTTTCTTGCCTTCCTCGAGCCATTTCTTGATTTGCACGCCGTCTGCTTGGGTCAAAGAGAATCCGAATTTCACTTTCTCGCCCTCATCAGGACTGGGCCACACTGCATCGTACCTTCTTAGAGACGCTATCTCATCAATGCCGGATGGTGTAACGAACGTGAGAACACCCGCTGCCATCCGATCAATGCAAGCCACTCGATGAACCATGCGCGCCAAGCCTTCGGTCAAGACAATCTTGCCTTCGACATCCTTTCCCCTGTAATCCTCAGGACTCAGACCTTTGCCGATGAAGACCACTTCCGCTTCCATGTCAGTAGAGCGTGAATGAGCAACAAGCGAGATCGGCTCAGCATCGAAATTAGCGAGGGTGCGTTGCTCGGGCTCTAGAAGTTCCAAGGTTCCGGATTTCGGGAACCATCCATAAGGGGTGTCCCATGTTTCGATGGGGGATGCACCATCTGCAGAATATGAGAAAATCTTTACTTTTGCATTTGAGACCTTCTTGATTTCCTGCTTGAGGTAGACAATGGCGTCATGTATTCCCGGACTTGCTTGTATTCGGTGAAACTCTGAGATGGCATTGACATAGTCCCGGGCTCGTATCCCTGAAACTGTATCATTGACAGATTTAATGAGGTCATCAGGTAGCATATGCGGTCAGCACCGGCCCCTGCTACAGAGTATGTGACATAAGTACTCTGTTGTTTGCTGAATGCAAGAGAACTGTGCAAGCACAGTACCGAATGAATAAGAATCGCGGCTCGGATAGTGCATGCCAAGACCACGAAATAGACGGTTGAGCGGAACGATTAGGTGTCTCTTCTCCGAAGTCTGCCATCAAGCATGAATAGGGCGTTGGTGGAGTCACCAACAATCTTGAGCAGATCTCGGACCTTCATGGTCTGCTCCTCTTCCTCAATCTGTTCATCATAGAACCATTGGAGCACTGAACCTGCTGCTCGGTCGCTCTCTTTGTCAGCAATCTCGCCAATCTTGAATATCAGCTTTGAAACGGTCAATTCATGGTTGTAGGCATCATCCCATGCCTCGTACGCTGACTCCCATTCCGTCTTGGGTGCCTTGATTGCTTTAAGCATGACTTTGCCGCCACGGTCTGTGATGTGTTTCCAGAAAACCTATTTCTTACACTTCATATGAGTGACACTCAACTGCAAGAGATTCCTGTGTTCCACCCGTCCCCTGCCAGTGTCGCCACCTCCAAGACTCCTATAGAGCCTGAGATTAGCAGGGGCTTTGTCTGTCATCATCGGGATGGGATCCCTCCCACAGTCCTGGTTTCCTTCTCCTGTTTCACTGCTGGGGTATCACTCCCAGCCACAGAGAGGTTTTCCACAGTTCTTGCCACGGCGGGGTCCTTATCACTCATCTCAACCTTGTCACCAAGGCTGAGAACACTCGTCTGAGCATGGTGAACAGCCGCGGACTCCCCAAGACCTGATACAGGGCCCTTAGAGGAGAGTAAGGACTTCCCTCGAGAAGAGCTCGTCTTCCCTCGGGTTTTCGGGAGTGAGCGTGGACTGCGTGAAACAGCGTTTACCCACTTGCCTAGTCCTATCATAGTATGTAGTGGCTCTCTAGAATTAATAAGGACCACACAATTATGATTGTCTAACATTTCAAGTACAGCATTATTTGGCGAATGTAAGATTCTAACCTAACTAGACAGAGGAGGAGAAGAAACACTATGGTCCGGGAGAGTCCCGCAAGGTGGAACTCCTACAAGTTTCCTAAATTGTCAGCTGTGAAGTATTTAGGAAAATGTAAGATTTTACGCATTCCAGAACCTTATAGCATGCTCGTACTCTTCCTTAGCTTGAATCTTCATCCAGTGTGCCATGCCATCAAGATTCTGCTCCTCAAACCAGGTTGCCATTGACAGATAGACATAACCACTATACATCTCGAAATTGATTTGTTCATTTATCGCGTCTGTTAGTTCCTTACTAATCTCCATAATGCTTCACCGCGTTGCACGTGATGGAGATACCTGCACTTCACTATAGTGAAGTATCTCTCTTACAAGCGGTGCGGTATGGTGGAGGCCGGGTCGTTCCCAATGAACTGAATGAACAGTCCGTCCAACGAACCTTTTTTACGAGCAAGCGATAGCTAGGTATTTCAAGGGCTGACGGAGTCTTGAAAGATGGTCGCGCTCAATCTTCTCACAGTTATTTTTGAACTACTGCCCCCCCTCATTGTGACAGTCTTCTATTTGCTGTTCTTGGGAAGTCGGAAGAACAAGTTCATTGAGGCCTTCATAGTCCTCATGTACCTCAAGACATTCACGTTCTTTCTGTTCCACATAATGATGTCTACCTCTGCCATGGGTGAGTTTGACTCAAGCATTTCAATGGCACTTCTCTCTTGGATAGCATTTACCAATCTTTTCTTCCATGTTGCGTATGCACTTCAGGAATACCTGACTTGGGTGATGGTTTCATTCATTGCAGCGCTCTTCGGGATGCTCGTATTAGGTATCAAGCTGGCACTACAGGAACCCTTGCAGATGAAGTTCAAGAACCTAGTTGGTCGGATAACTGGGAGTGAGCCAAAGAGCGACGGTTACTCGGGACTGAGAGATCGGCTGGACAACATCAGGTTTGAGGGTGTTGAGCCACAGCCACTTGATCCCCAAGTGCAGGCCAAAGCTTGGAGGGAGGGATGGAAGGACTATCTGATTATCGGTCTCGCCACGTTGCTACCGTCGATCAGTGCATATCAAGGCTCTTTTCAAGATTACTTGCGTGGTAACACTCCAGATGCCTATGTATTGGGCGTATTGATATTCCTGACTTGGATCTATCGTTTTGGTTATCCTGCATCAAATCGAATCGCCAAGGGGGCCGGTCTCATGCTAGGTGACCGCGATATTGGCAGCGAGATGATGAGGGGTGTGCTCGGCTGGTTTTTCAGACTAAACATTCTATTGACTTTATGGACCATTGCACTTGATGTTTGGAACGTCATCAACTTCGCTGGTATTGGCGGATTGAATTTAATGATGGACTACTACATCGCCGGGCTAGTTTCTGCAGCCCCCCCGATTCTCTTCGCCATGCTCTTGCTTCCGCTTACTGAAGACTTCGCAGTGGTCCTCTACAAGAAGATGTTCGACAAGATCTACCGCAGAAGCAGCACAACTGTCCCAAGCAGAACATATGAACCAAGCAGAACTTATGACCCTAATGGGTCCAGCGGGAGCACAGGGACCGTAGCTTCAGCGCTGATCACGGGTCTTCTTGTCACAGGTGCATTCGTTGGGGCAGTTATGGCTGTGACATTGCGTTACTCAGCAGATCAATTCTTTCATGGGGCATTGTCTCAGTTCTATCTCTATCCTGGGGAAGTTGATTCTCATGTCTTCAATCTCATGAATAATCCCGACAACAATTTTTTGATGATAACCCCAACCATGTGGACTCTGCTGATGCTAGCAATCCCATTTACTTCAATGCTGCTTATCGGAATACTGGGTCACTTTGCCAAGAGTCGAGGGGGCAGTAACGAGCTTTTCGCCCTAATCGCTGGACTGACAGTTTCTATCGCAACTTGGTATTTGCTACCTGGGATGGACTACATGATCAACATAGCTGCGACACCAGCCAACTTGGGCGGAAGCGTGTTCTATAGATTACGTCCAATTATAATCACTCCTGGCAATGAACAATACTTGGCGCGTCTTGCGCTACAATTCATCGTGAACCTGCCGATATATGTCTGCACAGCACTCTTCATCCTGTACTTCTTCGAGTATAAAGAGAAATGGAAGGAACAGACTGGGGAGGTTTCGGGGCCATTGCTCAACGTTCAGCAACAGGACGTTATTGACGCAGTCAAGTTGTTCGCCCTTGGGCTTGTCTGTTCGATTGTTGGCATTTGGCTGTTGACTATTTTCTTCGACCCTGCTCTAGTAGGCCTAACTATTGACTCTGTCTTCTCGGAGATTGCAGCGCCAAACGGCCTAGAAGCGGTCTTGGAGCACTATGTTCTGACGCAGACTGACAACAGATTCTTGATAATAATCGAACACAATCTCATCAGGACTCTTCTAATGCTCATCATTGGACCGATATTCTGGGCGTCGATTCTGTGGCTTGTTGCAGCCAAGCGCAAGGATTCCGGTGACAATCGCATGGGATGGTTCAATAGCATCATCTTGCTGGTGGTTGCTGTGGGCACTGGTTTCTGGACACTTCTTGATATGGAACGTGGTTACTTTGACCCCGATGCTTGGCCATGGGGTCTGGCCGCCAACATGGCGCTTCGAGCTCTGCTGGTGTTTGGTGCCTTTCTGGTGCTCTACCTCATAGTGATTGGTATCCGCAAAGTTTCCGGCCGTGATATGGGCATCTGGTGGCTACCGCTCTTTGTCACCTTGTTCTGCTTGGAATACTTCGTGTATGATGACCAGTTCACGGTAATTGCGCTGGTTGTTCTACCTTTGATTCTAACGCTATTGTATAGGGTGGCATTGAGAGGAAGATCCCAAGTTATGGCGGAAGATCCTCTAGTCACTTACATCAAAATGAGTCTGATGTCTCTGGCTATTGCTGAAGTCCTTTCGACTGCATTAATCCTCGGTGGCCTCAGTATCATCAACGCAATGTATGGCAATCTGCCTTTCTTCTTGGCACACATCCTGCCTCACGCGGTGGTGGAGATCCCTGCATTTCTGTTTGCAGCTGCTGTTGCCATACGGATTGCCCGAGACATGTGGCCCAGTCTTGAAGCAGAGGATTGGGACTCTATCCCGTCAAAGACTCGCAATCTCCTCTCAGACGAACGTATCTGGAGAACTTATGCTCTGATTGTGTTCTTCTTGCTAATTGCGGCGCTAATCGAATCCTTCGTCACTCCACTTGTT
>DAOVDG010000112.1 GCA_030669595.1 Candidatus Thorarchaeota archaeon
GACAGGAAGTTCATAGAATATGGAACTTGGGCAAACAAGGCGCCCACAAGATATGCTGATCCAATAACATTCCAAGCTGACTCCTATGGGGGTGGAGTCGTCACGTTTGGCATATCTCAGATGATCTCCCAAGACCATGCGTGGTACAATGTTTCCATCTCCGAGGTTTACATGGACTACATTGCCAGAGCCAACCACATGAATCTGTGGGGTCATACTCCGCTCAAGGATGTGGTCACCTCTGTCACATTAGACTATACAATGGAAGACCGTCTTGAGTTATGGAACTCAGAAGGCTGGGTTGACGAGATGTATGGCCAAGCCCTGCGTGGAGAGGGAGCTCTCGGGTTAGTTGGGATGGCCGCAATGGGCCCAGCCATGCTTGCTCTGGGAATGTCAGGTGCTGGTGAAGGTGTGGCTGACTACCTTGGTTCTGGCACACAATGGGCAGATGGAGGCAGCGAGAGGTATGGCAATGGTCTGTTCGATATGTTCATCGAGAAAATGGCTGTGGACTATGATGGTGCAGACTGGTACGATGCAAACCAGTATCCAGCAACTCTCGATGGCACAGGTAAGGCAATCGGTGCGATAGAGCAACAGATCAATATGCTCAATGAAACGATGCTGATTCGGCCGTCTTTGACTGAAACGTCAGACTGGGACACACAGGAGAATCCGAGATTTGACCTAGTTATGCCGGGTATTCACTGGGCCACAGCTCCTGGCTCCATCGCCAGACATCAGGTTGTCAGGGGTGATGAAGTTCATCTTGAGCTCGACTGGGCTGGCTTAGACCCCAACGTAGAAACCATTTACATCACTGCTCGATTGACTCTTGCTGGACGTGATTTCTGGGTGAACAGCACTGCATCGAGCAGTACTACTCACATTGACTTTGACCTGAAGGAACTCGACAACTCTGATGGCACACCAATTTGGTTCTCTGACAACAGGAGTTTGACAACTGTTCCAGCTGTGACCCTCTGGGCTTACCGTGAGAATCCAACAATGGCGACTGACCTTGTCACAAGAGTAAGAAATCTGCTCTATGCAGACATCTTCTACTTGAAGATGGAGTACGATAGAAGCTACATCAACCGGTACTTCGCTTTGGGCAGAACTCAGCAATCAGAGGCCAACAAGATGAAGGTCTGGATGGTCGCCTTGGGGGCCGCCATGATGGTTACCGCCCCTGTAACAGGCGGTTCTTTGGCAATTTGGGGCCTTGACATGATTGTGAGTACAGTGACGGGCAAGTCAATGTTCGACCACATCATCCATGGAGCGATGGGTGTTGCGAATGAACTGACTGGGGGTCAGGCTTTCGATAACAATTTCGTCGGCAATTTCAGCATGATGAACCTAGTGTCTCAGAAGGGATTGAACCTTATCCTTGGTGAGCTTCTCGCTGATATACTGTCCTTTGGGATTGGTTCGATTGGAAAGAGCCTAGGAAGGAAGGCAGGTGTCTTGGCTGCTGAAAAGGCGATCCAAGCTGGTGTTGACTGGACAGCAAGAACCTTCACCTCGAAGCTATCCGGCTTCTTCGCCAAGAGGTCGTTCAGAGGGGCACAATGGCTTGCTCGGAATCTTGGCACAAAGACAGCAAGATTCGTTATGGCCGCAGTTGAAGTCGCAGTGAAGAAGTACATTGACCTTGTCGGTGAGGTGATCTTTGAATTTGCCTTCGACAACATGCTCAGCATGGACAAGTCCCAGAGACCCGGTGGTGGCGCACAGGCATTCATGGCTGTCATGACATTGGCAGTCTTAACGAGTGCTATGCTCAAGGTGGCGGGTTCACAGTGGGTCAAGAGTCCAACAAGCATAAGCGGCCATATGACGAACATCGCAATAAAGGCCCTTCAAGGAGTGTCCTTGGGCCTATCTCTCGGAATGGTCATCATGAGGATTCCAGTGACATCCGGTGTAGCAAGATAAATACGCCTGTACTGAATGAATGATAGGATGTGAACGAGTAATGAATCGAAAGGTGAAAGCTGTTGCAGTGGTTGCGGTTGTTGCAGTGATGTCTGTCGGTGCTGTAATGGTCATCAACCCCCTTGGGACGCAGTTCCGCTACGAGAAAGACTGGACCTTTGGCTTCACAGGAAAGGGTTGGATAAGCATTGAGAGCCTGAGGGACTGCAATGTTACTCTCTCATTCGTGAATGACTCATCAGTCTTCTACAGACTGAACATCGAGCTCTACGGCCCAACCTTTCGGTCCTCGGCCTTCAAAATTAGAGGGAGCCAAGGTTTGACGGGGGGCTCACTGCAATTCACAGCTATCTCTAGAATCCGTTCCATGAACATTGTGCTTGGGTCAGGTATGCAGTATGACATATTCTTAGGCAGCTCGGTCAGACTCAACACTACAATCATCTATAGTAATAGCGCAAGGATGGGTGACTATACCAGAATCCGATACTCGGCAGATGGTATACTAAGGTTTGCGTTCACTGAGAGTGTCAATTTCACGGATTGGGGCATGGAGTGTGTTCTGAGCGCATCTCCGATGGGGACGGCATATGTTTCCATCGACCTTCCAGATGGGATGGATGGGCAGGCATCCTTAGGTGCTGAAAATGTATACACCATAGAGCTCTCAGGCTGGTACTATCGCGGAGGTAACGACTACAGTACGGCTATTTCAGTGCAAGAGCCACTGCTGGATATGACAGCACAGGGAACTACAGTATATGCCAGTCTTCGTGACTAGCGAATGCTTCAAGGTCATGTAAGCCACGCCCCCTTATCATCTCGCAGTTGCAGCCCTAGACCATGATTCTCCCGTATGGACTCCCACAGCCAACATTTTTATCCTAAATCAGAGAAACTGCAATGCAGATAATGGAGAGATTGCAATGCAAACTGTGGATTCTGTAATCCGAGAGGTGCACGTGGGCATGTGGTTCCTAGTTGTAGGACTCTATTTCTATATCTTCATCTTTCTAATGTTCTTCAGGTGGAGGAAGAGCAAGAATCCATTCCAGTTCGCTACTGCTTTGTTCTTTCTCTTTCTTGCTATCGGCAGAGTCTTCTATTTCGTAGGCGACTTCTATGCAGACCCAAATTCCTTGATTGGAACGAACAGCGGTTTTGCTCCGTATCTGGCTGGCACGCTTGACGTCTGGCTGAAAGGAGGCGGCTTTTTCCAATGGATGGCGTTGGCTACACTGGCCGCTACAGCTGGCTTCATGGTATTTGGGAAGAGAGAAGCTGAAATCGCCTTCGCAGTCCCTGCAGTCCTGATTGGACTCGGTCTAATCATTTTTCCATACTCGGACATGAATATGATTGCGGGACTGGGCGGAGTGATCTATGCTCTCTTTATACCTCTGCTCTTTTGGTATCTAGCATATCAGTCCGGGGGACTTCTGAGACGATCAAACTTCCTGCTGGGTCTGGGTTTCCTCGTATTGTTCGCTGGACGGGTAATCCATTCTTTGCGTTTCGCCGCTGATGCTGCAGGGGTTCTTGGCTACACTGTCATTGGAGTTCTTGCTCCAGGCCTCATTGTGATTGGCCTCGTACTGATTGCTACAGGTAGTGAATGGGGCCATATGCAATAGCTATGCAATAGTTTCTCCAGATGGCTCATCTCAAGTCAACCGTCGGCGAATTGACTCTTGCATGGTAGATATTGAGAATGACTACTGTATTTCGCTAGCCGATATCCTTCCATTCGAGGATTCTCGCATCCTCAAGCTCTTGCATAGCTTTCTGGACATCCTTCAGCTTTATTCCAAGCTGATCAGCTATCGCTCGTGTAGTCAGATCACCCTTGCATTTCTGGGCAACATCAAAAGTGGATTGCCTCATTTGACCAAGACGGACTAGCATGGGGGAAACCTTTCCCTTGATTACTGGCACAACGATTCTCTTCTCTGAGGCTTTTCCGTCTTTCGTTATCGCATCGATGGTCTTGTTGAATTTCTCGAAGGGCTCTAGGTTGCCGTCCCAATTTGCCAGGATTTCACGGTACTCCTTGACAAATGCGTTGTTGACATCGCTAAGGATTGCCATTGCTGCGTTTGTATCATCAGTCTTGTCGATTGTAGCTGCGACAATCACGTTGTTCCTCAATGAGAGACAGATATCAAAAACTCCAAAATCGATGACATGTACCCGATTGCCCGAACTTAGTTCACGACCAAACTGAATAAGCGCTGTCAGAAAACCACTGATTAGGTTCGGGTCCATTTCCGCCTTTCCATACTTCCTGTCAAGTACGCAAAGGCCGCTATCTGCTACCAGGATGTAGATGGCTTGAATCAATATACCTCTCTCACAGCAGGGGACTCCTGAACCGTTACCCCGCATTGCTATATATCACTTCTCGTGGCCTACTCGCCCGTTGGGAGATGTTTTTATCGGGACTCTAGCTACTCTTCAGCACGGTGTGGCCGATGGACACGGCGAACGATGCAAGGGTACTAGTGCTTGAAGATGCACTCAAGCGCCTAAATGACGTAGTAAGTGGCAGAAGGCTCAAGGTCCACGTGGAGTACGGCAAACTGGTTGAGGCGCTGAAGATTGCTGGAAGTCTTCTCTACGAGGTCAAGTACTCCTACATTGATGCCTCTGCATTGGCTGTTCTTGAGGCTACCAAGAACCTGGTTGCTGCCATCGATGGTTTTGCGGATATCTATAACGCCGCGGTTGAGTCAGTCGGTTTCAAACCTAAAACTGCAAAGGAGCAGCTCGTACTAGCCGAGGTTGACTACACGCTTCGCATTGTGAAGGGTATCCCGACAAGGCTAGCTGAGCACAACGAGGATCCTGCATATGCCATTGATATCCTCGCAGTGGAGGTCAGTCAGGCGCATCCTGTAGAGAATTCCAAGAACCTACTCTCCTGCAGATGCACCGACGGCTCTCGTATCTGGCACATAGTGACCAACATCCCGGATGTTAAACCCGGCGTGAAATTAGCTTGCGCAGTATTGCCACCTGTAGAGATGATGAATGCTGTGAGCGAGGCCATGTTCTTAGGCGGAGAAGCGCTTCCAGAAACGATTGGACTTGGGCCTTTGGCAAACCCGCCTGATTCCGCGCTGGATCAAGCAAGAGCGCAAGTCATGCAGATAACGAAGAGGATGATGTAGATGGACCTGAGTCAGATTCAGAAGGTAATCGCGGAATTCGAACGCGAGCGCGGATGGGACAAGTTTCCGGCCTCTCAAGTATTCACCCATCTTATCGAAGAGCTAGGAGAGATATCTCGCTACATAACCGTTGAAGAGGGCTACAAGGCGATAGGGCTCGGTCATAACGCGCCAAATAGGGACGATCTCCCCAGAGAGTTTGCCCAGGTCTTCAGTCTGTTTATGCAGCTAGTGAACCATTTCGATGTTGACCTCGAGTCCTCTGTTCTATTAGAACTCGAAATCATGAAGGAGCGCTTTCCTGCGGAAGAATGGACTCAGTACATGAAAGAACGGGAATCATAGGATTTGGTGGAATCGGCGTATCCTCGACTACCCCATCTTGACTTGTGTTTCGAGGGCTTTCTTTGCCATGTCCTCAAGATCTTTCGTGGCTGCAAGGAGGCCAAGTGCCTTGTTTTTTACAGCGGTAATTCTTTTTTCTCCCGCCCATTGAGCCAAACCAGTCACGAGCGGCCCGAGTGCAGTTCTTGCGGCCTCAACTGTACCGACCGCTTTGGCCATGAGCTCTAAGCTGTTTTTCTTGTCCTTGCCTGCCTCAGCCACTCTGAGCCAAACTAATCCATGAATCATATACATTGCATCCAGCATTAGAGTTGGAGATTTCGGGTTCTCCTGGACCTTTCTTATGAGCCTATTTTGCCTACTCTCGAACACCTCTTTGAAGAGGCTAAAGGCCTTCTTGTCGTTGCCTTTGTCCAGTTCGATGATTCCTTTCTGAAGTTTTTCGTCAGTTTCGGACAACGCTGCAAGTCTCCTTACTATGCGATTCCAGTCGAGTGGAGTATTTAGAGTACACTATTATGAGTTTCTACTTCAGAGCCTAGCACGTTTGATACCTCTTCGAATGTGGCTCGAAATGTTTATCATTCGCGGTTTGGCCTAACCTGCTCTTGAGAGAGATGCCCTAGGAGGCTGTCTGATGACCAAGACTACCTTTACTTTTCAGGAACTCAAGAGGACCAACCACCGTGAAATCAAGCAAATGCAGGACAAGAAGTTTAGGGCTTTCATCAGATATCAAATCTGGCCTAACCATCCATACTATCGGCGCTTGTTCAAGGAGAACAACATAGACCCATTCAACATGACTTGTATCGAAGACTGGGCAAAGTATCAGATACCCCTTGTTCGCAAGATAGACTACAAAGATAACCTTGCGAGTTTTGTACTAAATCCTTCACAAGTTGACGGTGAGGATCGCGATCCTGCAGAGGTCATCAAGAACCTCATGGGTTTTTCCAAGGCAGCCGGCTACAATGATTTGTACAGTTTTCTCCGTAACAACGGCGCACGCGTCAAGCTGCACATGGGAGGCGCAAAGGCAATGG
>DAOVDG010000066.1 GCA_030669595.1 Candidatus Thorarchaeota archaeon
TTTCTCCCTTTATGTCGTATGACTTAATATGAGGTGCCGCATGGTCCTGAAGCACTCCAAGAAGTGTTCTCTATGAAGGCCAGAATCCTCGCTTACGGCGCCTACATGATTCTATCAATTCTCATCAGTCTGATAGTTGCATCTGTCCCAGCTCTCTTCCTCTTCGCCTGGGCTTTTTGGAATATTGACTCGATACTCAACGGACTCGGCTGGCCTTTCATTGATATTCAGAGCGCCTTTCAAGGAACGTTCACCGCGAGTTTCCCAACAATCGTCTACACTCGGTTCTGGGGCATTATCTTCCTAATTCCCGTCGGTTTATTCTGCTATGCATTATTCCTGGGTATTCTCATAGGCATGTTCAAGCTATCCCGCAGAGGCATTCCTCACCTGGAAGACGGGTATTACAAACAAGAGACCGAGGACTGGCTTCTGTATGAATTCGCTCAGGTCTACTACATCCTCATACCCTACTTTGCAGGATTCTTCTCAATCTTCCTTGACACCTCGCCAAGGCATATGCTGTTCGGAGCGAAGATTGGAAAAAACACTATCATTGGCAATGGTCGCATGTTCAATCCTGAGCGGACCATAATCGGAGAGAACTGTTTCTTCGGTTACGATGCCATTCTGAGCGGACATGTCTACGAGAGTGGTTGTCTGTACCTGAAGAAAGTAAAGCTAGGCAACAATGTGACAGTCGGTTCGAACGCTGTCATCCTTGCTGGTGCTGACATTGGGGACAATGTGCTCATCGCTGCCACGTCCGTGGTTCCCAAGGATAAAGTCATTCCATCCAATACGACATGGGTCCGCGGAAAGTCACTTCCAAGGAAGCCAGTTCCGTGTGAGGAAGCAGAAGCGTATGCAATCGGTAGCCCAACTGCGGGAGCGGTCACTGACGAAGATGAGGTTCCCGAGAGCGGGGAGTAACTGTGATGGATCTCTTGTTCAGCATAGGCAATAACTAGCGCGAAAGGCACTGCTCCACCGCATTAGGCAAGTCGATTTGCTAAAAGTATAATAGGATACGCCAAGAATCACTGATAAATCGATTGCTTGGAATCACTCAGCAGAATGGCCAAGGAATCTACGAAGGCAGGGACATATGACAAGTCATCCAACTTGCACGCCTGTTCTCAGCAGTAGTTCTTCCAAGTGGTCATCTACCAGAAGGAGAATTGAAAGAAAATGAAACTTAAACTTACAGTAGCCGTAATGCTACTTGCTCTACTTAGTCTTGGAACTTGGGGCACGCCCATTATGGTTCCGAACGCCACTGCGGATCTTGATCCGGTGGAGGGGCCCTCTAGGAATAGTGTGCTATCTGATGGGGACGTAGTTCAAATGACAATTCCTGTTCTTGAGGATGAAGGGGTTTCAAATAGTTCACCTGACACGAATTTTCATGGCAACATTGTTGGTGGCGGTCTCTTCGTTGGACTGGAACCTAATGAAGATACAGTCACCCGGAGTTGGCTCAAGTTTGACCTCACGCATGTTCCAAAGGAGGTTGCAATTCAGAGCGCAACTCTCTACGCACACTTGAATGGCGAGTATCTTGTTTATGACGATGAGGACGCACCTATTGGTGCATACTTCTCCCCTGACAGCACTTGGTCGGAAACTACAATCACGTGGAATAACCAGCCTTCTTTGGAAGACACGCCCAGTGACTTCATAGATAGTCCTGCCAGCCCTGACATGTTCGACCCCCAGAACTGGTATGGATGGGACGTGACTGCCGATGTCAGGATGACATTGGAAGACAATAAGATTCTAACAGAGGTCTTGAAAGCCACTGACGAATCAGCGAACATTTCCTGCTTCAAGTACTTCACAGAGGACGAATACTATCATTTCAACGCGTCTTACCTAGCACTGGAATATACGACACCTGAAATGACCAACCTTGCCGTGGACGGTCATTCCACATCTCCACTTAAAGACTACATCCAAGACTCAACGCCCATAATCTCTTGGGGTGTGACTGACCCAGATACGAATGAATTTCAGCGTGACTATGAGGTCGAGGTATGGAATAATGAGCATTTCAACGATACAAATCTCTGGCGACAGAGCCACACCAACATAACAACAATCCACGATGGTGGAACTTCGCTAAACACCCACCCATTTGCACGCGACGATGAAGTGCGCCTTCAGATGAAGTTTCCATCTTCAATGATTTCACGATCCGGGATTGTGGATAAGCTGTACTTCACAACAGTGAATGACGGCACTGCAGTTCTTGAGAATCTTCAGGTGTATATGCTAAATCTTGATTCTGACGTGGATTTAACAACAGACTTCGAGACCAACTATGGAGGAAAAACGCCTGTACAGGTTCTGTCGAGAGAGGTCTATGAAGCATCCGTTGTGGATGGACTCTTTGTTGTGGACATTGAGAACACATTCATGTGCAGCATTGACATGGCTCTACTCATTGAGTTTCGGCTCACAAACAACACGGGAGATCTGATACGGCTTAGCTTGACGAGTTCTGGAGGTCCCGGGTCGTCCGCAGCCGTAACGGGTCCAGGTTCGTACACCGAAACAACGGCAATCTACGCTATGCAGCGCACATACAACTTGAGGCTAGGAATTGCGACCACAGATACTCTCTACTCCACTGGAGTATTCGCAAACGTCTACCCCTTTGGAGTAGACCCCGGAACACCGGGTGTCTTCCAGCTCAAGTATAACAAGTCGCTCATTGCTGATAGTGGTACGATCGACAAGCTCTACTTCCGCACATTAGATACGGCTGAAATAGTCTATGAAAATTTCACTGTCTATCTTGTGGAAACTCCTCGGTTGGGAGGCCTTTCAACCACTCCCTCAGAGAATTATGGAGGTGTGACGCCAACTAAGGTCCTTGAAGCTGAAGAGTATGTAGTTCATAATCTTGGGCTGTGCCTTGTCATAGATATCGACAACATCTTCCACTATAACAACGAGAATGACTTACTTGTGGAGCTTCGTTGGGACGCGTTAATCAGTGGTAGTGCACGAATTCGATTCACCGTGGATACGGGTGGCTATCGAATGTGGAATCTCACCGTCACCAACCCCCTGGTTGGGACCGACACATCGGCATATGATATGCTCTTTGACTTCGTGCATTTCGAGAATGTGATTGAGTACGCTGGCACCGCGCTCGTCAATGCAACGGAGTACTATGTGAGAGCAAGAACATCCGACAGTACAGGAATCTGGACCTCGTGGTCCGAGCTTGAGTTCAAGTACGAAAAACTCGTCAGCACTCCTGAGTGGGAGAGCCCCGTTGCTATTCCAGACCCTGTCACCCTTGGCAACGAGGTGGAGGTTTCAATCAATGTAACCTACTTCCTTGGGATTGACACAGTCCTGATTGAATACGGCGGCAGCAATTACACCATGGTAGGCACAGGGGACATATACACATACGCATGGACTCCTACTGCCGTAGGCAATGTTACCTATGCCATCTACATGGAGAGCGAAATAGGAACTTGGAGTACAGCCTCAGGAGTGTTTGAGGTCCTACCGGCCCAAATACTGCCTTTTGGCGACTACACGCTCTACATCATCATTGGGGCAGGAGCTGTTGTCTTGGTCGTGGTGCTAGTAGTCCTTAAGAAACGAGCAGCATCCGGCGGCAAAAAGAAGTAGGAACTAGACGAAGCGGATGTCTGGGCAGGTTTGGTGCTTGCCCAGCATCCATCCCTTTTTCTCGCACTATTCTTGCTAAATAGAGGGTTTCATTTCCATTATGATGTTGCGCCAAGGATGAGTTCTTAACGTCGGCTGTGAATGAACTCTTGAGATGTCGGGAAACAAGTCAGCATACACTCCGCGAGGATATCAGACCTATATCCTCGACAGAATCAGCGACTTGCAGGGTACGAATCTTCTTCTCGAACTCGATTGCGGTCTTGGCAAGCGGTTCATAACCCACCAGCTTGTGGCAGAGAGATTTCCCGATACGAAATTCATCATCGTAGTTCATTCCTCTTCATCACTGGCTGAAACGGTAGACTACCTCAGGAGCGAGTACGGCGGGCTCGAAGACGACCTAGGTGAGCTATCATCCAGAGTTCCGTCAGGCCAAAGGTCGCTGGTGCTGAGAGAAAGGAGGGTGATTGTGGCAACCCCGCAGGTACTGGCAGGCATTGCACGAAAGAACTTGAACCTCCTAGAACCATTTGAAGCAATTCTAATCAACGAGGTCGACACTCTCATCAAAAGAACTAGCACGAGAACCGCACTCGTGTTTCCATGGAATGAGCTTCTAACATTCCTTGGCGAGAAATGGCTGATTGGAATGAGCGGAACTCTCAGAGACGACCATGCTATCTTCACCGAGGAGCAGCTGGAGATCCGTGATGAGCTAGTAACACTGAAGGAATATATTCCGAATTCAGAAGTCATAACAATGGAAGATCTGTACGGTACTGACGTCGAAGAACATCTTGACCCCACATTCCTGTCTATTGCAGAAGTGAATGATCCCAAGATAAGGTCAATCTCAATCGTGCTGGATGAGCTCGTACGCGACACGCGCATTGAGATTATGAACGAGCTCGCTGAGAGCGACAATCTTGCCATCATTGCAGGCGACGCAAGGAGAGTGCATCTAATGCTGGAACGGCTTCCAGTTGATGATGAACTAAAAGGACGGTACTCTGGGTTGCTTCTCTTGCGTAAGTATGTCTATGCGATGCCACCCAAGCAGTTCCTGCGAATGTTTCATGCGGACTATCTGAAGCATTACTTCAACGTCACCCAACTCAGGCGTGCGCTTCCCACAGTTTCTGCAAAGGTCACGAGAGTACTTGAGGTCGCCGTGAAGCATCAAAAGACGCTCATCCTCACTTCTTACCTTAAGATGGTCGAACAGGTGCGTAACGTACTAGAGACGGCAGGATTGCCAGTGCTTACAATCACTGGGGGAACTCAGGACAAAGGCGAAGTGTTGAAGGAGTTCAAGGAGAATGCTGATGTACGAGCTTTGGTATTGTCTCCTGTCGGCGAGCGCGATCTTGACATCCCTCAAGCCGATGTTATGGTGGTCTGCGATACGATCAATACCAGCAAGACGATGTACCAGAAATTCAAGAGAACAAGAGGTGGACTTGTCTTGCTTCTAGCTTACTCTGGCACTTCTGAACTGCGAAAAGTCAAGGGACTAATGCAGCGGATATTGGACCGATATCCATGGTCCACCGCGGTTATTGAGCCCGATACGGGACAACTTGGGATATGAGCTCCCGCATAATACACTATCATTATAAGACTCGTTCAAAGAAAGGGCTTGTGAGCTACCTTGACAAATGAGGCCTCCAATGGCGCAAGGGAGATGAACCTCAACGTTGGTGTCGACATCATCGACATAGACCGATTCAGGGGCGTCAAGCGTGAAGCGCCCTTCATCAAGCGAACATATACTCCAAAAGAACTTGACTACTGTTATGGCTACAGCGACCCTGCTCCCCATCTAGCAACAACATTCGCAGGGAAGGAAGCCGTGATCAAGTCCATTGGAACGAAACAAGGAACTTCATTGGGTTCAATTGCAATCCTCCGCAACGGTGATGGAGCTCCCTATGTTTATGTGAACGGGATTGAAAGCGACGAGATCACAGTCAGCCTTTCACACTCCAAGAATCATGCGGTTGCCGTTGCCGCAACAGTATCCTCACTGTCCAAGTCTGGCAAAGAGTATGTTCAGGGCATATTAGACAGCAATGCATTAGAGCTGCTACCAACCGAGTGAACCGTGATGAGCGGCGCAGACGACCAAGTGGATGAGATTCTGAAGTCGGTGCGTGAGTCACCAACATATCTTAACCTCTGGAGCGCCTACAAGAAGATTCAGCGCCTTTCACCTAAGCCATCGGAAGACGCCGGTCTGAGGGCGGGCATTGCGATAATTGGCTCATCCACACTGGAACCGATTGCCGCGTGTTTTGATGTCAAGGTGCGACTGGAAGGATTCCACCCTCACACGTTCGTTGGCGGATTCAATACCTACCACCAAGAAGCAATGAATAAAACTTCAGAGCTGTACAAAGCGGAGCCGAACATCATTGTACTTGCAGTGGATGCTTGGTCACTATTGGACCAGGAGTTCCTCTCCAATTATCCCCGGATGAGCAGCAAGAGTCGCAGTGCTGCAATAAAGGAGCTGGTGAGCAGCATCACAGCAATAGCGGAGGTACTGGAGAAGAACAGTACAGCGCTGGTCCTTGTGAACAATTTCATTGTTCCTACGTTTTCTCCATTGGGCGTTGCCGACAACAAGCAGAAACTTGGTTTCAAGAAGTTCTTCCGTCGAGCCAACCAGCTCCTAGAGGAGAAACTTGAGAGCATTTCAAATGTCTTTGTTGTGGACCTAGATTCGGTTGCTTCCAACTTTGGCAAATCGAGTACTGTGAATTGGAACACTTACTACAGAGGCTCTATTCCCTTTAGTGAGGAGTTCACGCCAATCGTTGCTAATGAGTATATGCGATACTTCCGTGCTCTCAAGGGTTTCGCGAAGAAGTGCATCGTGCTGGATCTTGACAACACTCTCTGGGGCGGCATTATCGGCGAAGACGGCATTGAGGGAATCAAGCTTGGTCCAACCTCCCCTGGCATAGAGTATATGGAGTTCCAGCGGGCATTGCTGAGTCTCCACAATAGAGGGGTTATCCTTGCAGTTGACAGTAAGAACAATTTCGATGATGCAATCAAGGTTCTACGAGAACATCCTCATCAGATTCTCAAAGAAGAGCACTTCGCGGCCCTAAGAATTAATTGGCAGAATAAAGCAGCAAATATTGCAGAACTGGCAAAGGAGATTAACATCGGTCTTGACAGCATCGTGTTCATCGACGACAATCCTGCAGAACGTGAGCAGATCAGACAGACCTATCCCGAGGTGATGGTCGTTGACCTTCCGAAGAACCCGCGCCTCTACAGGACCACACTAGAGAAGCTAGACGTGTTCGATGTACTATCACTCACCAAGGAGGATATGGCTCGTGGTGAGATGTACGTTGGCAAACGTAAGCGAGAAGAGATGAAGCATAGCTCTACATCTATCGAGGACTTCCTTAGAACGCTTGAACTCAAAGTGCGAGTGAAACTGACGGACGACTTCGTCGCACCCCGAGTAGTCCAGCTCATCGGAAAAACAAACCAGTTTAACCTGACTACACGAAGGTACACCGATGCCGAAACCAAGAGCCTGAGGGATGCAGAGGAATCCGCAGTCTATAGCATGGCAGTTCAGGACAAGTTCGGTGATGAGGGAGTCGTTGGAGTCGCGATTGTCAGAAAGAAGAACGTGTCCTGGACGGTGGATTCCTTCCTCATGAGTTGTCGAGTGATAGGACGCTCTGTAGAGACTGCGTTTCTAGCCAAGATTATTGCTGATGCTAACACTGCAGGTGCTAGGCGCGTGATAGGGGAATACATACCCACCAAGAAGAACACACCAGCAGCCGATTTCTATGAACGTCACGGATTCGCCAAACAAAAAGAGACGGGTGACGGTGCAAGCTGGATGCTTGACCTTGCCCGTGGTACAGTCGAAGTGCCAGACTGGATAGACCTCATTGAGGAGTAACACGATGACAGACGCTGAACATACCCTTGCGGAGATAATCTCTAAGGTCCTCCTCCTTGACATGAATGAATTGACAGATGACCTGAAGCGAGGCGATTATGAGCCCTGGGACTCCATGGCCCATCTCATTCTGATAAGCGAGATTGAAAACGAGTTTGGCATATTCTTCGAGGATGACGAGGTCGTTGACATCTGGACGGTTGCCGATATCAGAAGACTGCTCTCCAAGAAGACTTCCAGTTAGTCCTTCTTGGGTTCCAGCCTCTGGACTGCCCTTGCGGGATTGCCTGCAACTAGTGTTAAGGGTGGCACATCCCTATGTACAACAGCTCCCGCTGCAACGATTGCTCCCTCTCCAACAGTCACACCAGGCAAGATGATTGCGCCGCTGGCCACCCAGGCTCCCTTCTTGATGGTGATTTTCTTTGGTCCTCCATGGTAGATTTTCGCTCTCTGGAGGTATGGGCTCGAACCGGAATGAGCCATTATCTTTGCTCCGGGGCCAATCGCGGCCCAGTCCTCGATCTCGACGTACTCCGGATATTCGCTGTCAATCATGACCATATAGCCGATGAAGACGCCTTTCCCCACCTTGACACCGCACTTCCTGAGCACTGATGCACGGAACTGGTAGACGGGTGCCAACCAAGCTAGAATTCTCAGTAGCCTGCCGATTGTTTTGCCCATGTCAATCTACACCTCCCTTTCGGTTGGCAGAATCCATCCTTCGCCACAAATATCTCCTTAGGTAGTCTGCGAAAACCCAGTTATCAATGTCACCTGTAAGCAGTAAACAAAACGTTGCATCTCCTTTCCACTTGCCATGCTTCTTCCAATACTTCACGGCATCTACCGGGTTTGGGCACCAACCTCCCAGTTCCGCAGAGTATTCCATCACAGCTTTCAAAGCACCAACGAACTTAGGTTGCCCAATCCTAATTGGATGCAGATCGAACATAACAACACCTCCGCTGGTGGAAGCATTCTTGATCTCACGCTTGAGCTGAGTGGCTACAGCCTCAGGTCCCATTCCAAGACCATCAATCATTCTGTCATCGCTCCAGATATTGAGCGGGATGTATATGGTGCTCGACATCTTACCGTTCAGTTTCACATTGAAGAAGTAATCTTTCTCTCGGTGTTCTGGTCTGTATCCGAATCCGCCGTCCCAGATGAAGTTAAGGCTTTCAATTAATTCGGGCATATCATTAGTGTAGTTGTCATAGGGTGCCCTAAATCCCTTGATTTCGATACCCATCTTCCTGTAGACTTGAAGGCTAAGCATCAGATCCTTTTTCCGTTCTTTTGGCGTCAACGTTGGATAACGGAGATGGTTGTAGCCATGACTTGCTACTTCGTGGCCTTCAGCGACTATCCGTCGTACCAACTCTGGGCGCATATTAGCAACTGCAGCCACGGTTGGAAAACAGAAATGCCCGTTGTGCTCGTCAAGCGCATCAAAAATGTTGTTGAGAATGCTTCCGAAGGGCACACGATGAAGACCATACATGCGGAGGAACTGCCTTGGAACTCGTGTTCCCCATCGTTTTCTAAGCTGGCTGATGTACCGCATGCTCAAGTCAATGACCTCAGATGCATGGTTCAGCGGGTTCGCTTTCATAAGAGTTGTGCCGCACTAGCCTACGATTCCGTAACAAAAGCCCTACCAATCAGGTCAAAGAACGGCTTTACGAACTGAGGTTCATACTTCGCTTGGATGTGTCTGCACATCTTGACAAACTCCTCGAGCCGTAATTCAGCATCTTCTACGGTGCCTAGTATCTTTCTTGCTCTCTTGACGATATCTCGCACTCTGCCTTTGGCTTTCTTATGCTCACCCATGATACCTGCTGAGTCCTGTTCAATCCGTTGAATCCGACTCTTCACGCGAATGTCTGCGATATCATCGCTGCCTAATGACTTCACCATATCCATTAGAACATCAAGAATGCCATTATGGAGTCCTGCCATCAGCGCCTCAATCTCATAAGCCGTGAATCTCACATCGTTTTCATCGAGATTCAACTGCCACTTCAGGTCACTGCTCCTTATGACACGCAACTTTTTCTTCCCAATCACAATCGGTTCCAAGAAGAACCTACTATCGATGCTATTCTGAATAGCTGTCCTGACCAATGCCGCTTCAGGCAGAGTCAATGACAGGGACTTCCCACCATTCTTGACAATCAAACAGACACCTGCTTCAGGGGCTATCTTTTGGACATACTTGGAAGGCGGGGCAACTTCGACAGGAGGCAGGTTGTTAAGCATCTCAGCAAGTTCACGCACCTCGCTCTCAGTGAGGAAATAAGTCTGGCCATCGCCGGAAACTGTGATCGTGCCATCTTCGGCTCTCTCAAAGTCTATGCGATTCCCTCCTCCCACATCTGTAGTCTTCTTGTAGGTCTGCTTGTAATTGCGTGCAGTCTGTGCGAGCTTCTCAAGCGCAGCCGCAATCATGTGAGCCTCTCCGTAACCGAGAGTAATCTCAGCATGTCCTTCTGTGCCTTTGCCTATTCCAACTGCTCCATCTTTGCGAATCTTTACATACAACTGGACCAACCACCGTTTCTTGCTTGTGATGCAATGCTGAAAACTATTGTGGGGGCGGCTACCATGGTGCTTAAGTGCAACGGCTCACCTCAGGGGGTTAGGTGGCATTAATTGCGCAGGTCAGTCAGTTTCTCCATCGCGTTTGTTCTCTTTCTGCTTCCCCTATTGCTGGGTTTAGTGGAAACGACATCTCCGAATCCGGATATAGCTCCTGAGGGGTCATTCACTGAGGCCGCCCCCGCTCATTTTGTCAGGGGCCCCACTGTGAACTTGGTGACAAACAGCTCGGCTCTAATCTTCTGGAGAACAGATGTACCCATGAACGCCACAGTAGATTATGGGTTGGAGAAATTGAACCTCAATCTAACTGTAAGTAACAGCACTGTTGTTGGGGATCACCGAATAACACTGACCGGTCTCGCCGTGGGGTCCAGATACTACTATCAAGTGACATCTAGTGGCACCGCCAGTGACGTGTACCATTTCAAGACGGCTCCTGCGGATGGGACTGAGTTCAAGATGATAGTATTTGGCGATAACCGACCAGCCACAGACACCGCGCCAGTACAACCTCAGGAGTATAGTGATCTTGTTGACTTGGTAGTCGCAGAGGAACCACACATCGTGATAATGACCGGCGATTACGTACTCGGTGTCACTGATGACCACAGCCACAATCTTGACGCCTGGGAGCGTTTCACAAACATCACTGACCGGCTTGGTCACTATGCACCAATCTATGGTGTGCTTGGCAATCATGATACAAGCGCCTACACTGGTACTTTGCGTCTGGAGTACTTCTTTGATGCCTTTGAGATGTATGACGAACCCTCACCATACTTCTCCTTTGACTATGCTGGTGTCCATTTCACTTTGCTTAACTCCGAGGAGCAATACATCGAAGGACGGATAACCGGCGCTCAGTATGACTGGCTGGTCGACGATCTGACCAACACAACAAATAGTATGAAATTCGTCTTCGCTCATCAACCGCTCTATCCGTTGCGGCACATAAGGAGCGCATTGGATAGGAATATGACCGAGATGAAACGGCTTCAGCAGCTCTTTGAAGACAAGAATGTCACCCTCTTCGCCGCTGGACATGACCACCTCTTCGATAGATTGACGGTCAATGGTGTTGTTCACATAATCACAGGCGGTGCCGGTGCACCGCTGTACAGCACTCCATGGGGTGGTGCCTTCTATCATTACCTCAAGGTTGATGTCCGTTCAGGCCAAGTGAACTTTACTGCCATTGATCTCTCTAGCGTGGTAAGAGAGCAGTACCAGCTACCCTACGACGGGCCCATCGAGATTGAAGGCAGATTTCTCGCTAATAACAGCATGAAGAGGAACGGAACTCTGCCTCAACTCTACTTCAGTGAGATTCCAGCTGAGGTGCTCTACTCTTGGGACGGTGGTTCAAACTCTACAACTCTTACTGGATTCCCTGACGAGCCTGACGAACACACTCTAGACGTGTATGCCAGCGATTCTGAAAGTCTATGGAGCCATGAGCGATTCGTGTTCAACACATACAATCCCGATTGGCCAACTCCTACGACATCGACGGCCACACCGACTGATACTACCTTCAACGGATACCCTCCTCCAATGGACTTTGTGCTAGTCTTGGGCATCGTGGGCGTGGTTGCAGCCGTTGTGGTGGTTGTTATCCTCGTGCGGCTTAAACGGAAATAACCGAGCATGCATCGGACAATCTAGGACTAACAGTTTCGGATGAGAAAAAAAATAATGCAGAAGGTACCAGACCCTCTGCAAATGTAGGAACTTAGATTGTGTCTTTGACGTCGAAAGCTAGTCTACCTGCCTCTTTAGTCACAAGCGCGATATCGATTTTATGCTCTCCCTCTGGAAGTGGTTCAGCTTTGATGTGAATGGCGATCTCTACACCGACTTTGAGGGGCATAGCACTGTCTTCACTGACATCTGTTGCCTTATACTCGGAATCCTCGATTTTGACTATTAATGCGTCTATCGGATACTCGGTACCATTCACCTTGACAGGTTCCATTGCAGTCACCGTACCTTG
>DAOVDG010000077.1 GCA_030669595.1 Candidatus Thorarchaeota archaeon
CGTCCCCGGCCAACTGACGGTGACGGTAGAGTCATCCTTGGACTTGGTTCTCGTCCTAGACTGACACTACATGTACCGGTTCCTCTCTGGAGTATATTAACACCTACAAGAAAGGGTCTTCGATTCGCCATTCATCTAGGAGATGTCCAGCTTTGTACAGGTTTTCTGCAGCTGTTACATACCTTTTTGACTCATGGTTAATTCCTTCTATCTGAGTTACAATGACTTTGAGTGCAGTTAGAGAGCTTGAGAAGCTTGTATCCTTCAATACTGTAAATGATGGCAAAGACAAGAAAGCCTCCTCCGAATGTCCGAGGTACATAGGGTCCAAACTGGAGGAATTTGGCTTCATCAGCGAACTGATTGAATCCAATGGTTTCTATACATCTTTTGCGCGACGGGGCCAGGGCAAGTCCAAGATACTGTTCCTTGCGCACCATGATGTTGTGCCTGTTGGAGATGCTTGGGATTCAGATCCATTCAAGCTAAAGGTGAAGGGGGATCGAGCATACGGTCGTGGAACGTGTGATGACAAAGGCAACATTGTTTCGATGTTCCTCTTGGCTGAGAAGCTAGCCAAATCGGACCTGCCTTGCAGCGTGATGATGGCTACAACCGGCGATGAAGAGATAGGCGGTGTCAATGGAGCGCTCTTCCTTCGGAACTATCTGATTAAGCAAGGACTGTTCCCTGACTACATCGTTATCGCGGATGGCATTCATCAGCAGGTCATCCACCGTCGCAGGAATACAGTTCCAACGCACATCAAAGTGAAAAGAATGATTTCTGATACTCGTGGCAAGAAAGAAACGATACGTTTTACGACAGAAGTATTTGGTTCAGACACTCGTCATTCTGCGTACCTTCGACCGGGTGTTGACCGCCATGCCATGCTTGCAGCTTCGAAGTATCTTGATTTGCATCCTGACACAGTAGTGTCAGATATCAGAGGCGCATTTCTGAAGTCGAATGTTGTCCCGAACTGGGTAGAGATGGACCTTGTTCATTCCGATGAATCTGGGGTGAAAGTCCAATATGATGCAGCTCTGACTGACCTGTTGAGGTCCCTGTTGACTATCTCCCAAGTTCCGTTTCCGACCATGCCATCCGACAAAGGCACAATCATTAATCCCAACCTCCTTTCACTTGACCGAGACCTGTGGACTCTCTACTGTGACATCCGGGCCATGACGAACGATGGTAAAGCAGTACAACAGGCACTCGAAACGGCTCTTGCTGGCAAGGTTGAGCTATTTTCTCTTCAATCAAAAGCAGGCGCAGGATACATAGACTCGAATCCCGACTCCCTATTGATTCGAACTGTGGTGTGGGCGCTGCAGAAGGAAGGGATTCCTCCCCGATTGGTTGAAGGATCAGGAGCTTCTGATTCCCGCTACTTCGCGGGCCATGGGGCCGACCTCTTTGACTTCGGACCTGAAGGTGATAACCTTCATGGGCCTAATGAGTGGGTATCTCTAGCATCTCTTGAGCAGAACGCAGCGTTCTTTCACACGTTGCTTGAGGTTCTGAGTAGGGACAAAAGTCCTGTGTGACCAACTACTTGGGATTCATACCAACCTTGATAGTAAGATCATCTATTTCCCACTCCTTGGCGTAGCCAAACGTGGACCACTTAGGCTTTGATTTCGGACCTACTAGCTCTAGGGAGTCAGTTCGGGTTTCTGTGGTCAAGTACTCCCTATGCATTTCAGCTAGTTCCACTGATTCAGATTCGGAGAATCGGATTAGCACATCTATGTTCTGTTCAACACTCAAGTCTATCTCCTTTCTCATGACTTGCACTCTGCGGGTAACATCCCTGATAAGACCCATCGCTTCAAGTTCACGAGTGCGAGTGATGTCGACATAGACTCGACCAACTTTGCTGTCAGCGTGACTAAGATGCTCTGGCAGCGTTTCCTCAAAGTGCACATCTCCCTGTTCGAGTTCCAGTTTCTGGCCATTGACCTCAATTATTGCTGTTCCACGTTTCTCGAGGTCATCCCTCAGTTTGGCTGCATCTGTTTCCTGAAGTGCCTTCACAAGGTCCTTCATCTTATCCTTGAACTTGGGTCCCATGACCTTGTAGTCGGGTTTTATCGAGAGCTGCACGAAGCCTGCCATGACATCAGCTTCAAAGACCTCGAAATCTGTTGTGTTGAGATCATCCAGTAGCAGTGGCTTGAGACTTTTGGCGCTCTCAACAATCTCATTGGAGGCCGCTATCAGTGTGACTTTGGCCACAGGATGCCTTAGTTTCACGCCCTTCTTATTTCGAGCATGGCTTGAAGCCGATCTCAGCTCTTGTAGAACATCGAAAGCATTTTCCCTCTTCACATCAAGGAAGGGCTTCTCAACTTCAGGCAGGTCGGTTATGTTGATTGATTCAGGGAGGCTCTTCTGGAAACGCATTAAAAAGTCCCTGTGAAGCTTTTCAGCCAAGAATGGCGTGAATGCATTCAAGCATCTCAGTATAGTTTGAAGAACATAGTACATGACATCGTACGCCATGATCTTCTTGGGGTCTTCGCTATCTAGCCAGACTCGCTTCTTCACTATCGGCAGATAGACTCTGCTCAAATCATCAGAGATGAAGTCTAGTAGAACGCGGCCCGCCTGATGCCAAAGATACTTCTCCATGTATTGATGGAATTCGCCAACGACACTCTGAACCTTTGAAAGCAGCCACTTATCCTCAAGCTCTGCCCTCTTGTGGTTCTTCTTAAGCCTCTTCAAGTCAAACTGAAACTTGTCGAGCCCCATGTATGTTTCAGCGAAGAGCGTGACGTTCCAGAGGATGTCAAGATTTCTCCGGACCAAATCAATCTCTTTCTGATCGTAGTTTACCCGAGACCATGACGCAGACCGTGTAAGGACATAGACCCTAAACGGATCTGCGCCCACGGTTTCAAATGCATCCTTAGCCCATACAACATTCCCCTTCGATTTGCTCATCTTTTGTCCATCATCGTCAAGAACATGTTCTTGGCTTACACACACCTTGAATGACGCATTGTTGTGCATGACTACCGAGGTGTAGAGCAAACTGTAAAACCACCCACGGGACTGATCGACAGCTTCAGTGATGAAGTCATAGGGGAATAAACTCTCGAACAGACTTGGGTCCTTAAGGTAATCCACACTGGCAGTATGAGCGAGACCGGAATCCAGCCAGCAGTCAGTGACGAAAGGTTCCCTGTGCATTTTCCCACCACACTTCTTACACTCTAGAACAACTCGGTCAACCCAAGGTCTGTGCATCTCAAACTCATCAGGGAACTCGACGGCCAGCTCCTTGAGTTCCTTTCTGGAGCCAACAACAGCTTCTGCATTGCAGTCATCGCAGACCCACACCGGAAGTGGTGATCCCCAGATTCTGGAGCGAGATATGCACCAGTCATCTGCATTCGCCAACCAATCACCAAAGCGGCCTGAACCAGCCCATTCCGGAATCCAATCAACTGCCTTGTTCTGCTCAACGAGTTTGTCACGAACTCCAGTCATCTTGAGGAACCATTGGGTGCTGTCTGCCAGGTATACGAGCGGAGTATCGCATCTCCAGCAATGCGGATACTCGTGTTCAATTTCCTCCTCATGAACGAGAAGCCCCTTCTCCTCAAGCAACCGCGGAACGTCTTCATTTGTGTCAAATACATACCTGCCCTTTAGCATTGGAACTTCATCTGTGAATCTACCATCCGATGTGACTGGCACAAAAACAGGAACGCCAAATTCCCGAGCGACCACAAAGTCATCGGGTCCAAAGCCTGGTGCTGTATGGACAAGGCCCGTTCCATCATCCACGGTAACATGCTTGCCTGTTACGATGGCGTGCATGTATTCTTCATTGTGTTCTTGATGCCAAGGAACCTCGTCCTTGAATGGGTGGACGTACTTCCAACCGAGCATATCCTTACCCATGAGTTCATCGGCGACCTGGACGTCTTTGACCCCAATCTTCTCCATAACAGTGTCTACAAGGTCCTCTACCAGCCACCATAGTTCATCTCCAACCTTCACCTTGACGTACCTGTATTCGGGATGGACAGATACCATCTCGTTTGATATCAACGTGAATGGAGTTGTTGTCCATATTACTAGGTACTCATTCTCTTTGTCCTGAAGTTTGAACTTCACATACACTGATGGGTCTACTTTCGTCATGTATCCTTGGGAAACCTCGTGCCCTGAGAGGGCAGTGTTGCACCTTGGGCATGTTGGGTTTACACGATACCCTCTCCCAAGGAGTCCCTTCTCATTCGCAAGTTTTAGGAAGTGCCAGACATGCTCTATGTAGTCATCCCTACGTGTCTGGTATGCGTTTGGATAGTCCAACCAAAGACCAAGTCTTATCGAGTCATTGACCCATCGGTCAAGATAGAAATCAGTAAGATCCTTACACTTCTGAACGAATTGGTCCATCCCCATGTTCGATTCGATGTGGCCTTTCTCTGCTATGCCTTCCTTCCTTTCTACTTCTAGCTCCACGGGGAGACCTTGCATGTCCCAGCCCCCACGCCTCCAGACGTTGTATCCCTTCATGGTCTGGTATCTAATCTCGGCGTCCTTCATAGCTCGACCTCTCGCGTGACCAACATGCATAAAGCCGTTTGTCGTGGGAGGACCCTCAAGGAAGTTCCAAGCCGGGCCTGACTTCCTCAAGTCAACGGTTTTATCATAGATCTGGTTGGTGTCCCAGAACTCTAGTACTTCCTTCTCTACGGCCAAAGGATTATAGCGCTTAGGTAATGAACTCAAACTGAACACCTCTCTGATTGATGTGACCTGAGCAATGAGTGTAAAAGACACCCGTTGAATCGGGACGAAGGTAAGGATGAACCGGGTCCATGCAATCGTCTTGGAGGAACGACGCTAGTTAATTTGGCAATCCATCCTGCTATCCACCTTCTAGGGCTGTCTGCTACGAACGTTTTCACGCTAATAAAAATGTTCGGCTAACACGTGCTAACCATTAAACGCGTTGAAGAGCGACCCGACCAAGACTTAATTGCTAGATGATTCTCTCAGTCAAATAGATGGGGACTAGTGCCCGAATAGTGGTGATAATCGATGAGTGCTCTGGAAGACAGAACCTTGGATAAACTCGCAGATATGATATACAATACATCGTGGCAGGATCTGCTCGAAGTCTGGCGTGCCATAAGACCAAAGATGGACTCCGAGGGCGCCGAGGCCGTGAAGGCAGCCTTTGAGGGTGCCAAGACCAGATTCCTAACGGGCCCATTTGAGAGCCACGTAGAAGTTCGATGGGGAATGAGCCAATGCGTTCACTGCAATGATGATAACATTGAGAAGAATGGTATTGCATATGTTCAGTCAAGTGGCGATGGCTTGGAGTTCAACACTTGTCTTAACTGCAACGTTGGGATTCTATACAATCTCGTTTTTGCGAAGGCGAGCATGGACAGCTATCTCGTTCCACTCGGCAAGCCGGGACAGTTCAATGGAATGTCATTCTATTGGAGTGCCATCTTTCCCGCAGAGATGGAGAAGTTTCAGCCAGTGTACGAAGTGGTGAACCAAGGACAGTGGATTGGCAGTATTTCATTCGATGAATCATTGACACCGCGATACCTACCCTTTGGTTCGATGACTGAGTCGATTTCTCGGGGCGCGGATGAGCCTTGGACCTCCGACCTCCCCGAAGATGTGAATGCTGCCGTTGATGCCTTTGTCATAGAGGCAAGACCTCAGATTGAGGTATCTCTTGCGTTGAGATGACCCGATAGTCCTGCTGGTGCAATCATTGAGAGAAAAGCTAGTGCGTGATAGAATTCCTGAGATCATACGCTCTAAGGATGCGCAACTAACAGTACGAATCGCGTTAGAGGACGAACTGGACCTGTTGATGCGAACCAAAATTGTTGAAGAGGCGAAGGAGCTTCTTTCTTCCGGTGAAACTGAGGAGATTGTTGATCTCCTTGAAGTCATCGATGCTCTGATTCAGCTAAGGGGTCTGGGTCACGCCAAACTTGACCAACTGAGGGCAGAGAAGAACCAGACGCGGGGTGGCTTTGAGCGCGGCTACGTGCTATTGCTCGACGATTCAGAAAACCACGCATGACTCACTCATCATACTCTGAAACATTGGATAAAGGTTATATCCAAAAACTCAGACTTCTGCATTTAATACCCCCCTGTTCAGTGGTGGTATCTTATTATGGAGCTGAACACTCGTGGCAACTGATGAAGTAAAGCCAATTCCGGAAGAGCCGCTCACTCATGGGAACGTTTCTAGGTATCATGTTGAGAAACACCCTGAGAGAGAACTTCCATACACTACACAATCCATCTGCCCGGAGTGCTTCTTGGAACATGATGAAGTAAATGTGATAGATGCTACCCTCTACGAAGAGGACGGCAAGGTCATGTACAAGAAGACCTGCGAGAAGCACGGTGAGTTCATTGATGTCTACTGGGGCGACGCAGACATGTGGAGAAAGGCCCAGAAAATGTGGTTCAAGACAGTGGGTCTGGACAATCCCCGGACCAAGACCGTGAAAGGATGTCCTGAGGACTGTGGTCAATGTCCAGAACACAAGACTCACACAGCTCTCGCTTTGCTTGATGTTACCAATCGATGCAACTTGCGATGTCCAATCTGTTTTGCAGTGGCTGCGGAAGGAGGTATGGTGTATGAACCCACGCCGGAGCAAGTCCTTGAGATGATGAGGAATCTCCGGAGGAACCTGCCAGTTACTACCCCCGCTATCCAGTTTGCGGGTGGAGAGCCAACCGTTTGCAAGCACCTGCCACAATACATCAAATGGGCGAAGCAGCTAGGATTCAAGAATGTTCAGATCGCTAGCAACGCCATTAGAATTGGAAAGAGCAAAGAATACCTGCAAGAGCTTCGTGATGCAGGCCTATCAACGATCTATATGCAATTTGACGGTGTCACGCCAGAGCCATACATTGTAGCCAGAGGAGCCAACATTTTGCCTGTGAAAAAGCAGGCGATACAGAATGCTCGCGAGATTGGCATGCATTCTCTCATCCTGGTTCCGACAGTGGTTCGCGGCGTGAACGATGAGCAAGTTGGGAAGATCATTGATTTCGCTGTTGAGAACCGTGATGTGATTCGCTGTGTCAATTTCCAGCCTGTGAGCATCACTGGCCGGATTAATCATGATGCCCGGAGAGAGATGCGGATTACAATCCCCGATGTCATCAAGCTAATTGAGGAACAGACCGATGGCCGAATACCCTCCTCGGAATGGTTCACTGTGCCCTCGATGATGCCTGTAGGCCGTGGACTAGGTTTCATGAAGGGTAGAACAGAGCTTGAACTCGGCACACACTTCGCATGTGGGATGTCCACTTTCATCTACATTGACGATGACGGGAGCTACAGACCTATTACAGACTTGATAAATATTGATAAGTTCATCCAAATATTCACAGATATCTCAAATATCTATGCTGACGGCAAACGATTTCCACGCAAGCGTGCAAAGGCTAAGATTGCGATGGGCGCTCGCCACGTTAAGGGTGGACTACTCAAGAATTTGCTCAATGTATTCCTGAACACGGGCGACTACGAGGCCCTTTCGAAGTTCATGAAGCGGATAATCATGATTGGAATGATGCATTTCCAGGACCCATACAATTTGGACCTAGAGCGTGTGCAGCATTGCGACATCAACTACGCTGTGCCCGACGGTAGGATAATCCCATTCTGTACAATGAATACCATACACAGGTCACGAGTGGAGAAGAAATTCTCAGTCCCGGTCGACGAATGGAGAAGAAAGCGCAAGCCTTCACAGATGGAAGAAGACACCATCAGCAGCCCATATAGTGGCTGATATAGTTGGAAACCGAAAACAAGCGCGAATAAAGCGTGCGGACCGCACCAACAAACCCTGCACTGGCAATCAATCTGAGATTCCTGCAGTAATCACTGTGAGCCTCCCTTACGGGGGGTTCCTCTCTCTCTCTTTTGGTTTTCCAACACGAAATGAGTCGACAATGAGCCTGCTATTAAACCCGGGTTAAACTCAAATACGCACGGAAGGTTTAATAAGAAGGCAGGTTGTAGATGGTTCTGGACATGGTAGGACTCGAGGGTGATATCCTGCTATGACTGGTTAAGCAAAGGCGGTTGTTTGGGCTAGTTTTTCGTTACATGCCCTCAATTACGAAACTCCCCCCTCCTACCACGATTACCCAGATGACCGCCACCTTCTCATTTTTCTTTCTTCAATGATTACCGCATGCGATTGTTAATTAATGCGGGAGCACCATAGCTTCCAGGCTGTGAAAACATGAACCGACACCGTGAACTTCAAGTTGTACAGGTTGACGTCTTCACCGATGTTCGGTACGAGGGAAACCCTGCAGCAGTCGTGCTTGGAGCCGACCGAATGAGTGCAGAAACGATGACCAATATCGCAAGAGAGATGAATGTTCGAGAAACCGTATTTGTATCCAAGTCTCGTGTCGGTGACTTTCGATTAAGGTACATGACTCCTAAAGGCGAGATCGGGTTCTCTGGGCATCCCACCATTGCTGCTTTCCACGTCTTAGTTGAGGAGGGTCTTGTTGAAGTAATCAGCGAAGTGACCCTATTCAATCTGGAAACGAGCTCCGGGTTGCTACCAGTAGAGATTGTCAAGAACGTAGCCACCGGCGTCCACGAAGTTCAGATTACGCATAAGCAGCCTGAGTTCCTTGCGAGCTACGATCCCAGAGATTACGCCGCGGCTCTGGGTCTCTCCCTGGCTGATATCATGTCACCGAATCCCGTTGAAACCGTCAGCACAGGAACTCCCTATCTGATGGTTCCATTATCCACACAGAAGTCCCTTGACAGTATCTCTCCGGACTGGCAGTCATTAGTGGAATTGTGTGAGATTGGGGACTTTGTGGGACTTTGTGTCTTCACAAGGGATGTGCGCGAGCCGACGTCTGATGCGCAGGCGCGTGTCTTCATCCCTGCTCTTGGCGTCCCAGAAGATCCGGTTTCTGGTGCTCCTGCAGGATGCCTAGGAAGCTACATGATACGCCACGGGTTAATGGCTCCTACATATCCAGTGACAAGCATCGTCATCGAACAAGGTCATTACGTGGACCGCCCGGGAAAGGTGTTTGTTGAGGTGAAGGGCGATACTGCGGGTATTGAGCAGGTGAAGGTCAGCGGAGTTGGTGTCACAGTCATGAAGGGCACACTCTACGTCTGATAACCACTCTCTTGTTTCTTCAGCATTTCCTCTTTGCATCTCAATTGTGCGCCATCGCAAACGCTTATCACGAGAATGACGGGTGCTCGAAGGGGCGAAACCCATGCTTGATGTCATGCAGAACGCAATCGAGAGCATATCCGATAGTGATGTCGCGTTTGCAGACATCCGGCAAGAAATTCATCAGGGAACGCATATGGCCGTAGTCAATGGCGACCTACGGTCTCTCAACAGCGTGAACAAGTCCGGCGCCGTTGCGAGGATACTTGTTGGAGAATGCTGGGGTCAGGCGTCAACCACAAGTTCTGTTACAAAGGAAACTCTGAGTGATCTTATTTCTGATGCAACGCGGATGGCAAAGGCTAGCGCCAAACACTCGAGACAGGCCATTGACCTTAGCACGATGTCTTCTGAGGTCAAGACCGTTTGGCAAAAGGTGAAAGAGAATCCTGCAGATGTGCCAATGGAGGAAAAATTGGAATTCGTTATGGCGCTTGATAAGAGCCAGATGATTGACGAGAGAATTGTTAATCCAAACTCTGTTTACAACGACAACAAGAGAATCTTCAGACTTGTGAATAGCAACGGCTCTCGATTGGAATGGGATGAGATACGCACCGTGGCAGTAGTTCAATCCGTAGCAAGAGAAGGAACTCGGATGCAGTTTGACTACGAGTCTCGAAATATCATGGGCGGCTATGAACTCATACGAACGATTGATGTAAACGAGTTTGCTGAGAAGAGCGCGAAGGGCGCAATCGATCTTCTCTCTGCTGCGAAACCTCCTGCTGGCGAGATGACTGTCGTTCTGGATGGAATCATGGCTGGTATTATAGCTCACGAAGTGTGTGGGCATGGCAGCGAAGCAGATGAAGTTGTGAAGGGCAGGTCGTTCCTGACTGATATGGTCGGCAAGAAAATCGCTACTGACTTAGTTACACTTGTTGACGATGGCACCCTGCTAGGTCAGCCTGGAAGCATCCCTTACGACTCAGAAGGAACCCCCTCATCAAGAACCACGATAATCGATGGGGGCGTATTTGCAGGATATCTCCATAGCCTGGAGACCTCAGTTGTAATGGGAACCAAGCCAACTGGCAATGGTCGTGCTCAAGACTATAACCGCCGCATTTTCGCCCGTATGACTAATACTTTCTTTGATGCCGGTGACTGGAAGAGCGATGAAATCGTTGCGGATACAAAGGACGGTCTCTACATAAGAAAAGCAATGTCCGGAATGGAAGATGTGGTTGGAGGTGGTGTTCAGGTATCGGCGCTCAAAGGCTACATTATCAAGAACGGCGAACTGGGGGCATTGGTTCGTAGCGTGTCAGTCGCTGGCAAGGTGTTAGACATTCTACAAACTGTTGACGCAGTAGGCGATACTCTGGAGTTCTCCGGCGGCACTTGTGGAAAGGGCGAAGAGGACTGGGTGCCCGTTTCCAGTGGTGGACCTCATCTAAGAGCGCGCGTTGTTGTGGGGGGTGGCTGAATGAACGTAAGAGAAGCTGCTGAAAGGCTAGTTGCTCTCTCAGAGAAGGAGGGTGCAACGCAGGCTGAAGCATTTGCAATCCT